>SYMJ01000194.1 GCA_005805505.1 Verrucomicrobiales bacterium | reverse complement strand
GACCGTGCAGCCTCCGGCCACCTATCCCGTCATGCTCTCCGGGTCGTAGCCGGGCGTATCCATGAAGCACAGGCCAGGTCCCGTGATCGTCTGGGCATAGTGCAGCACCGACATGAGCGGGGCTTGGCCGCCTTTGGCCACGGCGCCGAGGCTCTTTTCGAAGATGGTGGTCAGGCCGCCCTCTTTGTTGCCGGCCGAAGGGTTGTTACTCATCGAGGCTCCGTGCTTCCGGGCGTGGTCTTCCCACCAGCGAATCCGTTCGAGCAGCGCATCAGACACCTCGCGGCTCACCGCGCGACGGGTGAGCAGGTGTTCGGCGCCATAAATCTCCGGAGTCTCGGCCAAGACCGTCGTGCCGCCGTGGCGGATAATTTGGTCGGAAGCCCATCCCAGGGCCGGGTTGGCGGTGATCCCACTGTGGCCATCGGAACCACCGCAGTTCAGCGCCACGATGAGTCGACTCAAGGGTTGTGTGGATCGGCGCTGAGCGTTGACCGCAGGCAGTAAACCGCTCACGGCTTTGACGGCGTCTTCCACCGTACGGCTGATGCCGCCCTGCTGCTGGATATTGAGCACCAGTGGGGGTTCGCTGCCCGTTTCTGACTGATCTAATCCGTGCCGGCGCACCATGGCTGCGGCCTGGTTGGTTTCGCAGCCCAATCCGATAATGACGTAGGCTCCGATATTGGGATGGCGGGCGATTCCAACGAGCACTCGCTGGAGAATTTCCGTGCCCTCGTCGGCCGTGGCACAGCCGGCCTTGTGGGTGAAGGCCACGACGCCGTCGACGCCGGGAAAGTCGCGCCGCAGCGCCTCAGGGGTGAAGCGTCGGGCCACGAATTGCGAGACACTGGCCGAACAGTTCACCGACGAAATCACTGCCACGTAGTTCCGCGTGCCGGCGCGGCCGCCCGGGCGAGTGAAGCCCTGGAAGGTGAGTCGTTCCGACTCGGGCAGGAGCAGCCATGGGGCGGTGGGTTCTAGAAAATGGTCGCCTGTGGACAGTTCACCGGTGTCCAAGTTGTGCACATGCACATGGGCTCCGGCCGGGATGTCCATCGAAGCCCGTCCGATAAACTGTCCGTATTTGCGAACCGGGGTCCCTTGGGCCAGCGGCCGGAGCGCCACCTTGTGGGCAGCCGGGATTGAGCCTTGGAAGGTGAGTTCACCCGCACTCTCGCCAGCGAGGATGCGGCGGCGGACCACGGCGACATCGTCTTCCGGGTGGAGTCGGATTAAGGCATCGGTAGCAGAGAGACTCATGGTGATTGGAAGCAAAACTGCGCTCGACCGACCGTGGGTTCCAGACTGTTTGTTGGGACTGTTTGTTGTTGGGTCGGGGTGATGGCCTGCCTGAGTTCATGGACCCGCCGGCACGAGCACTCGGTAGGATCGGCGTTCGCTGGAGAGGGGTTCTGTGCGCTCGATGGTTCGGGCATTGGGCAGGGCTGGCACCTCCAGTAGGCTGGACCAGACTCCGAGTTCGAGCACCTCCGACACTTGCAGCGAGTAGCGTTGATTGACCAATGCTGGAAAGCGGAGCCGCAGTCCGGCGGGGGTGAGTTCGGCGCTCAAACGCAAACCCTCCGCCGGTCCGCCGGAACCAGGGCTGCCTCCAAGAACGCTCCCTACGCGCCATTGGGTCTTGTCGCCCCAGCTATCCGGGCTGGCTTGTTCATCGACCACTTCCATGGAGAAGCCGCCGCCGTCTGCGCCCGGAAACCAGTCCTTGAATCCGAAGTCCAGGATCTCCTCGCCTTGGGTATCGACCAACCGCAGGCGTTCCCCACCATTGTCGAGGCGGCCGACGTATTGGCCGGCCACCGGCACTGTTGTTCCGTACCGAGCGGCGAAGGCGGTGGCGTTGGCGACGATCACTAGGCGTGCGCCCGGGTCCAATCGCTTCACAGTGCTGGTGGAGAAGTCGAAGTCCACGCCATCGACCAGCCGGATGCCGGCGAGATCGAGTGACTCGCTGGGCGAGAGGTTGCGCAGCTCCAGAAACTCCAGCTCATCGGGCAGAGATGCACCCACGGGACCGGCCGGCGGATTGAAATGGATCTCGGTGATTCGTAGCCCGCGTTGCGCGGCGCTGGGGTCGCCGGCGTAGGTGAGTTGGTGGGCGGTCTTGCCCCGGGGATTGAGCAGCGTGAGCGTTTCGCCGCGGGCTGAGAGTTGGCCAGAATACGGGCCCACCACGAAGAGTCCCTGACCTCCTCGCGGTCCGGTGGTGCGAGCGCGGAACTGGCGGACGTCGGGGCTGACGTACACCACGCTGTTGGAGGGGAGCACCGTGCCCGGGTGGAAGGTGAACTTGACGGCACCATCGAGCTTCCAACCGCTCAAGTCCAAGGCGAGGCCTGACCGGTTGGTGAGCACCAAAAACTCGTGCGCCTGGTTGCCGGAGACTGGGTTGAATTCTACGTCTAGGATTTCTGGGGCCGCGTCTTCCGGTTGCGTCAGAGGGATGCCGGCGTTGTTGGAATTATTAACACCAATGGTCCGTGCCGTGTTGGTGATGCTGTGGGTGAGGTACCAGTGGCGTCGGCGCGGTTCGATGAATTGGTTGAGCAAGTCGCCGACGCCCGCGGCGAAGGTCTTGTTGCCGGCCCAGGGTGAAGCGCCCCACTTGGCGCGATCTAGCAGCGCCTCTGGACCCATGAGGTTGGTTAGGGCGATCACGCGGTTCTCGAGGATCCGCTTCTCAAAAGGGGTTCCCGGCGGTTGAACCAGCAGGTCGAGAATGGAGCGTTGGCGACGCAGCAGCATCTGGCGCGTTTCGGGCAGTCGAACAATGACGTCGTAGAGGCGGTTGAAGTTGCCGCCAGTGCTGGAGCCTCCGTAGAGCGGGTGACTCTTGGATCCATCCACCGTGGCCTCCAGCGGGTTGCTGCCGCCGTAGAGCTGTCCCCACGACGCATTCATGTCGAAGGGGATATTGCGCCAAAGCCCGTCCCCGAAGGTATCCCGGTAGAGGCTCATGTTGGCCCACACGTCGTCGTTCTCGGCGCACCATCGGGTGCCGGCCAAGTGGTTGATGACCTGGGGCACATCGAGCAAGTCGAACACCGTGTTGCGTCGCGTCGTTAGCGGGGACGTCTCCCGGATGCCGTTGGCCAATTGAAGATAGTCGGTGCGGCTCGCGTCGTTGTCGGGCTCGAGTTTCTGGAAGACGCCGGTGCTGGAGAAGTCCGGGGTCAGGTTGCCCACGGCCTTGTAGAGGGCGCCCCGTGGGTCGTAGCCCATGCGCTCCACTTGTTCTTGGCCGATGACATCGTTGTGGAAGGCCAACTGATAGAACTGACCATTGAGATGGACTCGGACGGGATAGTGGAACGGGGAGGGGACTCCGATTGCATCCACAAACCAGAAGCAGAGGCTCTGCCGCAAGTAGGCTGGGTCGAGGTATTCGGCCAAGAGCGCCGACTTGCGGACACTCCCGCCGGGTCCGGGATGACGGAGTTCGTACCCTCGGTTGAACTCCAGGCGATGCGACTTCTTGTTGAGTCCCGCCGAGGTGTTTCCGCGCAATTCCATGTAGGCGTTGTCGTAGAGTTCGCCGTCGTGGAAGAGGGCGATCCGACCACCGGACTCGGTGTCGATGCCGGCCAGTTGATTGGGTGCAATGAAGAGGTGGAAGACCGGCAGCTGAGTGACAAAATTGGTGGGTTGGACGATTGTGCCGAGGTATTCTGGGGAGGTGGTCGCGCTGGGGAAGAGCGGCCAGCGGGAGGTTGCGCCGAGGGTGTCCGTGGCCACGATTCGGTAGCGGATCATTTGCCCGGGTGAGGCCAAGTCGGCAGGCAAGGTGGCCGCGTAGACGCCATCCCCGGCGGCGCCGTCTCCGTGGGACCCGTCATCCCACATCGGGATCCCGGTCTCCGCGCCGAAGAGGATGCGGTAGCGCAGCGTGACACTCGACACCGGTTGGAAGGTGTTGCGGACCCGGGTTGTGACGCGGAGGTCTTCGGTGTCCGTGGGGACCTTGGGTGTGTGCAGGACCTCCCCAATGAGGGGCCCCGGCAGGGCGGTGCCCCCCAGGTTGGCAGAACCGGGTGTGGGTCGCGTGAAGTAGACGCCAGAAGGTCCCCGATCCCAGGAATTGGCCTGAGGTACCTGGACAACTCCATGCGAGAGGTCGGGCACTTGCGGTGGATAGGTCGCTTTGAACTCGCTGGCGATATTCGTGCCGTCGGGACGTACCAACGCCAAGTATTCACCCCCTGCGGCGAGTTGGAAATTGGTGTGCAGGCGGGATCCTGGAGTCCGTCGGTCGGCCCCTGAAGCGAAGACCACGAGGAATCCGCCGGCCGCCAGATTGGTTTCGGGAAACCGCCACTTCGTCAGGTTGCCGGCGTCATCCGTGAGCGACCATCCGCGCAAGTTGAGGGGAGCCTCTGCGGGGTTGAAGAGTTCGATCCAATCGACGTATTGCCCGGTCTCGTCTTTGAGGGTGCGCGTGTTGGAAGCCATGAACTCGCTCAAGTACGGCGCAGCCTCGGAGGCGTCGGGATCGAGTCGTACGATCCACGGCAGACCTGCGAAAGCATTGGGTGATGCGGCGAGGTCGTTAATGCCATGAACGAGGGTCCAAGCGAACTGCACTGGTCCGACCGGTGGAGCAGGGAAACTGAAGCGGAACTGGCTTTCACTCAGGGCGGTGACCGCCGATGCGGGCACACCATTGATGAGAAAATCGGATGCCTCCACGCCCGTCACCGGTTCACTGAAGAGGACGGAGACCGAATCCAGAGATCTCACTGTGGCTCCCGAAGCGGGAAACAATCCGGTGAGGGTCGGCGGTGTGTGATCCACCAACCGGTAGGCCCCCCCTCCATTGCCTGTGACTGCCGGGTCGAAGCGGTTGGGCGGCTCGGCTTGATCCACCAAAGCGAGTCGGGAATCCCACTCGACGGTGACCGCTCCGTAGGTTGGTTGGGTGAATTCGAAACGGTACGCGGCCGGAGTGGTGGCCGTGACCGACTTGGCTCCGAGGCCGTTGACCAGCAGGTGCGCCGCCACGACTCCGGTGACAGGCTCACTGAAGGTTACTGTTAATGCGGTGAACGTCTCGACTGTGGAACCGGGGACGGGATCCATGCGGAGCACCGTCGGTGCCACCGAGTCTTTCTGGATGGCCTCCAGCGAGGCATCAAAGCCCAGATCACTGCTGCCGAGGCTGCTCTGGAAAACTTGGACTGCGAGGACATTGGTCCCGGCCTGCAGGTAATTCACCGGATCGGGCAGGGTGTATTCCGTGAAGGCAACGGGTTCTGCGGCGTTGTCGGCCAGGGTTGCCAAGCCCACCGCATCGCCAGAGGCACCCGGCACGTTCACCCGCAGCACCTCAGTGCCATTGATCCAGGCGACAAATCCATCATCGACCAGCGCTCCGAGTCGGAGGGCGCTCACTTCGGTGATGTTCTGCACGATGAACGAGCGGCGCAGGAAGAGCGACCCGTAGAAATTCTGCATGCCGCTGATCTGGGTGCCGCCCGGAAGAATATCGCCATACCAGAAGGGGGCTGGAGCCGACGCGAACTGAGTCTCTTTGAACTCGACGGTGCGCCACGCCGTGACCGGAGCTGAGGCCTCATTGGTTCCCGGCCGCCAGCGCCACAGTGCGCTCATGGGAATCAGGGTTTGAGCCTGAAGATCGAGGCTGATTTGTGCGGCCGATCCGACCCAAAGAACAATGAGCAACCACTGAGCGACCCTGCCGAGTTTTCGGGGCCGAAGTCTGCGAGGGATCACTTGCAGACAAATCTTCGGGGTCATTAAGAAAGGCTAGGAGGACCCGGCAGGATCAACAAGCGCGCAGGCCCCGAGACCCCAGGGTCGGTGGGGTTAACTCTCATTCAAAGTGCGGCTCGTTGTCGCGGTTCCAGAAACGGGCCACGGCCTTGCGTTGGGCAGGGTTTTTATGAAGTTGGCCGATGATGTCCAATCGGCGCTTGGATTCGGCATGGCCGTCGCAGAAGACCAGGGATGTGCGGCCAGCGTGGATCTCCAGCGGCCATTGGCGCTCCTCGTACATGCCGATGAATCCGCTCCAGTCGCGGTCGCCCTTCTTCTTCACGTCCCAGTTGCTGTCGCCGAAAGAAATCATTTCGGAGGGGTTCTTGACCGAGGCTTCTTTGGTTTCACCCCAGACTGGATCTCCGAGGTACACGCCGAGCCCGGTGTTGGGTGTCTGTCCGGCGAAGGCGCCCCAGACGTTGTAGCCGTAGCTCATGAAGAAAGTGCCTCCTGGGCGCAGGCGCACTTCGTCCTTCAGGTAGCCCAGCTTGGCCGGGGCCCCGCTGCCGAACTTCGGAACCCATTGCGACTGCTGGGGTGCGGCCGGGCACCGGAAAACATCGGTATTCTGACCGCCATACATGCTGCTGCGGAGTAGGGCTGGCCAGATCCAGGCCGCCCCGTCGCCGCCGTCGATGCCCACCGGATAAACCCCGTGGTCCATAATGTAGGTGATCGTCGCCAGGCCCATTTGGCGCAGATTGCTAATGCATTTCACGCCGTTGGCCTTGGCCTTGGCCTTCGAGAGCGCCGGCAAGAGCATCCCGGCCAAGATGGCGATGATGGCGATGACCACCAGCAGTTCGATGAGGGTGAAACCGGTGGCACCGTGGGCTCGGTGAGCGGTCCGTTGGTTTAGGGTTGTCGGATGCATGGGGTGCGTGGGGAGTATTTTCCGGATAATGGAGTTTCTTTAGCACCCGTTGGCCATCCACGGAAGGGGAATCCGCCGATGGGTTTACCTTCTGCGATAGACCGGCAGAGCCCCCCCAAGAATGCACCCTGCCGGACCTCGTTCTCCATTCGCCTGTTCTCGGTGAACCCTCTCCCCCGTGGATTCCCGTTTCCGGGCCGCCTTCGTGGCGGGTGCGGGAACTCCTCCTGCAACCCGTCGCCTCCGGGCTTTCCGGCGATGGGGTTGCTGCGCTAGGCTTAGGTCCATGTTCGACTCCCTGAGTGGCAAATTGCAGAACGTCTTCCGCAACCTGCGAGGACTAGGGAAGATTTCTGAGGGCAACGTGTCGGAGTCCCTGCGCGATGTTCGCATGGCGCTGCTGGAGGCCGACGTGCACTTCAAGGTCGCCAAGGATTTCATCGAATCGATCAAGGCTAAGGCCCTGGGAGAAGACGTCGTTCAGTCGGTTCATCCCGGCCAGCAGATGATCAAGATCATCAGCGATGAGTTGGTCACGTTGCTGGGATCGGAAAATCAGGGGCTTCACCTCACCGGCAACCCAGCCTGCATTTTGATGTGCGGTCTCCACGGCTCGGGCAAGACCACCAGTTCGGGCAAGCTGGCCAAACTGCTGCTGAAGCAAGGGAAGCTACCGTTGCTTGTGGCCGCCGATGTGTATCGTCCGGCCGCCATGGACCAATTGGCTACTCTTGGCGCGCAAATTGGTGTTCCGGTCTTTGTGATGAAGGGCGAGACCGACGTGATTAAGATCGCCCGGGAGGCGCTCGAATACGCGGCAGGTCACCAGTGCAACACGGTTATTTTTGACACTGCCGGGCGTCTTCAGATCGACGAGAACTTAGTCCAAGAACTGGTGCGTCTGCGTGATCTCATCAAACCGGCCGAGACCCTGCTGGTGCTCGATGCGGCCACCGGCCAAGAGGCCGTCAGTGTGGCCACCCATTTCGACAAAGCCCTCAATATCACGGGTGCCATTCTGAGCAAGCTCGATGGTGACGCCCGCGGTGGTGCGGCTCTGTCCTTCCGACACGTGGTGGGCAAGCCCATCAAGTTCATGGGCGTCGGCGAGAAGTTGGACGATCTCGAGCTGTTTCATCCCGAGCGCATGGCTCAGCGCATCCTGGGCATGGGCGACGTCGTCACGCTGGTCGAGAAGGCGATGGATCGCATTGATGCCTCTAAGGCGATGGATCTTGAGGAGAAGATGCGCAAGGGTCAGTTCACCCTGGATGACTTCCTCATGCAGCTCCGCGAGATGAAGAAACTTGGGCCGCTTCAGGACATCGTCGGCCTGCTGCCTGGGGGTTCGGAGATGCTCAAGAACACGGATCTCTCCAAGAGTGAAAAGGACTTCAAGCGCATGGAGGGCATCTTGTGCGGCATGACGTGTCAGGAGCGTGGTTCTCCCCAAATTTTGAACGCCCGTCGCCGTCAGCGTATTGCCAAGGGATCGGGGGTCACGGTCACCGAAGTGAACAACTTGCTCAAGCGCTTCGATGAGATGCGAGACATGATGCGCAAGATGGGCAAGTTCCAGAAGATGATGACTAAGATGGGCGGAGCCGGCGGACTCATGGGCAAAATGCCCTTCGGGCGCTGAGGTTTGCTGAGGCCCGCTCCGCACTCGGCGTCAGCCGACCGATCCAGGTTCCTAGAAGAGGTTCGAAACGGCCGACCAGACAGCCTCTTCGACGCATTCCAACGATCCACCGGCATCGACGTGTCGCCAGCGATCGGGCTCCGCGTGGAACGCCTCCCGGAAGCCTTGGGCCACCCGGGCGAAGAAGGCTTCTTGCTCTTCGTCGAAGCGGTCGGAGGGCTCGCTCGTCGCCTGCGCGGCCTGGCGTCCGGCCAAACGGGTTCGCGCGATTTCCGGGGCCACATCTAGCCAGAGCGTTCGATCCGGTTGCAGTCCTCCCACGGCCAGTTGGATCACCGACTGGACGGCTGCTAGGTCGAGTCCGCGCCCGAACCCTTGATAGGCGACGGTCGAGTCGTAGAAGCGGTCGCAAAGGACGATTTGGCCCGACTGCAGCGCCGGAAGGATTCGCTGGCGCACCAATTCGGCGCGGCTCGCGTTCATGAGCAGCAATTCGGTTTCGGGAGACATGCCCCGACCGTCCGGATCGTGCTTGAGCAAGTGGCGAATCTTTTCACCTAGCGGTGTCCCACCGGGTTCCCGAAGTTCCAGAACCGATCGCCCTTGGCGGCGCAGGCGTTCGGCCAGGCGGGCGATTTGCGTGGACTTGCCGGCGGCCTCGCCGCCCTCGAGCGTGATGAAGCGACCCAGATGACTCACGGTTGGGGCGTCTTGACCGGAGTGGCGGAACGCCCCGTCTTGAAGGCGGCGCTGTCGAGGTGATCGGCCAGCGAGGCCATTTGGTCCTCATCCAGAATACCGCCCTGCTTGAGGTCGAAGGCGGGCATTAGGCTGTTGGGTTTGCCGTTGCGGATCCACTGCATCCAGAAGGCCCGATCGGTGGGGTGCTTTAGCTCCCGCAGCGTGGGCACCATGGTGGCCTTGTTCTCGGCGTCATGGCAGATCCCGCAGGCGGTGGCGTAGAGCTCAGCGCCCCGCTTGCCCACGGTGGGGGCCACGTGGCAAGACGCGCACTCGCCCCGGAAGACGGCCTGTCGGTCCGCGGCAGCCACGGCCAAATTGCGTTGCCGGTCGGCCGACCGCATGCGACCCGGATCTGCCGGGGCGATGTGAACCTTCACGTTCAAGAGAATGGAACCCACATCGGTCGAGACCGTCACCGTCTTCACGATGGTTCCCACTTTGCCCTGCAAATTCATGGTGCCTGAGATCTCGCCGCCCTTGCCGGGCTGGATGAGCCACGGTGTCTCGGGCAGACGAGCTACGGTGCAGCCGCAGCTGGTCTTGGTGCCGGTGATGGTGACGGCGTTGGTCCAGGCGTTGGTGAGAGCAAAACGAAAATCGACCGACTGCTCGCCATCCTTGGCGTGGATCTCCCGGGTTTGGGTGTCCCAAGCGAGGGCCTGAGGGTATTGGATGCGTGCCGTCGCGGGAACTGTGTCACCCGGAGCCGGCAAGGCCCGTTGGAAGGCGTTGATCTCCAGACCTCTGGGTTGTGTTGGTGCTTGCGCCGCCAACCCAAGGGTCAATAGGGCTGCCATCGGCCACCACCCCCATCGGAAGCATCCTGAACTCATGATGGAGGCAATAGCAGATTGTCCCGCGAGGGCCAGCCTGTTTTGACACAGTGGCCCTGAAGGGCGGATTGGGGTGGCACAGAAGACCAAGGAGACGTATGCAACGGGCCGTATCCATGGGTGAGACTACCTTCCATTGGCTCAGAACGGGCGACGAGGCCTTTTCGGCTCTGATCGCTGCGATCGAAGGGGCACGTAAATCCGTTTGCCTAGAGACCTACATTTACGCGGTCGGCAACCCGGGCGAAGCCGTTCGGAGCGCTCTAATCCGGGCGGCGCAGCGAGGTGTGCCTGTTCGCGTGCTCATCGATGGGTTGGGATCGTCGTCGCTCGACGAGGAGTTCTTCGACCCGCTCCGGGCCTCTGGCGGCGAGGTGAGGGTTTTCAACCCGTTGACGCTGCGCCGATTGCCTGTCCGCAGTCACCGAAAGCTGCTGGTCATCGACCAAACCTTGGCCATCACCGGAGGGTTTAACGTGGCTCCGGAATACCTGGGTGATGGCATTCATTCCGGATGGCGGGACATCGGCATCCGCCTCACCGGTCCGGTGGTCGAGACGCTGGACGATAGTTTTGAAACCATGTGGGAGCGGGCGGACCAGCGCCCTCTTCGCTTTCCGCGTTTGCGTCGTCGCAACCCGGTGGACTCCCGATCGAGCGCGTCGGATGGCATTCGGGTACTGCCTAGCGGACCGGGTCGCGGTCGAAACGCCTTCCTGGCCGAGTTTCTAAATTGCCTCGAGGAGGCGAGCGACGTCCGCATCGCGGTGGCTTATTTTCTGCCGGGATTAGCCTTGCGGGCCGCTCTCCGTCGGGTGGCCGCTCGTGGTGGGCGGGTCCGGATCTTGGTGCCGGGGAAATCCGATGTGGCCATCTCGCTTCGGGCGGGGCGTTTTCTCTACGGCCGGATGCTGCGCTCCGGGGTGGAAATTCGCGAATACACTCCCCAGGTCTTGCACGCCAAACTCTACCGAGTGGACGACTCGGTCTTTGTTGGTTCGTCCAACCTCGATACGCGCAGTCTGCACATCAACCACGAGTTGATGGTGCGCATCCAGCATCCGCAGGCCGCCGCGGACACAGCCGCTTGGTTTGATGCAACCGAAGCGATGGCTGCGCCGGTGGATGTTAGGACTTGGGCCCGGTCGCGGTCTTGGTGGGAACGACTCCGTGAGCGCTGGAGCTTTCTGGTGCTTTCACGGATTGATCCCTACGTGACTCGCTGGCTCGCCGACGATCCTCGCTGAGGTCCTGCCGCGGTCACACGGCCTCTTGCAGGGCCCGGATGCGGTCGTCGAGAGGCGGGTGCGAGGAGAACCAGTTGCCGTATTTGTGGCTGATCTTGAAAGCCGCCAACGATGCAGACCGATCATCAAGCACTCCGCCGCCCTCATGGATCGTTTTGAGGCGTTGCAGAGCTCCCACCATGGCATCTCGGCTTTCGAGACGAGCAGCCATTGCGTCGGCGGCAAACTCGCGTCGGCGGCTGTAGGCCATGACCACCAGAGACGCCAAAAGGCCCAGGAAGATTTGTGCTACCATCGAGCCAATAAAGAACCCCATGCCCGTGCCCGAGGAGCGTTCTTGGTCATCGCGTCGGTTGCCTTGCAAGAGGGAATCCACCAAGAGCCCGATGATTCGGGAAAAGAAGATGACGAAGGTATTTAGGACCCCTTGGAGCAGTGACATAGTAACCATGTCCCCGTTGGCGATGTGGGCCACCTCATGGGCCAGTACGCCCTCGACCTCCCGTTGGCGCATTTGATGCAACAGGCCTGAACTGACAGCAACCAGAGCGTTGTTGCGCGAACGACCGGTCGCAAATGCATTGGCCTCTGGGCTGTCATAGATGCCTACGTCCGGCATGGGGATCCCCGCCTTTTCGGTTTGCTCACGGACTGTCTGGATGAGCCATTGTTCAGTGCTGTTGCCTGGGGTCTTGATGAGCTCGATGGAATAGGCGCGGATGGCCATCCACTTGGAGATCAGGAGCGAAAACAGGCTGCCGGAGAAACCGATGACCAGCGACATCACCAGGAGTCCTGTGTAGCTCACCCCATGGGCACCAATCCACCGGTCGAGGCCAAGAGCTCGAACCACGATGGAGATGACCACGAGGACCGCGATGTTCGTCAGCGCAAAGAGCGCGATGCGTTTCATGAGGTTTGGATGGATGGGTCGCGCTCACGGCGACCACTGACAAACAAATAGGAGGTCTCCGCCGGTCCTGCAACTAGGAGAAGGTATCTGGTTTTCTAATCCCCAGAGCGATAGTTCACGACGCTTCAGGTCCTCGCGGTAAATCGATCGATGTCGCGGGGATGTCACCTGCTCAACATAGTCGTCAAACTATTGCGTAGAGAGACGCTGAATCGTCACAGCTTCGTCGGTGTCTTGGGGCGGTTCAGCGCGAGTAAAGTGAGGGTTCAGTGGAGAGTCGATGAAGGTTCTTCACGTCGATCGCGAAACGATGAATCCCTCCTTATCCCTGGTTAGAAATGGTCTGTGTCTGATGGTGCTGTGGTTGGTCATGACCACATCCGGGTCGGCTGGATCGGCTCCTCCTCACAACATTCCGTCCGCCAACCTCAAGGTGGTCCAGAACGACACCGGCAACTCCGTGGATTCCGTCACCGTGTCGGCGACGCTCACGATTAATGATCTCCGAGTTCGCCCCGGTTCCAACCGCGGCGATTACAACGTGCAGGTGGGGGACTCGGGAGCCGATGAACTTAACGAGGGAGTGTTGATGGTGGCGGTCACCCAGAACGGCCGCGACAACGGGGAGTTGGAGAACCTGCTCGGGTATGCCGCTCCGGCCTTCGACCGAGGGGCCGCCGGCTTCTGGGCGGTAGTCCAAGACGTCACCTCAGATCGGGCTGAATACAACACCGATGTCGCGGTTGCCTTCTTCCGCTACAGCGACTGGCTGTCGGGATGGGCCCGCAACTCGACCGCTGCGAATGGGGGAACCAACAACTTGTTCACCGGTTCAAAGGGTCTCGTGTTGGGTACCCATTTCAAGGGCATCAGCGCCGGGCGATCGCGCGTGGACCTCAGGACCCTTGGGATCAATTCAACCAACTCGGGCGTCCTCATCGTCAACCATGCCAAAAACGAGGGCAACTTCGCCAACTCGGTGGCCAATCCCGATGGAACCTGGGAGGTCTACGTGAAGGATAATTTCGGCAGCGCCACCAACCCGAGGGCCCTCGAGCAGGATCCCGCTGCGTTCGTGTTTATCTCCAAGACCAACACCACGGTGGTTTCCGGCAAATTCGGTGTGGATGACACCGGAACCAACGCGGTGATCCTCATGCACAGTGGTCCGGAGCCGGCGTTCTCCATATCTCAGTTAGAGCCCGGCCGTTTCCGATTGGCGATTTCAGGGGCCTCTCCGAAGTCGGGCATCCTCATCACCTCCATGGAGGGCGGATACACCAACAACTTCGACAACGTGATCAGCTATGAGGCCGACGGCACTTCGTGGATCATCGAAAGCCGCGACACAGGCGTGTATCCTCCTCCGCTGGAGGGCGCGACCAATGAGCCGGTGGCCTCGTTCGTCTTTATTCCTGCGGCGACTCCGGGGGTTTCCGCTCGCCCGTTGAAGACCATCGTGACCAGCGAGCAGGGAAGCGGAACCTTGGTCAGCGTGGCCCTCGATGTCGCTCCGTCGGAACCGGTGACCGTCTCTCTGCGGACCACTCGACCCAGTGAAGCTTTGGTGGTCTCCGTCGACGGTTCAGCTCCGCCCTCGGAGGTGGTGTTCCTCATCTTCAACCCCGACAACTGGAGCGTTCCTCAATCGATCCGCGTCGTGGGTCAGGATGATTCGGTCGCCGACGGCAACGTCGGTTTCGACCTGATCGTGAAGCCCTCGGCGACCGCGGACCCTGCCTATCAGGGGGTTCCCGAGGTCCGGATACCCGGATTGAATCTCGACGACGAGACCGCTGGGATCGCGGTCGATCTCATCGACGGTCTGGTCACTAGCGAATCGGGACAGCAGGCCGAGGTTCAGGTTTCCCTCACGCGGCAACCGACTGCGGAGGTCCGGGTTCCTGTGGTTTCGCTAACGACCGCAGAGGTTCTCGTGCAGCCCGCCGAACTGGTCTTCGATGCGACGAACTGGAGACTGCCGCAGAAGGTGACCCTCCGGGGTGTGGATGATGGTCGTGCCGATGGGGCTCGCGAATTTGTTGTCCGTCTGGGCCCCGTGTCGTCGGTCGATGCCGCCTACGGCAAGTTGACCGGCCTGTCGCTGCGCGGTGTCAACTCCGATGACGATGTGCCCGGCTTGGTGTGGTCGTATGACCTGCCCTTGACCGTGCTGGAATCACGCACCCTGCAGTACAGTTTGGCATTGGGCACCCAGCCCGACTTGCCGGTAATCGTGCAACTCTCTTCCGGAGCGTCTAACGAGGTTTCGGTGACTCCTTCGCTGCTCACCTTTACCCCCAGCGACTGGCGGACGCCCAAAATCGTGACCCTCACCGGCGTCGACAACACCGTGAATCAACCGACCCTCCAGTTCAACCTGACCAATATCGTCAAGTCGCTGGATCCGATTTACACCAACTTCAATGGGACGATCTTGCTGCCATCGGTGCTGCTCGACAACGAGACCAGTATCCTCATCTCCGCCGATGAAGCCTTCTATTCCCTCGGAACTCCCCCGATCGGAATCGACGGCCGTGCGCGCCTCGCAGATCCCGACGCCACCACCTTTCCGGGTGCGGTTTTGACCCTCACGATCCTGCCTCCGAACTCGGCCCTCGATCGTTTGGGTCTCCGAGCCGCAGATCTGGCCCAGTCTGGAGTCCGAGTCGACGGGAAGGTTGTGTCCTTCGAAGGCAAACCGGTGACCACAGTCTCGGGCGGTGAATCTGAGGCCGCGCTGAAGATTCAGTTGAACGCAGACGCCACCGTGCCTGCGATCCAGGAGATCCTCCGATCGGTGACCTTTGCGACTTCGGATGCGTCCATCGACTCCCGAAAGATATCGGTGCGATTCGATGATGGATTGGGCGCCAACACGGAGGTCTTCAAGACGGTTCGCGTCGGGCGTGTCCGGCTTCACCAGTTCCAGGAGGGGGCCGATCATGGTCACGGAATTTACAAAGGTGCGGCCGACATCGCTTTGTCACAGGTGGGCAGCGATCTACCCTGGCCCGAAGGCCGGACTCGAGCGCCGTTCGAGGGTCTTTTGATGGATTGGCCAGATGGCGGTGTCCCCAACGAATCCCAGATCTTGCTTCGATTTGATGGTCTGGTGGGAACCAATACATCTCAGATCCCTTCGGGAGCGAAGGTCCTCTTGGCCGAGTTGTTTGTGACGGTGAACAATCCCGGCGATGGAGCTAAATTGTATCGCATGCTCGTTCCGTGGGATTCGGAGCAGGCAACGTGGGATTCCATGACGTCGGGGGTGTCGGCCGATGACAACGAAGCCCGATCGGTTTACGAATCCCAGCTGGGTCTGGAAGACGGCAGCGGTGGGACCGGCCTTGGAACAGTCCGGATCGGTGTCACGGCTGATATCCAGGCGTGGGTTTCCGGGCAGACCAACCACGGTTGGGTGTTCTTGGGTTGGCCGCTCCAAACCGACGGCACCGGCATCACCCCCTCGGAATATCCGGAGGTTTCTGAGCGTCCTCGACTCAGGGTCCTGTGGACGGATCCTTCCATCCGGGCGGCTGTTTTCCAGCAGGGAATCGAAGGGTATTCTGGAACCCGTGACACCTTGCTGCAACAGACTCAGCCCGATGTTGTCCTTGGCGCCTCCGAGGTGCTTTGGGCGGACTGGCCGGATGGTGCGGGAACTAACGCGATGCAGAGCCTTCTGCGCTTCGAGGACCTCTTCGGCACCGAGGGCGGACGCATTCCGCCAAAGGCTCAGATTCGATTGGCCTTCCTCGATCTACCCTCCGTTGCGAGGGACAACATGGGCGATGGAGCCGCTGTGCATCCCATGCGACAGCCCTGGGACGATACTGTTTCGACTTGGAACAGCTGGACCAATGGCATTCAGGCCAACGGGATCGAGGCCGATCAACTCCCCTCCGTTCTGGTGGGCAATCGCAGTCTGGAACCGGATGTTCAAGCCACCCTCAATTCGGTTGAGGTGACCTCCGATATCCTCGCTTGGCAGGCCGGTCGCCCCAACTACGGTTGGGTATTCTTGCCGTTTGTGGGTGGGGCCAACGGTTGGGGGTTCCGCTCCTCAGAATTTCTCAGTTTTGTCGACCCGCTCAAACCTGAGAGCGAGAGGCCCCGACTGCGGGTCTACTACACGGTTCCCGGTTCCCGCGAGCCGGCTTCCCTGCTGACCCCTGTGTTCGAACAGGGAGGGCTGCGCATCCGATTCCGGGGCACCCCGGGAAGCACCTACCGCCTGGAGCGCTCATCGAGCCTGGGCGCCGGATTTAATTCCGTCGGTGAATTGACAGTGGATTCATCGGGCGAGGCCAGTCTGACAGACACGACCCCGGTTTCATCGGAGGCCTATTTCCGGGTTGTTGCCCCATGAACCTAGTTCCTGACGGCAGGTTGGATTCGAAATCTATCGAGGATCGCGTGTCGGGCGCGGTTCGCATGGATCCGATCATTCGTCGCGGGCGATGCGTTGCTGGTGCCTTCACCCTCATCGAATTGCTGGTGGTGATCGCCATCATTGCGATCCTGGCTTCCATGCTGCTGCCCGCGTTGTCCAAGGCCCAGGAGCGGGCGCGCCGGGTTAGTTGCCTCAATAATCTCAAACAACTGGGTCTTGGGTCTGTTCTCTACTCCCAGGATTTCCGGGGGCATTTGACGGCACCGACCTGGGCACAGACAAGTTTTGAGGCCACCGAATACTCCGACCGCAGCGGTTCGGATGACGATGCCTCCTGGCTGTGGCCCGGATTCGTCGGACCCTTTAAGAGTTACACGTGTCCCTCCACCCGGCACTCCATTCGTACCAACGCTTATCGGAAACCGTTCTCGAATTCGACCTACATACTGGACCTCACCGACAACGCGGTGAACAAGAAGGCATTCGGGACGAGTTACGAGATCTTCGGCACGATGGGCGAGCGCTTGCCTGATGGTTCATCCGTCTCCGTCAAGAAGACCGAGTCCACCATCAATTCCAAGATCATCACCCGATATTCTGAGGCACTCAAAACGGCTCCGGGTCCCTCCAACATCCTCCTGATGCTCGATTCGGACGATACGGCGGAGAACAATCTCGGGAGCACCCACAACAACTGGCCCGACAAGGAGGATAACCACGGGGCCGCGGGTACTTGCATGAATTTCACGGATGGCCATGCCCAGTGGGTCCGCAAGCAGGAGTACTTGAGGGTCCTCAACCTCAGTCAGGATTCCAATAATCGCCCCCCGGATGGTTTCTGAGTCGAGGGAGGTTACGACCGCAGGCGGTAGGGTTTGCCCGCAGGCCCTCCGCTGGAATCCATCGGGTCGCCCCTCGGTGAACTCCTCCGAGGTCGTGGTGGGATGCAAGTTCTTCGGGCCACTTAGAGCGCACAGGTTTTAACTGTGTTCCAACGGAACTGTTGCCAAGGCGGGCTAGGTCGCCTAACAAGCGCAGTCCCGTCGCTGTGCTCAAGCCTATGCCTCTGTTTGGCAAATCGAAGAATCCTGAAGAACACCGGTACTATCTCTTGCCCGGTCAAGGCCGGGGTGCCCGAAAGAAGCACTTTCAGCAGTTGTTTGCGGCTATCGTGGTCGGCTGCGTCTTTTCGGCGATCCTCGGGTTGCTGCTCTGGCAATTAAACCGACGCTGAAAGCCGGCAGGCTCCACGTCGATCGCTAGCCTCAACGAAGAATCCGAGACGGGTCGAAGTTCTCGTCGAGCTCGTTAATCCCAGCAGCAGCACTGCCTCCGCGCTTCAGCGCTTCATCTGCTCCCAACGTTGCATGAGGTCTTCCATCCCGTTGAGGGACGCAGCCGGCAGCGTTGGATTGAGCCGCTGGCGAATGTACTCCGCGGCCGCTTCATGGTCGTTCACCGAGCGCGGCAGCGTCGTGCCTGAAGCATTGGGGTGTCCGCCGCCATCGAGCCGAGTTGCCACCTTTAGCGCCTCTCCGTTGCGACTGCGGAAGCTAACGATGAAGGCCCCGTTGCCTTTTTTGAAGAGCGTGGCCAGAACAGGATGCGGGGTAACACTGCGCTCCAAGAGTTGGTGAACGATGACATTGGTGTTGCCCACCACCGGACGGACTAATCCGACCTCCGGGCACAGCGCCTCGACGTGGTCCTTGGCCCACGCGAAGCCGATGGGGTCCTCCACCTTGCGTTTGATACGCATCACCTCGAGGAGCGGGTGGTCGAGCAGCCCTTCGATGCGGCCACCGATCAGGGAATGCAAGTTCCAGAACCCGTACGATTTGACGAGATTCGCGTAGTCGCAGGCCTCGACGAAGTCGGCGTGAGATTCCTGGAAAAGGTCGCCGATATCGGTCAGTTCGACGATCCGGTCCAGTTCCGCAGAGGCAATGCCTTGTTTTTGGCAGAGCTCATAGCAGAGGCGGCTGGCCGATTTGCTAGGGTCATGGATGAATTGTGCCACGGATGCCTTGGCTTCCGAGGCATGATGGTCGACCACCAGCCAACTGTTGCGGTCGAGGCGTGCCTCGAAGGTGAAGTCGCTCACCCAGGCGGTGCGTTCAGAGAGTTGGCGGGCCTTCCAACCTTGATAGTGGTAGGCCTCCAGGGGCACCTCGGATGCAAACATCGCCCGTGCCAAGCGCTGCAGCAACAGGCCCGAGACGAGTCCGTCGAGATCACTCTCATGCGTCAAAACCACCTGTGGCTCCACTAGCGTACCCATGGGGAGCACGCTAAGATTCCGCCTTCGAACAGGAAAGGATCCTGTTCGAAAAAGCGGAGCCGCCGATGCGGCTTACGTCCCCCCCAAGCGCCCCGGCTATCGATCACTTTGGACCGCGGGAGAGTTGTTCGAGGTAGTCGAGCACCGACGCGAGTTCGCGCACCGTCAGGCCGGCGGCAAGCCCGTCGGGCATGAGCGAGCGCTGCTGCTTCTCGCGCAGGGCGATGTGTGAAATCGGGATCGTCTGCTCGATGGCAGCGATGGTTCGGATCGTGACGGCATCCGCGGCCTCGCGCACTACGAACCCGTCGATCTCGGTCCCGTCTTTGAGCTCGAAGTGATTGGCCACGAAACCCTGAGCCAGAGTCTTGTTGGGCAGGAGGATCGCCTCGGCCAGTTCGCGCCGTTTGTAGACGGTGGCGATGGTGCCGAGGTAGGGGCCTTTAACCGGTTCGTCAGCCTTCACCGTGTGGCAGCCATTGCAGCCGATCTGGCCAAAGAGCTGCCCGCCGCGGGTGGCGTCGCCGGTGATCTTTTGGACCTGCGCCAGAACGTCCTCGATGGATAGGTCGCCCACCTTGGCAGCCTTGGCCTCTGCCCGGAACTTGTCCGGATCAATTTTCAGGCGGCTGATGGTTTCGCGGGCGGTCTTGGCGATGGTCGGTTCGGCATCGTCGAGGGCAGCCACGAAGGCGGCGGCGCGTGATGCGTCACCGATTTGGGCGGCGGCTTTCAGGATTTGCAGGCGGCGTTTCGGCTGCGACCAACCGGCATCGAGAGACGCATTGGCCGCGGCCCGGGCTTCGGGAGCACCCACTTTGCGCGAGGCCAGACGCAGCACCGCGGTTTCGGCCAGTGCCGAAGAGGGTCCCTCGGCCTCGGCGGCCACGGCTTCAAACACGCCGTGGACTTGATCGAGTTTCGGCGCATTTCGGAACGCGTTGGCCGCCTTCTCGGCGAGGTTGTTCTCGGACTTCGTTGCCTGGACCTTCGGCAAGGCCATCAGCACGGCGCGCCAGGCGTCGGGGTCCACCGTCTTGACCAGCGCGATGATGGCCTGCGCTCGGGCCGCATCGGAGGTCTCGGTCGCGTTGGCAGCCCGCACCAGCAGCGGCACGGCCTTGTCCGGGATTTCTTCAGACTCCGCCAATTGAGCCGCCACCGCCGGCAGCAAGCTGGGTTCCGAAGCGGCTCGGGTCAGAAGGGTTTCGAGGGCGTCACCCGCCGGAATGCGATGGCGGGACAATTCGCGCCCGATCAAGGCCGCCTCACTGGCTTCAGCGCGGTTTAATTGGGTCTTCAGTGCCGCGGCGATGCGAGCGGTGCCTTCCCAGGCTTCCGGCTGGTAGTACGGCCCGCGAGTGTCCGGGCGAGTGCCCCAGGAATCGCCCTTCCATGGTCCTTCCTGAAAATGGAGTCGGCACAGCGCGGTAATTAAGCCCGCACGGCGGGATTCCGATTTCTCGGACGACAGTCGCTGAATCAACGCATCGGCCACGCCGGGTTGATGCAGAGACTGCAGCACCCGCAAGGCGGCGGTGCGCACCTCGGGTCGGGCCGTCGCCAGATCGATGACCTTCAGGCAGGCCTCCACCGCAGACACATCACTCAAGGCCCGCACGACGGCGTGGGCGACGATGGGATCGGCATCGGCCAAATGGCTCACGAGTGCCGGAGTCGAGGCGGGTCCGACTAAGCGCGAGGCGCTGTTGGCAGCCGTTCGCCGCACCACCGGATTCGCGGAGTTGAGGAGACGCTCGAGTAAGTCTGGTGAAATGAGTCCGCGCGGTTGGGCCGAGCCAGCGAGCGCATGCAAAATGGCCGGGGCCAATACTTCGTCGCTCATCCTTCGAGGCAGGCGGCTTTTCGATTCCTGCGGAAAGCCCAGGACCATCGCATTCACCGCGGCGACGCGGGAACCCTTGCTGGCAGTTTCATCGGCAACCACATCGCGCAAAAGCGCCAGCACCGAGTTCCGGTCCACCCGGGCCGCGGCGGTCCGGCGGAGCAGAGACCGTTGGGCTTCGAGACGGCGGCGGTGGCTGGGGGAGCGGAGGGCTTCGACGAGTTTCTCAGGCGACAGCGACTCGAAGTTCGGCATCGCCGGTGGGGTGTAACCCTTCGGGCTCACCCGGGCGATGAACCCGACTTCCGTGCCCACCCAAGTGAAGGAAGCCCCTTTCCAACTGGCGGCATAAACGGCGCTGTTGCCGTCCACATCGAGGTCGGTCACGCGGGGCAGTCGAAGAAACTCCTCCTGGCTGGCAGTCATGGTGGCTCCCTTCGGAGTGAGTCCGTGGTGATATATCCAGTCGCGTCCCCAGTCGGCGGTGAACGGAGCGTTGTTCCAGCGGGCGGGCAGACCGGGTTCGTCGATCCAGGCGGCCCCGCATCCAGAGCCCCCACCGTAGTCGGCCAGCGGTTGAATGATCTCATCGCCGAAATTCTTGAAGAGGCGCGGGTAACCGTGCTGCGTGCGGCCGCTGAAATGGTGGAGCCGAATGTCCCAGCCACCCCCGTCATTGGTGTTGTCGCGCGTGAAGCCTTCGAGCTCCGGGCTCAGGGCTACCTCCAAGATATTACGAGTCCCGTCGGCCCAAGTCTCCAAACCGCTGCCGTCGGGGCGGAACCGCACCACGCCCCCGCCGCGCAGTTGCAGACGGGTGCCGTCGGTGCCCACAGCTTCCATGAAGCCAAAGTCGCCGATGGCCGCATACAGCCAACCGTCAATGCCCAGGGTCAGGCCGTTGGATCCGTGGTCGGCCGGCCGGTCCTTGAAGGTCCAGCCGATGCCGCGGATCAGGGTCTGCTTCTCGTCGGCCACCCCGTCCCCGTCCTTGTCGATGAACACGCTCACGTCGGGCGGGTGCAGCAAGTAGAGCCGATCGTGATCCCAGACGAGTCCGCGCGGCGAATCGACGTCGGCCACGAAGGCCTTCACCTCATCGCCCTGACCGTCGCCATTGGTGTCTCGCACGCGCAGCACCCGGCCCAAGTGCGGCTTGCGGTCGAGCGACCCGTTGCCGTCGCTGGACACATAAAGAGCACCGTCGGTCGCGGCCGCCACGAACACGGGATAATTCACCGCCGGTGGCGTCGCAAAGATCGTCACCTGGAACTCCGACGGGGCGCTCACATCCTTCATCAAGCCATCGACCTTGCTGGCGGTCACCGCCGGCAAGTGGGTCAATTCCTCCGGCGTCGGTTGTCGATCCTTGGCGGTGAAGGTCTGGGCCCCCAGAGGTGGCAAGGCCAGGCCGAGAGCGGCCAGAAGACTGAGTCGCGAAAGAGGAGAAATCATGGCGAGCGGACATAATGCCGCTTCGCCCTCACCGCTGGCAATGGTCGGCCGCCAGAACGGAGCGGAGTTTAGAGAAGTGATTTTGTAGAACCTATATCGGCACCTGTCAGGCCCCAACTCGGGGCAGCAGCTCTTCGATGGGTTTGCCGAAAGGGAGGATGGGCATGGGTCGGCCGCCTAAATCTAGAATGGATTCCGAGGCGTCGATGCCCAGGTGCCGGTAGACGGTGGCCCAGAGGTCGTTGGGGCTCAGCAGGCGTTCGGTGGGGTATTCAGCCCGGGCGTTGGTGGCTCCGACGATTTGTCCGGTGCGCATACCGCCGCCGGAGACCAAGAGTGACATCGCTTGCGGCCAATGGTCTCGGCCGGGTTGCATGACGCCAGTCTGGGATCCTTTGACCCGTTCCAACCGGGGGGTACGACCAAACTCTCCGGTGACTACCAAGAGCACCCGCTGGTCGAGGCCGCGGTCGTAGAGGTCTTCGATTAGGGCGGCCACCGCTTGATCATAAGCCGGGAAGCGCCACTTGGAGTCTTCGAAGATGTGGCAATTGACCGCGTGGGAGTCCCAGTTGTAGGTGCATCCGGCAGGGATGGGTTTGCTGGGGAAGGGGTTCTCCCAAACCATGGTCACGAAGGGGCAACCGGCTTCGACCAGGCGTCGGGCTAGCAACCCCCGTTGTCCGTAGGCGTTCCAGCCGTAGCGCTCCCGGGTGGCAGGCGTCTCGTGCTGAAGGTCGAAGGCTTTTTGGACCCCGGCGTGCGTTAGCATGGTGACCGCCCGCTGGCTGAATTGATCCATCGACTCCATCAACCCGCTGCTGTCGAGATCGCGACGGAGCCGGTCCATTCCGGAAAGTAAATGGGATCGATCCTCCATCCGGGTAGCCATGTCCGGGGTGAGGCTGAGGTTCTGAACCTTGAAGTTGGGTGCGCTGGGGTCGCCCACCACCATGAAGGGCGTGTGGCTGGTTCCTAGGTAAGAGGGCCCGAGGCTGAAGACGTCGATGTGGCTGCGTCCGTCGTCGACACCGGTGATGCAGGCCGGAAGGCCGGATTTTTGTCGAGCCTCCAAGGCGCGGCTCACGATGGACGTGACGGCCGGCGCGTCGTTGACGAATTCGGTGGGTGTGGCCGGGATGCGTCCGGTCATGAAGCGCTTGTGCGCACCACCATGGTCAGAGAAGTCGTGGCACACCGAGCGCACCAGCGTGAAGCGGTCGGCGACCTTCGCCTGCCGGGGGAAGAGTTCGCAAATGTCTATGCCCGGCACGTTGGTCCGGATGGGCCGGAAATCGCCGCGGAATTCCGACGGCGCATCCGGCTTCATGTCGTAGGTGTCGAGCTGCGAGGGCCCGCCCGGCAGCCACACGAAGATGACGGCCTTATCCTGCGTGTTCGGAATGCCCAACGGTGCGCCGGACGCAGCCAAGGAACGCAGGCGCAGAAAATCACTCAGGCCCAAGCCCAAGGCGCTGATGCCTCCTAGTTCCAGGAAGCTGCGTCGGGACAATGGGCCTGAGCATGAGTTCATCGGAGGGTTTCTACGGAGGTGTTGGAACTGGGGTTCGGGGACCGTGGTTAAATATCCCAACCCTTGCGGCTGTCGCGCTTCACGAACCGCGCGGCCTCGGGCAAGTTGGTCGAGCGCATGTTCGGGCCGTCCCAGTCCATGACCTTGCCTTCACCGACACGCACCGCGATGCAACCCAGTAGGATGATCTCGGTGAGGTAGGCGGCGATGTCGAAGTTGGAGTAGGCGGGCGTGCCGTCGCGCATCATCTGGAACCACTCTTCATTGTGGCCCGGCGAGCGGGGGATGCTTTGGGGTACGGCTTTGACGGCCTCGTGGGCATCGCCGGGCAGGAAGATTTTTTCGTTACCCACCATGATGAAGAACTGGGAACCGTAATCGTCCGGCGAGAACAGCTTGCCCTTGTCGCCCACCAAGAGGCATCCGCTGGAGGGCAGCGAGCCCTTGAGGGTGACGATTTCTCGGGTGAGATCGGCGCTTGGTCGGAGCGGGGCAAGGTCCTTGTCAGTGGGGTTGCCGTCGTACCACCAGAACTTCAGCGGCGGCAGGCCGTCGCGCTCTGGGAACTCGAAGCGGAGGCGTGAGGTTTTGGCGAAGGTCTCGGGGAAGGATTGGGAAGTCAGTTCGGCCACCACTCGGGTCGGATAGCCCAGCTTGAGTGCGCGGAAGGGCATGTTGACGGTGTGGCAAGCCATGTCACCGAGGGCTCCGGTGCCGAAGTCGTTCCAGCCGCGCCAGGCGAAGCCGTGGTAGACGCCCTTCTTGTACGGGCGGAACTGCGCCGGCCCGAGCCACAGGTCCCAGTCGAGCGATTCAGGCACCGTGTCGGAACCCTCGGGCCGGGCCAGGCCCTGCGGCCACACCGGTCGATTGGACCAGACATGCAGTTCGGTGACGTTGCCTATGATCCCGGATTGGATCACTTCGACCGCGCGACGCAGGCCGCTGCCGGCGCTGCCTTGGTTGCCCATCTGGGTGGCCAGTTTTCCGTCGCGAGCCAACTGCCGCAGGATACGGGCTTCATGGACCGTCTGGGTGAGCGGCTTCTGACAGTAGATGTGCTTGCCCAGGCGCATGGCCGTGGCGGCGGCGATGCCGTGGACGTGGTCGGGTGTGGAGATGGTCACTGCGTCGATCGATTTGCCGATCTGGTCGAACATCTTCCGGAAGTCCTGGAACTGCTGGGCCTTCGGGTACTTCTGCCCCTTCTGGGCGAGCGTGTTCCGATCGACGTCGCACAAGCCAACGATGGTGCCGCCGCAGCGCGCAGCGTCGTCGGTGTCGCTCGAACCCTTGCCTCCCACGCCGATACAACCGATCTGGATCCGTTCATTGGCTCCTAGCACCGAACCCACGTAAGGGAAGGTGAAGGCGGCGGCGGTGGCAGCGGCACTGCGGCTTAGAAAGCGGCGCCGGTTGAGACCGGTGAGCGTGGTCGGGGCCAAGGGTTTCATGGGATTCTTTAATGCGTTAACAGGCCGGACTCCGCGAGTCAATGCAGGCCCCGTTGCATCCTCAGGATCGAATGACGAGTGTGCTTGGCCCTCTGCGGCAGTGGGACCGGTCGCGGGGAGCGCCTCAGAAGATCGCGACCCAACGACTGGGTCCCTTTGTTGCCGTTTTAAGCCCTCAGGGAGGTAGAACGGGCGCTTGACCGGCTTGTCCGCCGGTTCGTAGTCTCCCGCCTCTTTGCCGGAATGCGACTTTGCGTCCCGGCTTCATCCCTATCGCAGCAAGAAGCACATGAACGTTTCCGTCGAGAATTTGGGTCCGTGCAAGAAGCTCCTCCGCATCGAGGTGCCCGTCGAGCAGGTCAACGCCGCCTTTGACACCGTGACCGCCAGCTTTCAGAAGCAGGCTCAGTTGCCTGGTTTCCGGTCCGGCAAGGCTCCCAAGCACATGATCATCAAATCGTACGAGAGTCAGATCAACGACGAGGTTCGCAAGAAGCTCTTCGGTGACTCTTACGCCGCCGCGTCGGCTCAGGAAAAGTTGCGTATCCTCGCCACCCTTGACGTGGAGGAGCTGACTTTCGGTCGTGGGTTGCCTTTTTCCTACACGGCGACGCTGGAGAATGCTCCGGAGTTCGAGGTGCCTGAATACAAGGGTCTCAAGGCTCAACGTCCGGTGGCCCAACCCACCGAAGCCGATGTGGAGCGCGCCATGAACATCCTGCGCGATCAGCAGGTTCGCTACAACGATGTCACCCGGGCTCTCCAGGCCGATGACATCGCCGTGGTAAACTACAAGGGGACCCTCGATGGCAAGCCCTTGACCGAGGAGTTTCCCACGGCCCGTGGCCTGACCGAGAAGCAGAATTTCTGGGTTCAGGTGAAGGAAGAGTCCTTCATCCCCGGCTTCACGACTCCGCTGGTCGGCGCCAGTGCTGGCGACAAGCGCACGGTGCCGCTGACCTTGCCGGCCGACTTTGTGATCGCCGGGCTTTCGGGCAAGAACGTGGTTTATGAGCTCGAGGTCGTGGGTGTGAAGGAAAAGGTGCTGCCGGCGCTGGACGACGAGTTCGCTAAGGGTTTTGGTGCCGAAGATTTGGCTAAGTTGACCGAGGGCATTCGTCAGGATTTGAAGAACGAGCTGGAGTTCCGCGGCCGTAAGGCGCTGCGGGATCAGTTGCTTAAGGTGCTGTTGGATTCTGTCAGTTTCGACCTGCCGGAGAGCGTGGTCGTGAGTGAGACTCGCAATGTGGTGTACAACATCGTCAACGAGAACCAGCAGCGGGGTGTTGCTAAGGAGATCATTGAGGAGCGCAAGGACGAGATTTTCGCCAGCGCGGGTGCCAGTGCTAAGGACCGCGTTAAGGCGTCGTTCATTCTGGGTCGTATTGCCGAGTTGGAGAATATTAAGGCTGAGCAGAAGGAGATGACTCAGCGGGTTATCGCCTTGGCTGAGCAGAACAAGACTTCCCCGGAGAAAATGGCTAAGTCGCTGCAGGAGCGGAACGCTTTCCAGGAGCTGGCCCAAGAAATCATCATCGGCAAGGTGCTCGACTTCGTTGAGCTGAATGCTCAGGTGGAAGAAGTGGCTACCCCGTCTCCGTCCGAGGTGAAGGCCTAATTCGGAGAGGTCCCGTTTGTGGGACCTTGCTTGAGAATTCAACGACAACGGCGGCCAACTTTTGGCCGCCGTTGTGCTTTTTCAGGGGCCAGTTTTCAGGGTCTGGGGTTCTAGTAATTGGAGTCCGCGGGGGTGATTTAGTGGGAGCGTTCCGGGTAGCACGGTGAGGTAGCCTGCTGGTTTTACGGTGTGCCGTTGTGAAGGTTTGTCTGCGGGTCTGGCGATGGCGGTGTAGGCCCGGTGGGGCTCCAGCGGGGTCGGGCCTGCGCTCGCTAGGGAGGCTCAAAGCAAGGATCGGCTTTCGCGCTGCGCGCTGGAGGGAGAAAGGGTGTTCGCCTCCAATGCTCGCTCCGGTCCGACCCCGCGGGCTCCCCGCTGACGCCTGTTTGGGCACTGGCTGTCAGCGGCAACGCTGCGCCAGCAACTCGACGAGCCCGGCTAGCACTTCTTCGCGGTCGCGGCCTGCAAGGCTGAGAGCCAATTGGGCGGTCAGGAAGCCGTGCTTGGCTCCCATGTCGTAGCGGCGTCCGGCGGTTTCGAGGGCCAGGTAGCGCTCTTTTCGGGCGAGGGCGGAGAGGGCGGTGGATAGGTTCACCGGCCCGGTGGTCTCATTCACTTGACGTTCGAGCAGGTCCATCAAGGAAGGGGTCAAGACGTGCATTCCGAAGAAGCAGAGGTAGTGCGCCGCACGCAAGCCCGGGATGACGAGACGCTGTTCGGCGAGGGTGGGTGTTGGTTTTTCGAGGACCTCCGCGATTTCGTACAAGGCGTCCCTTCCGGTGACCCGACGTCCGCCGATTGCTCCGTAGTAGGGCAGTTTGCTCTCATGCGTCGCCTGGACGGCAGAGACGGCGGAACGTTCGTTGGCAGCGGTTTCCATCAGTTGACGGGCGCAACTCGCCGCCGTGGCGCTGACATAGACATGGTCCCCGACCAGTAGGAGGAATGATTCTTCCTGGGTGAAGGCACGACCGCACGCCACCGCATGGCCGTAGCCCCGGGGTTCGGTCTGCTCGATGAAGCGGAGCCTGCGTCCGTGGGGTCCTGCGGCCTCGGTGTAAGCGGCTTGGTCGCCCGGGTGGATGACGACCGCGATTTCTTCGATGCCGGCCGAGAGTGCTTCTTCAATCACCACGCCCAAGGCACTGCGGGAGATGCCATCCTGACCCACCAGTGTCTGCAGCGGTAGGGTGCGCTGGTTTCGCCCGGCGGCGGTGATCAGAGCCTTCTTGATGTTCATCGGATGGGGCACTGTGGCAGATCGGTGGGCGATTGTCAGCAGGCAGAGCGCGGGGCAGGCGGTGCGTGGGGTACCGAGGTTCGCGCTTTCGAACGCCAAATTCCCTTCCCTGTCTCGACACCAGCGGGGCGCAGGGTTAGGAGTCCTGCAGCACGTGAACCTTATCCAGATTACTCCGGGAGCCGGAGGCATGTATTGCGGCAACTGTTTTCGAGACAATGCCTTGGTGGCGGAGCTGCGCCGGCAAGGTCATGACACGGTGATGGTGCCTCTGTATCTGCCAATGACGTTGGACGAAGCCCCTACGGTGGGTGCTACCCCGACCTTCTTCGGAGGAATCAATGTCTTCTTGTCCCAGAAGATGGCCTGGTACCGGCGTTCTCCGGCATGGATGCGTCGGGCCGTGGACGCGCCTTGGCTGCTGAAATGGGCCGCTGGAAAAGCCGCTAAGACCCGGCCCCAGGATGTGGGCGAGCTGACGGTATCGATGCTGCGAGGTGAGGAGGGTTTCCAGACTCGCGAGTTGGAGGACATGGTTGCATGGATGTCTGGGTTGCCTCAGCCCGATGCGGTCTTTTTGTCCAATGCGCTGCTCTTGGGCTTTGCCCGTCGGCTGCGATCCGGGTTGGGAACGAAGGTGATCAGTTTTTTGCAAAGCGAAGAGTCCTTCCTCGATTCGCTGCCAGAACCTTTCCGCAGCGAAGCCTGGCGACTCATGGCTGAGCGGGGGCGCGAAGTGGACGGTTGGATCGCTCCAACCCGTTATTTCGCCGACCGCATGATTCACCGACTGGGCCTGCTGGCAGACCGCGTCCGCGTAGCCAAGAGTGGGATCTCTCTTGAGGGCTACCGGGATCTCCCGAGTCGACCGGATGGCGGTTTTCGAGGCTCCACACCGACGCTGGGATTCTTTGCTCGGATGTGTCCGGAGAAGGGCTTGGACACAGTCGTTGAGGCGTTCATTGAGCTGCGGGAGCAGGAGCGGTTTTCAACGCTGCGATTGAAAGTTGGTGGCGGTTGTGGACCGGGGGACCAGGCTTTTGTGGAGACGTTGCGCCGACGTCTGGCCGAGGCCGGGTTGGCTCAAGCGGCTTCTTTCCATCCCAACCTTTCCCGCGACGAGAAGGTGAATTTTCTGGCCTCGGTGGATGTGCTTTCGGTGCCGTCCCGATTCAGTGAGGCTTTTGGACTCTTTGTCGTCGAGGCCCTCGCGGCTGGCACCCCTGTCGTCCAACCCGATGTCTGCGGCTTCCGTGAGATGATCGAGGCGACGGGCGGAGGGCGTTTATGCTCCACAAACACACCAAGTGCTCTGGCAGCGACCCTCGCCGAGGTGTTGGCGAATCCTGCGGAACTGCGACGTCTGGGCGAGTGTGGCCGGCAGGCCGTGACCGAGCTCTTCAGTGATGCCGCCATGGCTCGCGAGGTCTTGGCCGAGACCCGGTCCCTATTAGGCCATTCCCGAACTCCTGCATCGCCGCCCCGTCCCTGACCTGCGGATCCTTGAACAACTCCTAATTACCCTCATGCCCTTCTTCGAATTCCGAGCGACCCGCCGTGTCGAGTTCAACGAAACCGACCTGGCCGGCATCGTTCACTTCTCCAATTTCTTTCGCTACATGGAGACGGTGGAGGGGGCCTTTTACCGGTCGTTCGGTCAGTCGGTGATTTTGCGGGGGGCAGCTGAGCCGCTGGGCTTGCCGCGGGTGCATGCCGATTGTGACTACCTTAAGCCGCTGCGCTTTGAGGACTTGATCGAAATGCACCTCTTGGTGAAGGAAAAACGCGAGAAGACGGTGACCTACCAGATCCGCTTCTGGCGTATCGAACCGGGACCGGCCGAGGAGGTCGCTGTAGGTCATGTGACCCTGGTCTGCGTGGGTCGGGGCCCCGGCGGTGAGCTCAAGTCTCAACCCTTCCCAGTCGACTTTGCTGCGCACCTGGAGGTGGCGCCGGCCTCAGTCTTGCGCCCAGCTCGGGCCTGAGCCGAAACGATGCTATTGGATCTAGCGTCCTGGCTAAGGCTATTGGACGACTCTGGACGACTCTGGACGTCGCCTGAGGCCCTCCGAGGTAGGGACCGAGCGGTCGGGCTCTGGTGCGCTCCTATTGGGTGCTTTGCTCTTGGCCGTGTCCGCCGCCTTGCGTAGTGGGCCAACCGGGACAACGATTCAGCCCAGCGCATGAGCAACGTGCTATCCCGATTCAATCCGTCCCTCGCCACCCTGCCGGTGTATGTGCCCGGTCGGCCCATCGAGGAAGTCGCCCGCGAACATGGTCTGGATCCCGCCAGCATCATTAAGCTGGCCTCCAACGAAAACCCCTTCGGCCCCTCGCCCAAAGCCCTGGTGGCCATGGAGACGGTGCTGAGACAACTGCACCTTTACCCCGATGGTTCAGCCTCGGTGCTCAAACGGGCTCTCGCCGAATCGCTGGGGGTCCGGACCGAGAACCTCATCTTGGGCAACGGCTCCAATGAACTTCTCGAGTTTGTCGGCCACGCGATGATGCGACCGGGGGTCGAGGTGGTGGTTCCGGAGTTCTGCTTTGCCGTGTATCCCATCGTCACAGCCTTGTTTGGAGCCACGTTGGTGACCGTGCCAGCGGTCGATTTCGCAGCCGATATTCCGGCCATGATCCGTGCCATCACGCCCCGCACCGGCGTGCTCTTCCTGGCCAACCCCAACAACCCCACAGGCACACGGACTTCCCGCGAGGACATCCTCCGATTGCTGCGCGAAGTGCCCAAGGACGTGCTCATTGTCATGGATGAGGCTTACATCGAGTTCCTTGAAGATCCGGTGGACTTGGTCCTGCAAATTCTTTCGGGCGAACAGACCAACCTTCTGCTCTGCCGGACCTTCTCCAAGATTTTCGGATTGGCGGGACTACGGCTGGGATATGGCATCGCTTCCCCGGCGTTAATCTCGGCCTTCGAGAAGGTGCGCCAACCCTTCAATATTAACTCTATTGCCCAGGCGGGTGCCCTGGCAGCCCTCCAGGATCACGATCATCAGGCGCGGACCCGCGAGAACAACCGGGTGGGCGTTGAGTATTTCCAATCGGCATTTATCGCGATGCAATGGCCGTACGTTCCGTCGCATGCCAATTTCGTCTTGGTGAAGACCGGTCGTGGCGGAGCCGTGTTTGCCGCGCTCCAGCAGCGGGGGATCATCACCCGACCCATGGGCAGCTACGGATTGACCGACTGGTTGCGGATTTCTGTCGGCACTCCGGCCGAGAACGCTCGCTGCCTGATCGCCCTGCGGGAGGTACTGGCGGCGATGCCTGCGGTCTAATGGTTTTTTCGGAGCATTTATGAACACCCCGGTCTCTCTGCGCGTTGAAAGCGTTCCCGCCCAGCAAACGCCACCGCGGGCGCTGCTCATCGTTCTGCATGGACTGGGTGACTCATCGCAAGGTTGGGAATGGTTGCCCGGCGAATTGCGCCTGCCTTGGCTCGAGTACGCCTTGGTTAATGCGCCTGATTCTTACTACGGCGGCTACTCGTGGTACGACCTGCCTGGTGATGCCGGTCCGGGCGTGCGTCGCAGCCGGGAACTCCTCCGCCACCTCATCGACGAGCGCATCGCCGCCGGCCACGCTCCGGAGCGCATCGGGATCTTGGGTTTTTCACAGGGTTGTTTGATGACCTTCGACGTAGGCTGGCGGGTCACACCCCGGCTGGGAGCGTTGGTCGGCATTAGTGGTTACATTCATGATTCAGAGGCGTTGCTGCGCGAGTTGGGGCCCGAGGCGCGACAAGTTCCGGCGTTGTTCACCCACGGCACTCAAGATCCGGTGGTGCCCATGGTGCCGGTCCGCGGACAGGCGCAGACTTTGAAGGAAGCCGGACTGAACTTGGAATGGCGCGAGTTCGCCAAGGCCCACACCGTGGCCGGTGAGCCGGAGATCCAGTTGATCCGCGACTTCCTCACCCGGCATTTGGGAACCTGATCCCAGAACCGCTCCTCCCAGAGTCGTTCCTTTTCGCGAAACCGATCATTCGAGGGAAGCGTCACGGAAGCTCGCAGGTTGAAGGTGTGCCGCGCAGGCGTACCCTCCGGACATGAAGTTGCGCTGGAGATTAACGGTGGCGCTCGGGTCACTGGGCCTCGCCGGGGTGATCGGTGCGGAATCGCCGTCGGTGGCGCCGGTGACCCGTGGGTTCGAACTCGATCCCAGGCTCGCATCCGAGGTCTGGTGCGCCGAGCCGCAGGTGGTGGATCCGGTGGGCTTGGCCTTCGCTGCCGATGGCGTGGCCTTTGTCGCCGAATGCCGGGACTATCCCTACGGCGCGGGTCCCTCCGGGCGACCGGGCAGCACCGTGCGCCGGCTGGCCGATACCGACGGCGACGGCTTGCCGGACCGCTCGACGGTCTTCGCCTCGGATCTCAGCTACGCCACCAGCGTGCTGCCGTGGCGCGACGGCGTCCTCGTGCTGGCTGCTCCGGAGATCGTCTTCCTCCAGGACACCGATGGCGACGGACGCGCCGACCGGCGCACGGTCGTCCTCCGTGGGTTGGGGCTCGGCGTCAGCGATTCGCTGGCTAACAGCCTCCGCTATCACCTCGACGGCCGGGTCCACGTGGCCAACGGCGGCAATGGCGGTCGGCTCACGTCGCCGCTCCGGGAGGGATTGTCTGTCGTGCTGGGTGACCACGATTTCGCCTTCGATCCGGACACCGGCGAGGTCGAATTGACCGCCCGGACCGGCGGCGGATTCGGCCTCGTGTTCGACGCCTGGGGCCGTGGGTTCACGACCTACAACATCGACCACATCCAGCACCGCTTCCTGCCGCTGGCCCACGCGCGGCGCAATCCGGGGTTCCCGGCGGTGTCGATCACCGGGAGCATCTCCGACCATGGAGACATGGCGCAGATCTTCCCGATCTCGGAACCCGAGACTCGCCCCAATCACCCGGAACAGGCGGGGCATTTCTCGGCGGCGGGTGGGATGGGCCTTTGCGAGTCACCGATGTTCCCCCGTGATTTGCAGGGATCGGTCTTCGTCTGCGACGTGGTGGGCCATCTGGTGCACCGCGACGTGATTCGTCCGGATGGACCGGTGTTCCGTGCCTCGCGGGCCTTCGAGGATTCCGACCGGGAGTTCCTCGCCAGCCGCGACCCGTCGTTCCGACCTGTGGGCCTCGAGACGGGACCAGACGGCGCTCTCTACCTGCTCGACATGCAGCGCCAGGTCATCGAACACCCGGACTACATCCCGCAGAAGGTCCGGGCCTCCCTGGATTTGCGTGCCGGTCAGGACCGCGGTCGCATCTACCGCATCACCCCGCGTGGCGGTGCGCCCCGGCGGTTTCCCCGTCTCTCGGCGATGACCCCCGCCCAATGGGTCCGTCATTTGGGCGACCCAAATCCTTGGGTTCGAGGGACCGCTCAGCGACTTCTCCACGAACGCCAGGCCCGCGAGACGGCTCCGGCCCTTCGCCGGTTGGCCACCTCGAAGGTCCGACCGGAGGGCCGCTTGCACGCCCTGGCCACTCTCCGCGTCTTGGGCGTGCTGCAACCCTCCGACCTGATGACTGCCTTGGCCGATCCGCACCCCGGCGTCCGCGAGAACGCACTGCGCTGGTCCGAACCGTGGCTGGCCTCGGAGGCCCGGCTCCAAGCCCGGGTGCTGGAGCTTTCCCGCGATGCCCTTCCGCGGATCCGGTTCCAGGCGGCCCAATCGTTGGCGGCGGTGGGCACCCCGGACTCGGTGGACGCGCTGGCGGCGCTGTATTGGCGCGATGCGTCCAGTCCGTGGACTCGTCGGGCTGTCCTGGGTTCGCTGCGGCCGGGTGAGGCCGGTCAGGTGTTGCGGCGACTGGCGGGGGCTTTACCGCGAGGGGGAACGGCTTCCGATGCCAGTCTTGCTGCGGCGCTGCAAGACCTCGCCGAGTCGGTGGCAGTCCAGGCCACCTCGGCTCCCGGCGACTTCGGGGTTTCACTGGAACTGCTGGAGGCCTTGCAGGGCGCCCCGGCGCTGCGGGGCCCGCTTTTAGAGGGGTTGGAATCCGGCTTGGCCCGTTCCGGAAAGGTCCCTCCCGTTGCACCAGCCGCCCTCCGTGGGGTGACCGCCCTCGCTGCGCGACCCGCGGCGCCCGAGTGGATTCCGGCGCTGCGATTGATGCGCCGTCTTAAGGCGCCGTCCGATTCCGGGGTGGATCATGCGCTGGCCGAGGCTTTCCAGATGGCCACCAACGCCGCCTTGCCGGTGACGCTGCGCCTGCCGCGTCTCCGGGCCATGGAGTTGGCCGAGGCTCCGGCCGACTGGTTGGAGGGGCTGTCGCGCCTGCTCGGAGCGCCTCACGAAGAACCCGAGGTGCAGACGGCCGCCTTCGATGTGCTGGAACGCCTCCAACCGCCCCGGCTGGGTCGATGGCTCGTGGACCGTTGGTCCGGATTGCCGCCCGCGCTGCGGGGCCGTGCCGGCCATTTGCTGGCCGAACGCCGAGCGCTCCATGGGGATCTCCTCGAGGCGGTCGAATCGGGAACGATCCGCTTGGGCGAGTTGAACCTCGATCTCGAGCAGCGTCGCCGGCTCCTGCGGGGTGGGTCCGCCGAAATCCGAGTGCGCGCCGCCCGCTTCTGGAGTGACGAGGAGTATTCCAATCGCAGCAAGGTGGTGGACGAATGGCTGGCGAAGCTGCCCGCCGGTGGGGACGCGTCCCGGGGCCGCAAGGTGTTCGAATCGTCCTGCGCCCATTGTCACCGGATGGGTGAGGTCGGCATGCGCGTTGGACCCGAGTTGGCCGGTTCGGCCCACCGCAGCGTGGAGGATTTGCTGTCCAACATCCTTGACCCGAACATGGCGATGAATCCTGCGTTCGTGGCCTATCAGGCCGAGACCGTGGACGACGAAACGATCACCGGCTTGTTAGAGGCCCAGCGCGGCGATTCGGTGACCCTCCGGCAGGCCGGCGAGCAGAGGGTCGTGTTGCCGAGGACGAGGATCCGCTCCCTGCGCTCGACCGGCCTATCGCTCATGCCCGAGGGCTTGGAGGTCGGGCGTTCTCCCCAGGAACTGCGCGACTTGATCGCCTTCATCCGGGGCGAGTCCGCAGGCCGGCCGGTGGATTCCGCGGCCGGGGCCCGGTGAGGTTCACACCCCGGATCAATCCTTGACCCCGCAGAAGCCGAGCCGATTCCGGGCCGCCGGATTGCGCCGAGGCGCGATAGATAGCAAGATTCGGCCCGTGAAGCTGACCTCATGGAACGTCAATGGCCTGCGCGCGGCGTTGGGCAAGGGATTGCTCGACTGGATTGCCCAAGAGGATGCCGATGTCATTTGCCTCCAAGAGGTGAAGGCGATGTCCGAACAAGTGTCCGTCGAGTGGCCCAGTGGGTACTCGGTCCATTGGAACTCCGCCGAACGCAAGGGCTACAGCGGCACTCTGACCCTGAGCCGCTTGCCCGTACTTTCCGTCGAGCGAGGCCTGGGTTCCTGGTTGCCGGACAACGAAGGCCGCGTGCTGACGGTCGAACTCCAGGACCAGTTCGTCGTCAATTGCTACACACCCAATACCAAGAGAGATCTTTCTCGCCTGCCGTATCGGGAGCTGGAATGGGATCCGGCCTTTCGGGCGTATCTGAAGGCGTTGGAGGCCCGTAAGCCGGTGGTTTTTTGCGGAGATCTCAACGTGGCCCACGAAGAGATCGATTTGGCCAATCCCAAGGCCAATGTTCGCAACCATGGTTTCACGGTTGAAGAACGCAGTGGGTTCACTCGGCTCATGGAGGCGGGGTTTGTGGATACGTTCCGCGACCGGCATCCGGGGAAGGGCGGGCATTATACCTGGTGGAGTCCGATGGCCGGCGCTCGGTCCCGGAATGTCGGGTGGCGTATTGATTATGTCGGGATCTCGGGGGCGCTTCGACCGGCGTTGAAAGAGGCCTTCATTCGTCCGTCTGTTTTGGGATCGGACCATTGTCCGGTGGGCTTGGTGTTGGGCTGAAGTTCTCGATAGGGGCCCGAGGGCACTGATCGTAGTCAAGACGTTCGGGCCTTGCTGAAGAGTTCCGCGGGTCGAGCGCTTCAACCTTGCCGTGCCCGCATCCGCGCCGACACTCCCCCTTGTGGATGCCATGAAGATCACCGTCGAGACGCTGCGCGGATGGAAGGGTTGCCGCCCATTCGGTGCGTTGACGGCCTATGATTATCCCGGGGCTCGGTTGCTCGATGAAGCGGGTGTACCGGTGCTGCTGGTGGGTGATTCGCTGGGCATGGTGGTGCTAGGACATCCGGACACCACTGCCGTAACCATGGACGACATCGTCCACCACCTTCGAGCGGTGGCCCGAGCCCGAGGCCGGGCGTTGGTAGGAGCCGATTTACCGTACAAAGCCTATAAGACGCCTGCCCAGGCGGTCTGCAATGCCCGCCGCTTGGTTGAGGCGGGTGCTGAATATGTGAAGGCCGAGGGAGGGCAGGAGATTTTGCCGCAAGTTCAAGCGATCTTGGCCGAAGGAATTCCCTTCATGGGTCATCTCGGCATGCTGCCCCAGCATGTGGTGGAAGAGGGCGGCAAGTACCGCATCAAAGGCCGCGATGAGGCGGGCCGTCAGCGCTTGTTGGACGACGCCTTTGCCTTAGAAGAAGCCGGCGCCTTTGCCTGTGTCTTGGAGTTGGTGACCCCACCGGTGGCTGCTGAAATCCGCAGTGTTTGCTCTCGGATGCTGACCATAGGCATTGGCAGTGGAGCAGATTGTGATGGTCAGATTTTGGTGACGCACGACTTGGTTGGAGCCTTCCCCTGGTTCACCCCCAAGTTCGTCGAACCCCGGGTCCGCACCGGGGAATCCATTCGCTCGGCCGCCCAAGACTGGCTGGCCTCGTTGGTGATCCGGTCCTGAAAGACTGTTTGGGTCCCAGTCGATCTGAGCCTCTTACGGGTTTTATTGTGGACACCGCTCTCCGCTGAGTTGACGCCTCGGTCCGATCATAAGCCGCCAAGGTAGGGATCGATCTCCGAGCGGTCCGTGTCTGTACGGCGACGATTATTTTTCCCAGTGGGCGGAACCGGCAAGCTGACGGGCTGGGAAGTAAAGGCAGTGGCATCTGTGCCTGAACCGGCGGGCGTGCTCCTGCTGGGATTGGGTTTGTTGGCTATGGTGGCGTATCGCCGCCGGTGAACCGAACCCGGCAAACTGAGATGAAACAGGAGCCAAGAAGGTTCATGAATCGGGTTTGTCACGGTGATCGAATGACGTTGCCCTTGCGTGGTGGTGTCGGGGCGGGTCACTTTTGGGGCGCTTGCAACCGTCGATGCTTCAAGAATTGCGATCGCTGTGGGACAGCCTGCCCCACAAGGCGGCCTTAGGGCTGGTCGTTGCGGCGTGGTTCGCGCTCTTCCACTTCTTGGGCAACTCCACCCTGGGCTACATCCAGACCGAATCGATGTTCGGTTGGCTGCAGGCGGTTTATGAGGGCGGTGCCAAGCAAGGTCGCGATGATGAATTGGGCATGATGATCCCCTGGCTAGTGGGAGCCATTGTCGTGATGCGTCGGACCGAATTGGCCGCCATTCCTAAGGAACCTTGGGCTCCGGCGCTGGCTCTAGTTCCCATTGGACTGCTGTTGCACCTTTCGGGCTATGTGGTCCAGCAAACGCGCCTCGGGGTGGTGGGTTTTCTGGTGGGGCTCTTCGGGATCATGGGGATGTACTGGGGCCGGGCTTGGATGCGCGCCTTCGCCTTTCCCTACTTGCTGTTCTTCTTCTGCGTGCCGATCTCCGTCTTCCTCGACACGCTCACCCACGGATTGCGGATCCTGAGCACCGTCCTCTCGACGACGTTCTGTGAATGGGTTCTGAACATGAAGCTGGAGCGGGCGGGAACCATTGTTTTACAGAAGGCTTCGGCCACCGTGCAGGGCTTCCGCTTCGATGTCGCCCCGGCCTGCAGCGGCATTCGCAGCGCCACGGTGGTGCTGCTGTTAACCGTTACCTTCGCCTTCCTGAATTTTCGGTCGGCATGGCGTCGGGTTTTTCTCATCTTGCTCAGCCCAGGTTTCGCGGTGTTGGCCAATGTCATCCGGCTCATTGTGGTGTTCGCTGTGGCGGAGGCGGCGGGCCAGGCCGCGGGTGAAGCTATCGAGACCAAGTTCGGCTTCGCTACCTTTCTCATCGCCCTCGGCTGCGTGTTCCTGGTGGCCCGATGGCTGCGCGAACCCGAATCGCCCTCGGGCTCGTCCACCCTAGTCCCTGCTGAAGGAACCCACTCTGGCACCCCCCAGCCATGAACTTGCGCATTGCTGTTGTTACGATTGCTGCCCTGACCCTCATGGGCGCGGCCGCCGGTTCCCTGCGATGGCTCAAAGACCATGTGCGCATGGGTGAACCCGGTGTGCGGATTGTGGGTCTTCCTCTGCTGAGCGAGTTGGGTCGCTTGGCTACCTCCAATTCGGTGTCCCTTCCGGCTTCGTTGTCGGGTTACCGATCTCAGTTGGATGCCATTCCCGAACTCGAACTGAGCTTCCTGCCGCCGGACACGACCTTCGGCCGACGGTCCTATCATGGTGGAGCCTCCATCCCCTCTATTTCGGCAAGCGTGGTGCTGATGGGTGCCGATCGGACCAGCATTCATCGGCCCGAGTACTGCATGACCGGCGTCGGGTGGCAGATTCTCTCACAAACCGTCCGACGCATCGAAGTCCCTGGATGGGCTCCCGGAAGCCTTGAGGTGCAGCGCTTTGACATGACCCGTTCGGTCGAGCGTGATGACGGCCGTCGAGTGACCATTAGTGGGGTCTATGTGTTTTGGTTCGTGGCCGACGGGATCCGCACGGCCAGCCACTCGGCCCGCCAATGGCAAATGGTCCGCGACATCCTCTCTAAGGGGCGCAGTCCGCGCTGGGCCTACATTTCCTTTTTCTCGCTCAGTGAGCCGGGGGACGAAGACGTGACCTTTGAGCGCATGTCGCGGTTGATCGGAGCGGCGGTGCCGTCCATTGAGCGCGAACCGCAGACGGCCAGCCACTGATCCCACCGACGCACATGGAGGCGACCCCACCCCCTCTCAAAAACGCCGGTTCCGGCGAGGATTCCGATGGAGGGTTCGGGTGGTTGGGTGCCTTGCTTGGGGAGTGGCGTAGCCTGACCCGTCTGGGTGCCTTCATCCTCATTACGCTGGCGACGGCGGCTCGGCGTCATCGGGACAATTCCGAGGTAATGCGCCCTCAGGTTTTGGGCGAAATCCATCGATGTGGAGTACGCCTCTTGCCCATCATTAGTTTTCTCGGAGTGATTCTGGGTGTGGTCTTCGTGGGGCAAACCGTCTCGCTGATGGAGCAATTTGGGGCCGGGAACTTCACTGGAACATTCATTGTCACGGTGTTCTTGCGGGAGATGGTGCCAATGATTGCTGGCCTCTTGGTACTGGCCCGAGTGGGTACGGCGTCGGTGGTTGAATTGGGCACGGCTCGGGCACTAGGTGAGGTGGAAGCCCTCGAAGCCTTGGGGATCGACCCGATCCATTATTTGGTGGTGCCCCGGGTGATCGGATTCGCGGTGGCGGTGGTATCACTCAGTGCCTACCTCATCCTCATAGCGCTGGGGTCGGGCTATCTCTTTGCCTATGCCCGCGGATTGAAAGCGTCTCCGATCGAGTTCTTCACCCAGATCGCTGGCGCCATGAGTGCTCTGGATTTCCCACTTTGGGTTCTCAAGACCTTGCTGTTCGGGGCTCTCACCGGCTGGGTGATTTGCTATCAGGGACTGGCCCGTCCGATGACCTTGGAGGAAGTGGGCCCGGCGACGACGCGGACGGTGGCCGTTTGCGTGGTGGGATGCCTGATGATCGACGCCCTGTTTATCACCGTGTACTTGCTCCTGTGAGGACACCTCCATCCACCACCGTTGCGCTGGAGACCCGATCCCTGGGGATCGCTAGTTCGACCTCATTGGATAGGATCTCGCTTCAGGCGGTGGACTGGACGGTAGACACGGGTGAACTTTGGGTGGTGGCCGGCGCGCAGGGTGCCGGTAAGACCGCGCTTTTGGAGACCTTGGCCGGATTAATTCCGGCGGCGGCGGGCGAGGTTCGCGTGTTTGGTCGCCGCGTCGATGCCTCCGGAGAGGACGACGCGGGATTGCGGGAGACCCGTCGTCGTTTGGGTTTGGTCTTCGATGGGAGCGGGCGACTGTTCTCTGCCCTGAGCGTGGCGGAAAACATCCTCCTTCCATGGTGCTATCACCAAAACCGCTCCCATGACGAGGCCCTCGGCGAATTCGAGCCGTTGATCCGTCACCTCCAGTTGGAATCGATCCTCTCTCGGAAACCAACCTCCTTGAGCCGGTCTTGGTCGCGCCGGGTCGCGCTGGCCCGGAGCTTGGTGTTGGAACCGGATCTTCTTCTGCTCGACAACCCGCTGGCGGGTCTGGACGCCGTCCATTTGCGTTGGTGGCGCGGGTTCCTGGCGGAGGCTCTGGCCGGGCATCCCTTGCTCGGTGGCGAACCCTTGACCATCGTCGCAACGGCGGATGCGGTGCGCCCGTACGTGGGTCTGGACCCGCGCTTCGCGCTGGTCGCCAGCGGCCATTGGCGCATCATTACCGACATCGAAGCCGTTCTTGCCGCTACCGGTGAAGAGGGTTTCCGCGACCTCACTGAACCCCGTCCCTGACCATGGCCTTGCAGGATCTCACCCCTCAACTTCGGACCCGCCTTCGAAGGGTGGAATGGGTCGTGGTGCTCTTTCTGGTGGGCGCGGTACTCGTGGGACTCCTCGGCTTGGGATTCTTCATCAAGACCACGGGTGACAAACGTGGGTGGTGGGTTCGTCAGGTGCCCTACTACACCTACCTTCGAGACGGCAGTTCGGTGAAAGTGGGTACTCCGGTGAAGATGCTGGGTTTCACCATCGGCGAGGTGGTCCAGATCGACACGGCCCCGGATGATTCCTGGCACCGAAGCGAGGGTTTCAACGTGTTTGTTCGGTTCCTGGTGCGGGACCCCTACCACGGGTACATCTTCACCGATTCCAAGCTCAAGGTCAGTGGCCTGCCCATCGACATCGCCGGAGGAAACTTCCTGGAGATAACCCGCAGCCAGGGCCTTGGCATCGCCACCACGGCCCCGTCCACCAATGCCACCGGCGGGGGAGCCTTGGGTGTCCTGTGGGACAAGTACGCCTATAATTTAGGTCGGCCGAACGTTACGAACTTTATCCGCTATGATCCGGTTGCCGAGGACGCCAAGGGCTACTTCATACGCACCGAGGTCACGGGAGATCTCATCGGTGAACTCACTCTGCTGGTACCGCGGATCCGAGAAGCCTTCACCAAGCCCGGTGGCTTGGGCGACTTGCTCTTCCCCACTAACTTGTCGGCCCGCTTCGACCGACCCGGCGGACTTGGGGAGATCCTGATCCCGAGCAATCTCAATTCGGCGCTGACGGTGACTCTGACCAATTTGAACGCTCAGATCGGGGGCATTGGTACCTTGGTCTCGAACCTCGACGCCACAGCCCCTCCGCTCCTGACCCATTTGAACAGCACGCTGCCACCGCTGCTCACCGAATTAAGCCGCACGGTTCCGCCACTGGTCTCACAGGTGAACCAACAACTCCAAGGGGTGGGCCCGTTGGTCTCCAATCTCAATACGACCTTGCCGGGCGCGCTGGTCGAGGTTGAGCGAACTCTGGGGACGGTTCGCTCAAACACTCTGCCGGCGGTCGAGGGGGTCCTGACCAACTCCTCTGACTTTGTGGGTGGACTGAAGCGGCACTGGCTCTTTCGTGGTGCCTTCAAGACCAACGTGTCCTCGAAGCGCTGAACGATTCAGTTGGATAATTTCGGGGTGCGCCAGGGATCGGTTAGCCGCCGTGGGTCGGAGCGAAGGCAAATCTGGAAGAGACTTCGATCTGAAAATCGCTTTCGTTGATTCCACGACTGGTCATTATACGGACCAATTTCCATGAGCAAGCGAGCTATACTCTCCTCCCTATGTGCATCGGTGTTGCTGTTGGCTTCGGTGCCGATGAGCGCGGCAGAATCTGCGCCCAAGGCTGCAGAGAAGCCCGCGTCCACCAACGCACCGGTCTCCGTCTTCAAGGACAAGAAGCTTGAAGCAGCGGTGCGTCGGCAGGTCTTCGCCAAGCGGGAATCGCAAGATCCCCTGACGGCGGCCGATGTGGCCACGGTGTCTACGGTGTCTGCCCCCTTCTCGGGCATTACCAGCTTGGCGGGTCTGGAGCATTGCGTCGCGTTGGCTTCGCTGGAGATCCCGGGCAACCAGATCATTGATCTCGTACCTCTGGCCGGACTGAAGCAGCTCCAGTATCTCAACTTGGCTTCCAATCAGGTCGTGATCATCGCCCCTCTGGCCTCAGTGCCGGCCTTGCAATACATCGAGCTCTCTCACAATCGAGTGAAGGACGTGAAGCCCTTGTCCGGTCTGACCAACCTTGCCTCGATTTACTTGTCGGCCAACCGTCTCGGTTCGGTGGCGCTGCTGACCAATTTGCCCCGGGTGGCGACTTTGTATATCGATCACAACAAGATCCGCTCGATCGAGGGTTTCGGAGCCTTCCGCAATTTGACACTGCTCTCGGCCGCCCACAACGGTATCAGCGATCTGGCGCCGTTGTCCGGCATCCGTGCACCGTCCTTCTTGCAGTTGTCCCACAATCGCATCCGAGACTTGGCTCCCTTGAGCCGATGGATGACCCCCGATCTGGAGAAGACCCGGAACTTTGCCCCGTTCGTGCGGATCTACCTCGATGGCAATCCGCTGTCCAAGCAGTCCAAGGCCCAGCTCGAACAACTCAAGGCCAAGGGAGCGCGGATCAATCCTCCTGCCCGCTGATCTGAGGCCGACCGAATCGACCTTCCCTCGAGGCGGTCGATTCGATCATCCAAACGGATTACTTCCGGACTTTCGGGAACTCGACTTCGCAGTCCCCGGGTGTAAGGGATTGGGTACCGATGCGGCGCGACTTTTCTTGGGACGACTCACGAGTCCCCAGCTGAGGGACAGCCCGTTGACCAGTAGGTGGATCACGACCACGGCAGCCAGAGCAGGCCAGGGCAACCACCGCATCACATAACCGCCGAGTCCCAGATTGAGCACCAGCGACCCACTCATGCTGGCCGCGGCGCTCAGGCGCCAGCACCCACCGAGGGTGATCTGCTTCTGCAACAGGAAGGCGACGATTCGCAGTGGCAGGGCCAGAATGAGGGCCATCAGGCTCCAGATCACCGTCATGGCCGTCGCTGCTGTGACGATGAGAGCGGCCAATACGGGCCGCCTCCAAGCCTCCCATGCAGCCTGTGCTTGGAGACGACCCAGCGGCAGGGTCGCCGTCGCAGGCCATGGCAGGTCTACGAATCCAGCGATTCCGGCCAGTCGCAGGGTTTCCGGAAGGAGTTCGAGTTGAAGATCGGCTGTACGACCGAGGGGATCCAAGTTACTGGGGCGGACTGCCACACCGAGGTGGGGAGAATCGGCCAGCAACCGCGGTGCGGTCTCCGGCCAATTAAATCGACCTTGGACCAGGGCTGGACCGTTCTCTGGAAACTCTCGCACGGCTTGGTCCACCACGGGCCACCAGGTGGTGTGCAATGCCCAGCCCAGCACCAGGGCTGTGGTGAGAGCGAATCCTCCAAGGAATCCGAGGGCACGGCTGCCGCTCGCATCGGCAAAGCGGGACACCCCATTCCCGGTGAACGGTTGCCAAGCCCCCCGCGACCGTCGGGAAACCGTCGGAGCGGCACAGGCCTGGGTGGTTGTCGTGTCGGACACGGCATAACTTCAACGGGAAGCAGGGCCGTCGGCAATCCATCCCGTCGGTGAATTCCGGTTTGCCGAGTGGGTCGGACCCGAGGCATGGTCTTGTCAGTTCCTAGACTGCGCCCTATGAAGACCCTTTGCTTTCCTATCGTCGTGGCCGCCGCGATCCTCGCTGGTTGTGCCTCCAATGCCGCTGATTCTGCCACCTCCAAACCCAAGCCGGGCCAGATCGGCCACGTGGATTCCCAGGGCTTCACCCTGATCTCCGACGGCTCTTGGACCGGCTGGAAGGTCAACGAGACACCCGCCTCTTGGAGCCTCGCAGACGGCGGCTTCAAGGCCCAGGGTGAGCGGTCCCACAATTTTTACACCGGCCCGCTGGCTCCCTTCAAAGACTTTGAGTTGAAGGTGGATGTGAAGACGGCCCCCAACTCCAACGGTGGCATCTACATCCACACCAAGTACCAGGATTCTGGATGGCCCTGGGGTGGCTACGAGACCCAGGTCAATCAGACTCAGAGCGACTGGCGCAAATCGGGCAGCATCTACTCGGTGCAGGAAGTCAAAGCGGACAAGATCGAGGGAGTGGTCCGCGACAACGAGTGGTACACCCATCACGTCATTGTGAAGGGCAAACACATTCAGATCTTCCTCAACGGCAAGCTGGTGAATGATTTCACTGAGGAGCCCAATCGCAAGGCGGGCAAGGATTTCGAGCGCAAGCTCAATGAGGGTACCATTGCCTTCCAGGCCCACGATCCCAAGTCCATCGTGGAATACCGCAACGTGCGGGTCAAAAAGCACTGATCTTTCCGGGCCTGTCCGGAGACGGGCAGCTGAATGAAACGGGCAGAGGCTGGCGGTTCGGTCGCCCAAAACGAGCGACAAAAACGTGCGGCAAAACGTGCGATCGAACCGCGGTTTGCCTAGCCCTTGACTGCATCTAACTTGGTTCTCTCGTGTCGTTGCCGTTTTCTGATCGAGGATTGTTTGGTGCCGCGGTAGTGCTGTATGCGCTGGCTGCGGGCTTTGCTGTGATCATTTGGCGTCGGCAGTTTCAGCGGGACAGTGTCGCGCTATACGCGCTCATGTCCGTCGGTTGGGTGCTCCACACCGGGGCCATGTTTCGCCGCGGATTTTCCCTCGAACGGTGTCCCATTAACAACCTGTTCGAAGCGACCATGTTCGTGACCTGGACCATTTCCACGGTCTACTTGTTGATCGGAGGATTCAGTCGCATGCGATTCTTGGGGGCCTTTGCGGCACCGGTCCTCACTTTACTGGGTGTCTTCGCGCTCATGCCCGCCCTAGACCCGCCTGCCGGCCAGCGTCCTGACTTCTCCAGCGGCTGGGGTCCGATCCATGCGGCCTTAGTTCTTTTGGCCTATGGATCCTTTGGTTTGGGTTCTCTGGCATCTGGCATGTACTTGCGGCAAGAGCACAGTCTGCGTTTTGACAAGGCCCGCGCGTTGCGGGCGCTCTTGCCGCCCATCACTCGATTGGAGTCGGCGACGACGGGCCTGCTCTGGGTCGGTTGGGGGCTGCTGTCTGCGGGTATGGCTTCGGGCTCCTTGTATTTGCGGCAGGCGAGGGGGGCGTGGTTTGTCGCGGATCCCTTCGTCATCTATTCCTGCGTCACATGGTTGCTCTATGGCGGACTCTTGATCGCTGCCTGGCAGTTTCGTCAGCGGGGTCGTCGGCTGGCTTGGGGTTCGGTTCTAGGTTTCTCCGTGCTCATGCTCACCTTCTGGGGCATGTACCTTCTTTCCGAGATGCATAACCGGGTTCCACGCCCCAACTCCTGATGCCTCTTGTTGCTGTAGGTGTCAGTCATAAGACCGCTCCCATCGAGGTTCGGGAGCGGATGGCCTTTACTGAGGCCGACCTCGCGTCAGCGGCGGCTCGCATTCGATCTTTGGGTCTGGCCACCGAGGCTTTGGTGATCTCTACCTGCAATCGGGTCGAATTGTATGCCGCAAGCCCATCGGGCGATCCGGCGGCATTGGCCCAGCAATTGCGGGGTTTTCTGGCTCGCGACCGGGGCCACTCCGGTGACCTGTCGGGAATCGTGTACACCCACCAGGGAACCGCAGCTTTGGAGCACCTGTTCCGCGTGGTCTCCGGCCTAGATTCGTTGGTGCTGGGCGAGACGGAGATCTTGGGTCAAATCAAGCGATTCTACTCGGTCGCCTTGGCTGCAGGGAGCACTGGGGGCATCCTGAACCGATCATTCCAAAGGGCGTTCGCCATGGCCAAGCGCGTCCGCACCGAGACCCAGATTCAACGGGGCAACACCTCGGTAGCCGCCGTCGCCGTCGAACTGGCCGAGAGGATTTTCGACGACCTAGATCGGCGCCAGGTGATGGTGATCGGGGCTGGCGACACCAGCGAAAAGACTGCCCGGGCGCTTCGGGGTCGTGGCGCTAAGGGTATCCTCGTCTCCAATCGTTCCTTCGACCGTGCCGCAGCCTTGGCTGAGGAACTGGACGGTCGGGCCATTGGTTTCCAGGACTGGGAGCATGAATTCGCCGCTGTGGATATCGTAATTAGCGCCACGGGTTCGCCGCATCCAATCCTCGACCGGGATCGGCTGGAACGGCTGATGGCAGGGCGCAGGCCTCGTCCCATTTTGCTCATCGATCTGGCGGTGCCGCGGGACATCGATCCTGCCGTGACCTTGTTGCCGGAAGTGTTCCTAGCCAATGTCGATGACCTCCAATCGGTGGCCGATACCGCGACTCGCCAACGCCGGGAAGAGGTGGCCCGTTGCGAGACGATGATCCGCGAAGCCGCTGCCGAGTTTGATGGTGGGCGTCGCTTCGGTCCCTTTGCCTTGCGCTCACCGGCCGCCTGATTTCCATGTCTCTGAATCGCCCCATCCTCATCGCCACCCGCGGTAGCGCCCTGGCATTGGCCCAGTCCCGTCAGGTCCAATACCGCCTTCAGGTGGCATTCCCGGGCGAGCGCTTCGAACTGGAAGTGATCCGAACCACGGGTGATGCCCTCCAGACTTCGGCGCTGGCCGACACCGGGACGCCACTGCCGAAAGGATTGTTCACCAAGGAACTGGAACTGGCCCTCTTGGAAGGTCGGGCTGACTTGGCGGTCCACAGCCTCAAGGATCTGCCCACCGAATTGCCGGAAGGGCTGACATTGGGGGCCATTTGTCTCCGCGCCGATGTCCGGGAGGTTTTGCTGTATCGCGATGGGGTGCGGGTTGTTGCGGAGAAGAATCCGGTCGCCGACTGGACCCCAGGAAGTAAGGAGCGTTCGGGCTTTGGTCCGGGCCTCTCGCTAGAAGACTTGCCCGAAGGCGCGGTGGTAGCCACCAGCAGTACTCGGCGATCGGCCCTAGTGAAGGCGCTGCGGCCCGATATGTCCGTGGTGCCAATTCGCGGCAATGTGGGGACCCGGCTCTCCAAGCTGCTTCGGGACGATGGAATCGATGCCACCTTGCTCGCCGCGGCTGGATTGACCCGTTTGGGTTTCGACCTCAGTCCCAAAGGGGCACTGCGGGCCGATTATCGGCTGAGTCCGGCCCAACGGGGGATGTTTGATCCGCCGCCCGAGGGCATTCTTGGGACGATCCTGGAGCCGGAAGAATTTCTACCGGCTGTGGGGCAGGGTGCTGTGGCTCTTGAAATCCGCGCTGGGGATTCGGAGATCGGCTCTCGGATCAAGATCCTGAATCACTTCAACACCCAACAGGCGGTGCTGGCCGAGCGGTCCTTCCTGCGCGGTATGGGTGGCGGATGTCAGAGTCCCATCGCTGGCTATGCCCGGGTGGTGGGACACCAGTTACAGCTGCGGGTGGCGGTCTTCCGCGACGGCGTGGGCCGTTACGAGGAAGATAAGGCGCCGGTCCGGGACGCCGAGCGCCTGGGTAGTCGGTTGGCCGAGCGAGTCTTGGCAATGGCCCGGTCCTGAGCCGATTTCGTAACGGGTCTTCGGTTTTCAAACACGGGCCATTCTGCTCTCATCTGGCGTCGTCATGAATCACGAGCCCTTTGTTGCCTTTGTGCGGGAACTCGCCGAGGCCAGCGCCCAGGTTATCTTGCCTTACTTCGGATCCCGGGACATGGGCTTGGAACTTAAGAGCGATGCCTCTCCCGTGACCCTCGCTGATCGCGGGGCCGAGAAGGTGATGCGGGAGATGATTGCGCGTCGCTTTCCAGAGCATGGCATTATCGGCGAGGAATTCGGCACTGAACGGGGCGATGCTGAGTACGTCTGGGTGCTCGATCCGGTGGACGGGACCAAAAGTTTCATCCTGGGGGTCCCCCTCTTTGGGACTCTCATCGGTTTGCTCCATCGCGGTCGGCCCATTGTGGGATGCATTCACCAACCTGTGACGCGTCAGTTGATGATTGGAGATGGAGTCACCACCACGCTCAATGATCGACCGGTCCGGGTCCGACGCTGCGCCCGCCTTTCCGAGGCTTCCCTCCTGACGACCGATCCTCTTTATCCAGCCAAGTACCAGAATGGAGCCCGGTTCGATGCCCTGACCCGTTCGGTTCGGCTCTACCGGGGCTTCGGCGACTGTTACGGCTACTTGCTGCTGTGCTCTGGGTGGGTGGATGTGATGGTCGATCCGATCATGAACCCGTGGGACCTCCTGCCGCTGGTACCCGTGTTGGAAGGGGCCGGCGCTCGTTTCTCCGACTGGCAGGGCCAGCCGGCTAATCACGTCGGCGCGACTTCCATGGTGGCGTGCGCGCCGGAACTGCACGACGAGGTGATTCGATTATTGAACCCCTAAAGTACGGGCTCAGACTAAGTTCTGAAAGTTCCAGCCAAACCGATCCAACGGTTTTCGTGGTGAATTTGTCGCTCAAGGCATCGACAAAAAGGCCGAAAAAAGGCCGGTATTCGATTTCAGGCAACCCTCAGGTCGCTCTGCGAATACCGGCCTTTTTCGGATTTTTGGCTGTTTTGTTTAGCTGATGAATATCGCTAAAAAGGAGGCCAAAATGGAGGTCTATAAGGAGGTCCAAGGACCTGCGCGTTTACTTGAGGAAGACGAGCTTGCTCTTGCGATCGCCTTCAGTGCGGATGCTGTCCTGATTATCCTTCAGGAAGTTAATCACGCTAGCATAGGAAACCCCGGTCTGCTTAGCAATGTCGATCTGAGAAAGGCCTTGAGGGGACGCCTTCAGGACTTCAGTGATTTTGGCGCGGATGACATCGCTACCCATACGGGTCCGCCGCTCAGCGCGGGCCGGGGAGGAGGAACCCGCCATGGAGATACCCAGACGCTTGCAGGTGTTGGAAATCTGCCCTTCGATGTCGGTCAATTGGGTTTCCAGCGCGGCTTTTTTGGTGACCAGCTCTTGGAGGTTGTTGTCGCGCAACAATTCCAGCTTCTTCTGGAGTTCCTGGGCCTGACGTTTGATCTCTTTAGTAATGTCCATGATGGATACGTTTTTAATTTAACTGAACCCGACCATCCTGAGCTGAAAAACCAGCATTGGACGATGCGTTGTGTTCAGAACGTAACGATTGGAAAAAACAAGGCAAGAGTAAATGTCTAATGAAGCATCGGCCAATGAGGCAGGATCAACCTGCCAACAGTCTGTTCGGATGACCTCTTTTCTGTTGGTGGGCACAAATGAAAGCAGAGGAGATAGATCGTAAAAAGCCCTAAAAATTGAAGATTATCGACAGTAAGTCTATTTCAACAAATTGTATCCGACACGGTAAAAATAGCGAATTCAAACCTGTTAATAACCTGTTGATAACATTCCTTAAACAGTCGCTTTGAAGCCTAATTGTGAATGAGTTTCTAGAGAGTAACAGGGGCCTGCACTGCCAACTGTTGCTTGGAGCTTATCTGAAGATTCAGAGAGACGCTGCACTGAGATTTTCAGACTGGGACGAGAAGCAGGCATCGGAGCCGGGGCTCAGCGCCGCGGGACTGGCAGGAGCCTAGCAAAGGTCTCTAATAGACCTATCGACCGGGGGAGGTCCTCGCAAAAGGCCGAATGGCTTCGTAGATCGTCGGTCGCAGCCCTCTGGAGTTAGGCTCACGGTTCGGGTGGGATGTGTCATTTCTCAATAGATTTGTTCCGCCATAGCGGTGAAAGCATCGGAGCCAATGACTCTCGGTGCTGGCGTTGGCCGCAGATGGGCTCGGTTTGGTCTGTTTTGGTTGGGATTGTCCCTTGGGAAGGGGATGGCGCCCGTTCAACAATGTTTGTAATGTCAGCCCAATGAGGTCGCAGATCTCCCGCAGTAAGGCGTTTACCTTGGTGGAGTTGCTGGTGGTGATTGCTGTGATCGCCATCCTGGCGGCGATGTTGTTGCCCGCATTGTCCTCGGCCAAGGCCAAGGCGGGGTCGGCACGCTGTCAGGGCAATTTGCGGCAGGTAGGATTGGCCACTCAACTTTATGCGCAGGATCATCGGGGTGCGGTCCGTCTCCAATCGCCATTGATGATCACCAATACGTGGGCCCAGTCGGTGGCGGCCCATCAGAACCTGCCTGCTTCCATTTTTCTTTGCCCCACCTATCCGCCTTCTTCTTGGACCAATTGGCTGATGACCTTCGGTGTTTGGGTCGACCCTCCGGAGGTCCTACGGTCCGGGCCCCTTCAAGAATTTCTCCAGAGTGAGCGGATAGAACAACCCTCCTCGTACCTCCACTTGGCTGATACCACTAGTCGGGGTCGTTTGGGCATTACTGCCCGGCAGTTTCATGTCTTTCGAATCGATGAGGATTATGAGATCCACGGCCGTCATTCCAACCGAGCCAATGGCTGGTTTTTTGATGGTCACGTCGAATCGATGAACCAACCCAGATTGAGTGGTCTGGGTTTCATCGGACTTTTTGAGAAGGATGGTTTTCCAGGCTATTTCTAAACCCTGGAACCGGTTCTGCCAGACGGGCTTTTGTTTCAGCTAGTCTTATTGCGCGCCTGAGAATCTAACCCCGGGTCTGACGATTTAATCCTGCCGGAACTGGGGGTGGCCCAGCAGTGCGGCTCGGGTCCCTTCAGACAAAGGAGCCTGCCGGTAGACAGCGCTCTCCAGAGGTTCGGCACTGGTGGAACGCAGAGCTCGGCCAAGCCAGTCGCTTCCGAGGGGCCGAGGAATCAGGGACAACGTATTGCCGGCCAGAGTCGTCTCTTCCTTTTCCCCGGTGGCCTCGCCGGCGCCGACACAGAAGCCGGCCCGGAGCAGGGTCGTCCGCAGGAGGGTGGCCCGGGAATAGGTGGCCATGGCGCAGGGGCGAGTCGGATCCAATCGCTCGAAGAGTCGTTGGAACAGGGGCAGCGTCCACATCGCGGGATTCCGTGCGGGGGAATACGCGTCGTAGAAAATTGCGTGGGGAGCCGGCAGTGGTGCGGCCGATTGGATGAGGCTGGGAAAATCGGCCACCTCAGCTTGCCAGCGGACTGAAAGGCGATCGTGGACGAACTCGCACTGATGATGTTCCAGCAGCGCGCCAAAGGCGGTCTCGAAGCCCAACGGATAGCCCAACTCTTGGGCATGGTCTCGGGCGAAGCGCAACGGTTCTAGGGTGTGATCAAAACTGACGATGCAAATTCGTTTCGGGATCCCGGCCAGATGCCGCAGGGCGGTGGTGACATTGGCTGCGCTGCCCAGCCCCACATCCCAAAGAACCCATTCATCATCGGTGGATGCGGTGAGGCGTTCCGGGAGTCGCAGCTGTCTCACGTACAGCGCCTCGGCCTCGGCGACCGGGCCGATGACTGGGTGAAAGGTCTCCCCTTCGGCCAGCGATCGTATGCTGGTGGTGCCGTTGGCCAGTTGGACCAGGGAGTAAGCGAATTCCATCGTTGTCGTTGGGAGGCTCAGAGATCGGCCGGCCGTAGAGCCCGGGCTGCCTCTGGGATTGCGGGTCAGTGGGTTGAGGCCTCTTCGTCGGAGTTGGAACCATTCCGGCGACCTGGATCGGCACACAGGCCCCGGGTCGATGTGGCCACGAAGGCGATTAATTCCTGACAGACGGGTTGAGGGAAATTGGCAGCGGCTTGACGCAGGCGCTCGGCCCGCGGGAGGACCGATCGAAAGAGGAGGTGATACACGCGTTGGAGGGCCCGGCGGTCTTCTGGACTAATGCCGGCCCGACGCAATCCCACCCGATTGAGGCCGCAGAGGATGTTTGTTTCCTGTGCCAGCGTGAAGGGAGGGAGGTCGAGTGAGATGGCCGAACCGCCTTGCATCAGAGCCAGCCGACCAATCCGGCAAAACTGGTGGACCAGGCAGCTCCCGGAAATGAAGGCCCGGTCGTGCACCACTACATGGCCCCCCAACAGGGCCCCATTGGCTAGGACATTGTGGTTCCCTAAAACACTGTTGTGTCCGACATGAGAGCCGGCCATTAGAAAGTTTCCGTCGCCGAGGACCGTGTCTTCGTCCAGGCGATTCGAGCGGTGCACGGTCACGTGTTCCCGAAAGACGTTATCGTTACCGATACGAAGTCGAGTGGGTTGTCCCGCGTATTTGAAGTCTTGAGGGGCGTCTCCAAGAACCGCCCCGGCATGGATGCGATTGCCTGATCCCAGTTGGGTATGGCCGGTCAGGTAGGCACCGGGGCCCACCTGGCAATCAGGCCCCAGGACCACATGAGCATCAATGACAGCATGGGGGCCGACTTGGCAGCCTTCGCCGAGTTGGGCTGAAGGATGGATAACCGCTGTAGGGTGAATTTCTGTAGGCATCGGAGAGTTCAGAGCAGGAATCCCACCACGCAGCCGGTCATGTAGCAGGCGAAGAGACCTCCCACCATGGCCTTGATGCCCACTTGGGCCAGGTCTTTGCGTCGGCTGGGCACCAGAGCACCGATGCCTCCGATTTGAATGGCCACGCTGCCGAAGTTGGCGAATCCGCAGAGCGCGTAGGTGGCAATGACGTAACTGCGGGGGTCCAGTGACGCTTGTTGCTGAGACAGTGAGAGGTACCCCACAAACTCGGTCAGCACGATGCGTTCGCCCAAGATTTGTCCCACGGCCAAGCAATCCTTGGAGGGGATGCCCATGAGCCAAGCAAACGGAGCGTTGGCGTAACCGAGCAGGATTTGCAGGGGTTGTTGAGTCTGCCAACCGAGCTGGCTGAATCCCTGACCGAGAAACCAGTTCACGGCGGCGACCAGCGATGTGAAGGCCAGCAGCATCGCGATGACATTAATGGCCAGCTTCATGCCGTCGCTGGCGCCGGAGCAGGCGGCATCGATCCCATTGATGGTCTCTCGCTCGATCTTGGCTGTTGAACCGGCGGCCGTTTCGCTCACCTGCGTCTCCGGGATGATGATCTTGGAAATGAGCAGAGCGGCCGGCGCACTCATCACGCTGGCGGTCAACAGGTGCCCGGCGGGCACTTTGAGCAACCCCGAATACACCCCCATCACGCTGCCGGCGATGGTGGCGAAACCGCCAACCATCATGCAGTGCAATTCACTGCGAGTCATGCCGGGCAAGTAGGGTTTGATGAGCAGCGGGGCCTCGGTCTGGCCCATAAAGATGTTGGCTGCGGCGCTGAGGGTCTCGCTGCCGCTGGTGCCCATGGTTTGGCGCATGACCCAGGCCACGGCGCGGACGAGGAGTTGCAGAACTCCGTAGTGGTAAAGGATCGAGGAGACGGTGCTGATCAACACGATGATGCCGGTGATCACTAGGGCAAAGAACAATGCGTTTTCCGGGCCAAAGGCCTTGGACATCACCGCTTCATTGGCCAACGGCCCAAACATCAGTTTGTTGCCTTCGTTGGCAAAGCTGATGAAGCAAGAAACAAGCTGCTGGCAGGTGTTGAAGAGGGCCTCGCCAGGAGCGGTCTTGAGGATAAACCATCCCAAGAAGAACTGAAGGGTTACGCCCCAGAGCACAGCCCGGAACGGGAAGCGGCGCTTGTGCTCTGAGAGCAGCCAAGCCACGCCGATGAGGGCGACAATACCCAATAGGCTGATGAATTTCATGGTCGCAGGGCTCCACGGTGGTCTGTGCGGCCCGGACCGACAAGACCTTCCTCGATACGCGCCCAAAATGGGGATTGCCCCTGAAGCGGCCCGATCTATCCTTCGGGGCGTGAAGGGGTCTCATCGATTTCGGGGAATATCGGTTTTGGTTTTTTTCGCCGCTTCTGCCCTGTTTTCGGGATGCGGGGGGTTCAGTGGATCCCATAGCGTCTCTCCGGCGACGTTACTCCTTCCAGGTTTGCTCAAGGCCAATCCTGTACACCGCTCGGCTCCTGGCTCTCCGACCAACGGGGTTGCATTGACTGCTACGACGACCCAAATGGTCGCCATGGCGGCGGTGGTCCGGGTGCCTGCCCATTGATTTTCCAACCATGCGTTTTCCTCTCGCGCCGACGGCCAAGATCGCCCGGCACATCATCAAACATAAGCTCAAAGGCACACCCAAGTACGCGATGGTGTTGCAGTTGGAGCCGCTCCATACCTGCAATCTAACTTGCACGGGCTGTGGTCGCATCCGGGAGTACTCCACTTCGCTGAAGGACTTGGTGCCGCTGGAGCAGTGTCTGGCAGCTGCGGACGAATGCGATGCGCCCATGATTTCGATTTGTGGCGGCGAACCTTTGATCTATCCCAAGATCGAAGAGTTGGTGGCAGGTCTGCAGGGACAGGGCCGTCTGGTGTACATTTGCACCAACGGTGTCTTCATGCGGAAGAAAATGCGGGAGTACTTGGCCAGCGTTTACACGCCGACCTTTGAACCCCAGTTGGCCCAGTTGCTGACTGAGAAGCTGGTGACCGAAAAGGAGGCTCAAGCGATCCGCAAGGCCGATGCGGCTGCCAAGTCCAAGACGGTGATCCGGCCCGGCAAGTGGCATTACTGGAATGTCCATGTCGATGGCTTGGAGTTCACTCATGACCTCATCGTCGAACGTGAGGGCGTTTTCAAGGAGTGCGTGGCGGCCATGCAAATGGCCAAGATTTTGGGCTATCAGGTCGCCACAAACACCACCGTCTACAAGGAGACTGAAGCCGCTGAACTGGAAGAAATGTTCAAGTTTCTCAGCTCACTGGGCGTGGATGGCCACACCATCTCACCGGGCTACGACTACGACGCTGCCAAGAAGGACATGGTTAAGCGCCTGGGCAAAGACCCAGCCCAGTTCTTCCTCACCCGTGAGATGACCCGCCAGAAGTTCAAAGACATCGAGCGTTGGGGTGAGATGTTTACGATCTTCGGGACTCCGGGTTATTTGGAGTTTTTGGCCGGAAAACGGGAGTTGGCCTGCAGTGCGTGGGCTGTGCCGACCTATAACGTCCGCGGGTGGAAGGCTCCTTGCTATGTGATGACCGAGGGTCATTACCCCACTTATGCCCAGATGTTGGCCGAGGTGAAATGGGACCGATTCGGCGTGGATGAGAAGGGTTGTGGTCGCGATGTCCGCTGCGACAACTGCATGATGCATTCGGGCTTTGAGCCGTCGGGGGCTCTGAGCAGCAACCCGAGGGATTCGTGGGTCAACTTTAAGTACAACTTCGGTTCCCGGCCCCCGGCCTACCCGTCGAGCCCTGAGCTGACTCGTTCGGCTTACAATGGAGCGACCATCGGCAAGGGGCACCTTGCTGAGGCCAAGGAGGCAGTGAACCGTGAGTTCGCTGGCGTGAAATCTGCCTATGCCCGCGGTGGCAATGACTTGCCGCACGATCACTCCCACGAAGATTCCGGCGGTTCGGGCGGGTGCTCCACCGGAGCTTCCGGCGCTGCCATCGATCAGCTGGCCGACCTCAAGGCCAAGATGGCCGCAGCCAAGAAAATCGAGGTCAAGTCGGAGTAAGAGCGGAGCGATCTGCTTCTTACTGAGTTTCCCATTTTTCAACTCATCCCTGATCTCCATGTCCGCCCTGTTCTTGTCTCCTCCCTCGTTTGACGGCTTCGACGGCGGTGCCGGTGCCCGCTATCAGGCTCGCCGCGAGGTGACCTCTTTCTGGTATCCGACTTGGTTGGCCCAACCGGCCGCTCTGGTGCCAAACTCCCGCCTGCTCGATTGTCCGCCCCATGACATCGGGATCCAGGAGACTCTGCGCATCGCCAAAGACTTCAGCCATGTCATCATTAACACGTCGACTCCGTCGCTGAAGAACGACTGCAAGGTGGCCGAAGCCATCAAGGCCCAGCGTCCGGAGACAAAGATCGGATTCATCGGAGCGCATACGGCTGTCTTGCCGACCGAGACGCTCAAGGCTTCTCCGGCGATCGATTGGGTGGGTCGCAAGGAGTTCGACTTCACGTGCAAGGAGGTCTGCGAAGACCGCCCGATGGAATCCATCTCAGGGCTGAGTTTCCGTAAGGAAGGTAAGATTATCCACAATCCAGAGCGTGAACTCATTCACAACATGGATGCGTTGCCTTGGGTGGCCGATGTCTACAAGCGGAATCTAGAGATCGAGAAGTATTTTATTGGTTATCTGATGCACCCGTACATTTCGATGTACACGGGGCGAGGCTGCCCGGCCCAGTGCACCTTCTGTCTGTGGCCCCAGACCATTGGTGGCCATAAGTATCGGGTGCGGTCGGCCGATAATGTTGCTGCCGAGATGGCATACATGAAGAAGCTCTTCCCGCAGGTTCGGGAGTTTTTCTTCGATGACGATACCTTCACGGCCAACCTGCCGCGGGCTCGCGAGATCGCCAAGAAGCTCGCTCCGCTGGGAGTGACCTGGAGTTGCAACAGCCGGGCTAATCTGGATGAAGACACCATCCGGTTCTTCAAGGATTGCGGTCTGCGCTTGTTCCTCGTCGGCTACGAGTCCGGCAACGACGATATCCTTAAGCGCATTAAGAAGGGTGTGACCACCGATGAGATGCGTCGCTTCACCAAGGCCTGCCATCGGGTGGGTGTGGTGATCCACGGTACGTTCATCCTCGGGTTGCCTGTGGAGACTCAGGAGACCATTGAGCAGACCATGCGCTTTGCCCAAGATCTCGACGTGTTCTCGATGCAAGTGTCGCTGGCGGCCCCGTATCCTGGGACCGAACTTTACGAGATGGCCCGCCAGAACGGGTGGTTCTCCAAGAAGGACAAGACCGACATCGTCCATGACGATGGTTTTCAGCAGTCCACGCTCGAGTATCCGGGTCTTTCTAAGGACGAGATTTTCGAGTCGGTGGATCGATTCTACCGGCGGTACTACCTGCGTTCGGGTCCGATATTGCGGATCATTAAGACCATGCTGGAAGACAAGAGTGTCATGGTGCGCCGATGCCGCGAGGGCTTCGAGTTCTTCCGCAGTCTCAATCAGCGCAAGGTAGATTTGGCGGCGTCTCAGAGTTTGGCCGCTCACTGACCGTCTGACGGACCGGGGGTGGTCTTGTCAGCTGCTTCAACAAATTAACCTGAGGCCGATGGATGAATTCCGTCGGCCTCAGGTTGTTTTTTGGAGGGATTGGTTTCGTGCGGGGTCTGGGCTGGCTGGATCGGCTGATAGGAGGGTGTCAGTTCAATGCATTTCTATCGCGCAGCGCCCGATGCCTCCGCGGAAGTAGTTGAAGCGCACGTTGGGATGCAGGGCCAGGAGAGACATGGGCACGGCGGTGTCGGCAATGCCTTTGGCGATCATGAGGCAGGTGAGGCGTTGGCCGAAGGGATTGTCGTGCTGACCGGCATGCCAGATGGAGACGGTTTCGGCTTTCCACGTTTCGACTGGGCCGACGGTGATGGCCTGGGTTGGTACCAGTGACACATTGCCGCCGCCGCTGGTTCGTGCGTTCTGGGCAATGGTCAGCGGGTGCAAGTCCACGACGCGGGTGGCGAGCTTCAGGTACTCTTCTGGGGTGGGCGGGGCATTACGGTATTTGCCGGAGCGGCGCACGGGGTCGTTGAAAGCCCAATGTTTCACGTCGCCCTGGCCGCCTTGCATGACGGCACAGCGGACGCCGGCGTCCCAAGAGGCGCGGTAGGTTCGGGTGTCGGCTTTCGGGAAATGCAGGTGTGCATCCGGCATCACTTGTTTGCGGGCAATGCGGTTGAAGCAGAGTTCCCGGTCGGCTTTTTCGAAGGAAAGGGGGTGTGTGGGCGAGGCTTCTTTTCCGTCGATGATCCATTCGTCCATGCCCCAGAAGTGGCCGGAGCGGATATCGAGGCCCAAGGCGTTGATGATACGGGCGACGAGTGGCAGTTGCTCGGTGGGTCCGATGGGGCCGCATATGCCGACGGGGTTGTCGTCGGTGCTTTGTTTCCAAGCCGCTACGTATTCGAGGGCTTCGGCGAGGTAGAATTCTTCGAGGGTGTCGTAGAGGGTGACTTTGAATCCGGGGCGTGAGAGGCGCTGCATTTTCTCCGGGGTGAGGGCCGCGGCGTCGGCGACGAGTTCGGGGTCTAGGGTGGTGTAATCCCACCAGTCTGGGGCGACGCAGGAGAACGGGCGGGCGGAGGTGGAGCGGGAACTCATAAGTGCAAGCCAAGCGGGTTGGGCTGCGCCGGGCAATCCCAAGAACGCGGGGTCCGGAGGGGAATCGTTGGTGTGGGCGGGATGCTCGGTGGGGCTCCGCGGGAACGGTCCTGCGCTCGCTGAGTAGGCTCTAGGGAGGAAGAGCTTTCGCGCTACGCGCTGGTGGGGATTTGCTGTTCGCCTCCAAGGCTCGCTCCGGACCGTTCCCGCTCCGCTGTACGTTTTGGGCCGCAGGCCGGGTCCTACACTCGCAGGAAGGCTCGGGGGAAGAGGGGCTTTCGCGCTACGCGCGTGGAATTGTGGTGATCGCTTCCAATGCTCGCTCCAGCCCGGTCCCGCTACCGCCTCGACGCGGGGGTGGGCTGTGTCGAAAAACAAAAACGGCGGTCCCGCCTTGGAGGGCAGGACCGCCGTGATTGAAATCGTTCAGGAGTTCTTGTCCCAGCCGTAGGTCAGCTGGGAGATTTCTTTGCCGGACTTGTCGGTCACCTTGCGGCTCTTGGCATCGAAGTAGCACATGACACCCAAGCGGTCGGACATCTCGGCCAGCGAGATGACGGTCTGAACCTTGGTGGCCAGGTCGATACCAGCGTTGGGCTGCTTGTTGGCGCGGATGGACTCGTAGAAGTTCTTGTGGTGGGCGGCGACGCTCTCACCGGGGAATGCTTCGCTGGTCTCCGGCTCGATATCTTCGGCGAATGGGCGTTCGGGGTTCAATTGAACCTTGTTGCCGCCCATGGTGAGCGTGGCCTTGTGACCGCGGATCATCTCGGAGGATCCCACTTCGTTGACCGAGCTCGAGGTGACGTGCATCACGTAGCCGCTGGGAAATTCGGCGACGAGCTGGATGATCTCTTCGACGTCACGGACGTATTGGGTGGCCTGCTCGGGCTTGCGGCCGACTTGGTTCAGGTCGGTCTTGAAGGCCTTGCTGCCAACGGCGGCGACACGCACAGGGAACTCCGGATTGCCGGTGGCTAGCATGTACGGGTGCAGCTTGTGGGGGAACAGGTCGCCCAACAGGCCGGAGCAATACGGGTAATACTTGCGCCAGCGGAAATAGTGGTCGGGGTCGAAGCTGTGGCCGGTCTTGATTTGCTCGCCGAGCCACATCTTCCAGTTGATGTCTTCGGGCTTGGCCCACGGGGCGATGGTGTAGTTCCACTCGCCGTGCGGATTATTGCGCATGTAGCTGCCCTGGCTCATGACGATGGGGCCGATTTTGCCTGCGCGGATCCACTCGGCGGCCTTGTGCCACTTGCGGTCGGAGCAGCCTTGCGATCCGACTTGGAGCAGTTTGCCTGTGCGCTTGCAGGCGTCGTAGATTTCGAAGGCTTCGCTGAGGTAGCGGGTCATCGGTTTCTCGACATAGACATGCTTGCCGGCGTCCATGGCCTCGCAGCTAACCTTGGTGTGCCAGTGGTCGACGGTGGCGCAGAAGATGACGTCGATGTCCTTGCGCTCGAGGACACGGCGGAAGTCTTCGTAGCCGTCGGGTTTGACGTGGGTCTTCTTCTCGATCTTGGCGACGTGGTCGTCGACGCGGTGCTTGGAAATGTCGCAGACCGCGGCCAGAGCCACGTTGTTTTCCTGATAGTGTTCGAGGTTTTGGCCGACATGAGCTCCGCCGCCCTGACCACCGACGCCCACAAAACCGAGGACGATCTTGTCATTGGCACCGATGACCCGGCCCGCATAGGGAGCGGCGAGCTTGGTGAGGGTGTTGGCGCCAGCGGCGGGTTGGTTGGCGAGAATGCCAGCGATGCCGCCGGCTGCGGCCGTTCGCTTGAGGAATTCACGCCGGGAGGAGCCAGCATTCGGTGGGGAGTTTTTTTGGGGAGAGGACATGGTTCAGGTGCGTTGAATGTGACGGGCTATTGGACGAACTCTATCGACCCGGCATTCGACGACAAGCCGGGAGGTATGGGTTGGACTAGGAAGTTTGAGGAGGGGTGAGCGATTCGTTGTCGGGCGCTTCACGGGAGAGTTCTGCGTTGGCAGGGAATATGACTGATCCAGTGCTCGATACAGCGCGTCTCGCTGCAGCGCCGTTCAGGGGTGGAAGTGTCAGTTTTCGGTGGGAGTCAGGGGAAGCGTCTTGAAGCGGTGGGAACCGGTGCGTCGACCGGCCCGGATCTCCAGGAGATAGGTGAGTTCTGCCTCCAGCGGTGCGGCCGCGTCGGTGCCCTCGGGTGGGGACATGCCCGCGGGATTCATGCCGTACATCAGGGAGTTGAGTTCCCGGCTTTTGCCGGTGAGGTCCCATATTTTCTTAGCAGGTTCGCCTTGGGCATTCAGGACAAAGACGCGCACGGAGCTCAGGCGATAGCGTCCATCCAGACTGAAGGTGACGCGGGCCACGCTGCTAGCCGGGTTGGTCTCGGTCGGTTTGTCAGGGGACTCTGGGGTGACTTTGGGTCCACGTCGGCCGAACCGCGGAGGTTGGATGACCGGTCGGATTTGGGAAGCAATCTCGATGGGTTGGGGATCCAGCCAATCGGTGAAGGCGAAGACGTAGGCTCCGCCCAGAAAAAGGGTCAGTGCGAGAAGGGTCCAGGTGCGGCGGTTGGAGTTCATCGACGGTTGGGGTTCAGGGCAGCGAGACGCCGATGTTGCGATCTTCGGGGGTGACGGCCCAAAGGTTGATGGGGTTGAACGAGCGTCCGTACCGGAGGAACTCGACGTGACCATCGACCATGGCGAAGTTGGAGCCACCGCCGCGACCCGTCTTGATGGAGGTGCCGTGACGGTTCTGGTGGAGGGCACTCAGGTCGTCGAGGGCGTCGAAATCCATGTGGAAGTGGACAACCCGGCTGGAGTCGCGTTCACCGAAGCAGATAGTTTGCGAAGGCTCGGGGATGTCGTTTTCGCCGATGACAACCTCGCCATTGCCCTGGGTGCGGAACTCGGGCATCTGGGAGGCTCCGACTCGTCGGCGGTAGAAGTCGTTGAAGCCGTTGATGAGGTAAGTTCGGGGGGCGTACTCGGCGACGCGATCGCCCACTCCGGGGATGTTGGTGCTGCCTTTGGCGCCGGAATCGACAGGGCACTTGAGGATCTTGAGATCGAGATAGTAGGGGCGCAGCGTGGTGCACCAGCGGTTGGTCAGGAGGCGAGGCGGGAATCGCCCGGTATTGTCTCCGGCGTACATGTGAAGGGCCAGAGCGAGTTGTTTTTCGTGGTTGAGGCAGGCGATCCGCTGTGCGGAGCCCTTGGCCGCGGCCAGAGACGGCAGCAGCATGCTGGTGAGGATGCCGATGATGGCCACCACCACCAGGAGTTCAATCAGCGTGAAGCCGTTTTGTGTTTTCGAGGGTGTGTGGAAAATCATGGACTTGAATGGAAAGACCACCGAGAGGACGTGGCGTTACTGGAAAGAGCGTTCAGACGGAACGGATGCCAAATCTGAGGGATAATGGCCGATTCCAGCTCCGGGTCAACGTTTGGCCGGTATGGGCTGTGTTCCTCGGCTCACTCTCCAGCACCAGGTCCATCCGCCGACGAGTGTCATTCCCACGGCCAAGGCCGGTGCCATGGCCGCGCCAGAAATCCATAGGGTTAAGGCGCTGATGGCAGGGCCAGAGCCGATGCCTATACCGATGAAGGCTTCATGGATTCCCCCGTGTTCACCATGGGTGTCGCTGCCGTTCATCGCGTAAAACAGGGAGGAATAGTAGATGAGCCCGGTTCCCCATCCAAAGGCGATCTGGGCCACAATGAGCATCCAAATTTGATGGGTGGTCATGACGGCGATGAACCCCAAAATGAGCAGTAGGAAGGATCCGAGAAACCATCCGACGCGGTAGTGCCAACCGTGCCATGCCCAAAGGATAGCAAAGGTGAGAGTGCGGACGATGAACCAGGCAGACATTAACCGGCCCGCCTCTTCGATGCCTAGGCCTGCGTGCTCGGCGATGCTGGGGACGACGGCGATGACGGTGTTCATGGCCATGTAGGCGAAGGGGTTGCCCATCCATGCCAGTTTCTGGAAGACTTGGGTGACTCGGGCTTCCCGTTTCAGGCCGGCATCCGCGGTGTGGGCCGCGGTTGATGACGGGGTTTCGATGGATGCGTTCTGGGCATGGTGCCGTTCCAGCCATCCGAGGCTGATCCACTGCAAGGTGTGGATGATAAGGGGGAGCCAGTAGAGGCTGGTTTTTCCGAGATGCTGGAAGAGGGTGCCGCCTAAAAAGTAGGCTAGCCCGGCCGTTGCGGCCCAGATGACGTTGTAGAGGCCGATGCGGTGGGGAAGGCGATCGGAGGGTTCTCGCTCGGAAGCCAGGGCCTCCAGCATGGGCCAGGTGAAGCACATGGCGAGGGTCCAGACGAGTAGTGCTGCGATTTGCCCTGCCGTTCCAGGAAACAACCAGCCTAGAGCGACTCCTGCTCCCATGCCGCCGAAGCCGATGCGCAGGCTGGTGAAGTATCCATGGCGCTGGCCGAAGCGTCCGGCGAACCAGGAGGCGCCGACGTAGAGGAACCCGTGAACCGCGCCCAACGTGAGGTTGTTGAGGTTGGAAAACCCATGATCCTGTTGGAGCAGGAACATGAGGTAATTGAAATAATAGGAGGCGGCGAAGGCGTTGGTGCCTTCGAGCAAAAAGTAGCCTGTTTTTCCAGGCGGGTGGGACTTCACAGTGACGCGCCGATCCGGAAAGGCGCGCGGGGAGTCAACGGTCGGCGTTGTGCTTGTGCAAGCTGATGCTTCGCGGGAACGGTCCTGCGCTCGCTGAGTAGGCTCTAGGGAGGAGGAGCTTTCGCGCTGCGCGCTTGGGGATTTGTTGTTCGCCTCCAAGGCTCGCTGCGGACCATTCCCGCTCCGCTGTACGTTTTGGGCCGCGGGAACGGTCCTGCGCTCGCTGAGTAGGCTCTAGGGAGGAGGAACTTTCGCGCTGCGCGCTTGGGGATTTGTTGTTCGCCTCCAAGGCTCGCTCCGGACCATTCCCGCTCCGCTGTAAGTTTTGGGCCGCGGGAACGGTCCTGGGCTCG
>SYMJ01000193.1 GCA_005805505.1 Verrucomicrobiales bacterium | reverse complement strand
TGGTTCACGGCTTCTTTGCCAACAGAGCGACAACACCAAAGCCCGATCCGAAGGAGTCCCCGTCCCTCCCCCTGCCCCCATCTCCGGAACAAAGCCGACTTGAAGGGCGGAACCAGATCCTTGAAAGCAGCCATTGGGTTCTCCAGCAGGAGTTGTTGGATTTGCGAGGGAAAATGTCCGAACAAGGCGCGCAGGTAGCCCGAGAAACCGCATTGCGCATGCACCTAGAAGTGGCGCTAGGCAAAGCCCATGAAGAGTGTGACCAGTTGAGGATTCGGTTCGAATCCGCCAAACAGCACCACACCGATTTGAATCTTCAGAAGGCGCTGCTCGAAGCCGAGAATTCTGACTTGCGAGTCCATCTGGACAAAGCCATGCAAGTCCCGATTCCTCCGCCTGCTCCCGCTCCCGCTCCACCCGCTCTGCGACCGGCTACTGTTCAGTCCGAAAGAGCCCCTGAGGCAGCCATCCACCCGCCTCGCGCCTCCGCCTTGCTAATGGTGGGTTCACCCGGTGTGCTTTCTGCCATGGAAGGGTTCCCCGCCGCAGAACCAACGTTGGTTCCGGTCCGCAACAAGACTTGGAGCATCGAATTGCAGAACTTCCGCCGCAGGACTGCCGAAAAACCCATCAAGCGCGGCAAAACCTCCCCCAATTCTAAGTCCCGATCAAAGACCTGAGGCTGGGCTTTGACATCGGAGGCTGACCACTCGCAGTCTCCGATAATGTCGTTCGCATTCCGCTTCTTGGGCACAGGCACCTCGCAGGGGGTTCCCATCATCGGAAAGGAGTATCCGGAGGCCTTTCTGGCCAACCCTCGGAATCATCGACTGCGCTCCTCGATTTACATCGAAACGCCGTCTGTTCGATTGGTCATCGACACCACTCCAGATTTCCGGACCCAAATGCTCCGCGAAAAACTCGGTTATCTGGATGCCGTCCTCATCACACATGCCCATGCCGACCACGTCATGGGAATGGATGATTGTCGCCGCGTCTGCGACCTCCGTGAAGGCCCGCTGCCGGTCTATGCCACGGAGGAGACCTTCCGATCGCTCCGCCGGGTGTACGACTACGCCTTTGGCGACCATCCTATTCCCTTCAGTTATTTCCATCCGCAGCCCAAGGTCATAGAAGGCCCCTTCGAGATCGGGGACTTGCGTGTGACCCCTTTTCAATTGCCCCACGGTCGCATGAACACAACAGGCATGGTCTTCGAACAAGGAGGAGTTAAGCGACTGGCCTATTTCAGCGACTGCAAGGAAGTAATACCCCCTGCGTTGGCCTTCGCCCAGGGTGTCCAGGTGGCAGTTCTCGACGCGCTACGGCCCGAACCTCACCCTACCCACATGTGTCTGGACGAGGCTCTCACTACAGCTCGGCGCATCGGGGCTGACATCACCTACCTGACCCACCTGACCCATCACTACGACCACGATCGAGATCAGGCGGAATTGCCTCCGGGAGTCTCGTTGGCCTGGGATGGACTGAGGGTTCGGCTCGACTGAGCATCATGGAATCCTCCCCAGCGCCTTCAAAAAGGTTACCCGAAGATCAGGTCCGTGCCGCACCGATGACATGGACTTACCGGATTGCTCAGTGGCTTTCACGCCTCGCCTCCCGGGGTATTTACCGCACCCAAGTCAAAAACGTGGAGCATATCCCACTGGTCGGTCCGGTGATTTTGGCCTCCAACCATGCGAGTCTAGCGGACCCCCCGCTCATTGGTGGCTCGGTTCCACGGGCCGTCAATTTCCTGGCCCGGGACACCCTCTTCCAGATTCCCATACTGGGCTGGTACATCCGCAAATTGAACGCTGTTCCGGTCAACCGCGATGGCGGTGGGGGTGCGGGATTGAAAGCAATCTTGGACCGACTCCACAATGGGGCCGCCATCCTCCTGTTTCCCGAAGGTACCCGAACCGACGATGGTCGTTTGAAGCCTGCGCGATCGGGCATCGGTCTCACAGTCATCAAATCAGGGGCCCCAGTTGTCCCTATCCGCCTTCACGGCACCTTCGAGGCTTGGGGGCGGCACAAACGGTTTCCAGGCCGGGGACGCTTCCGAGTGGTGGTGGGTAAACCGCTCTACTTCGAGTCTTTGCGGGCCGAGGCCAAAACCTGCGACAAGGATCGGCTAAAGGCGATCTACCAAGAAATCGCCGACACCATCATGGAGCGCATTGCTGAACTCTGATCCAGCAACATGATCCAGCAACAGAAGCCCATCGCTCACCGAAGGCCGTTCGATATTCATCGGTCCTGAGCGAGTAGGAGACAAGGAGACAAGGAGACAAGGAGAAAAAAACAAAGGGGGTATTACGAAACCAGGGCTCCGGTGCCCCATCCATGGCACCAGAGCCGTCAGGCGTTCAGTCCGTCAGCCCTTCACCTGATCCAGGGCCCAATTGACCTCAGCATCCGGAACACGCTGACCCCAAACTGCCTTGCCGATTCGCTCAGCCAAGACGAAGTGGATCTCACCGGCACTCACCTTCTTGTCGAGGCGCATCGCCGAAAACAATTTGTCGCGTTTGTCTCCCGACAGCTTGATCGATGTGGGCAACCCGAGGCGCTCGAACAAATTCTGAATGCGCAGGACATCGGCCGCCGGAAGACCTGTCCGACGGGCCGATAAATGAGCCGCAGCGACCTGGCCAATGCTAATAGCCTCACCGTGCAGGAATTTGCCGTAGCCGGAGGAGTTCTCAATCGCGTGGCCAATGGTATGCCCGAAATTCAGCGCTGCCCGTAAGCCTGTCTCGGTCTCGTCTTGCGACACGATCTCTGCCTTGATGGTGCAGCATCGGGCGATAATGGCCGACAATATCGGCGACTGCTTCTCGAGAAGCCCGTCCAACTGTTTCTCCAACCGCTGGAACAGGGGGGCATCATAGATCACGCCGTACTTCACGATCTCAGCGATGCCGGAACGCAATTCCCGATCGGGAAGCGTGGACAGGGTGTCCAAGTCACAAAGGACCAGACGCGGCTGATGGAAGGCCCCCACCAGATTCTTGCCGGCCTTCAGGTTCACCCCAACCTTGCCACCCACGGAACTGTCAACTTGTGACAAAAGCGTTGTGGGCACTTGTACAAAAGCGATGCCGCGCAAGTAGGTCGCCGCTACAAAACCCGCTAGATCTCCCACGACTCCGCCTCCAAGGGCCACCAGAAAACTCTTCCGCTCAATCCGATGCGCGGCCAATTGATCGTAGCACTTCTGCACCGTGGACAGGGTCTTGGACGACTCACCGGCCTCGATCGTGATTAGAGTTGGCGTGAAGCCGGCCACCTTGAGGGATTTAATGGCCGCCTCTCCATAGAGCTTGCCCGCGTTGGTGTCGGTAATCACCGCGCACCTCGTCCCAATCTTGAGACGACGGCAACGCTCACCCAGCGTCGCAATGAGGCGGGTCCCGACTTGAATCTCATAGGAACGGTTCCCCAGCGGAACCTGAACAGTTGGCATGGACGTTGATGATGAACCAATCTGGGCCCCGAAGGCAAGGCGGTCGGCACTGCATTCGATGAAGGCAACCATTCCGAAGTAATACAACTGGATGGACCCGTTCCATGCAGCCTCGGCCAGTGGTTCTGAAAATCGCCCCGATGGGCCCCAGATTTCTGAATTTCCCTTGGGTCGTTCCGCCGCCTACAGGATGATATCTCACACATGTCTCGATGGCTGTCCTCGTCAGGTGCCGCCGGTGCCGCAACGCTGCTGAGTCGAATTCTCGGGTTCGTCCGTGAATCCGCCTACGCGGCCTTCATGGGCACCGGCCCCGTGGCCGACGCTTTTTTCCTGGCCTTCCAAATCCCTAACCTGTTCCGCAGACTTCTTGGAGAAGGGGCCCTGTCCTCGGCATTCATCCCGGTCTTCAAGGAAACTGAGCGCAAGGAAGGCGTCGCTGCGGCTTGGCAAGTGGGGTTGGCTTGCACTTGGGCCGTGTTCCTGGCCTGCACAGCTATCTGCGCAGTGCTCTTGATCGGAGTGACTGTGCTCATCCAGTTCTCCAACATCGACATCCACACCGAACTGATGTTCCGGCTCATGCGATGGATGCTGCCTTATCTCCCCTTGGTCTGCGTGGCCGCTGGTTTCATTGGCATGCTCAACGCCCGCAATCACTTCTTCCTGCCAGCCCTCGGGGCCACCATGTTGAATGTGGCAATGCTGGCGTCTATTTGGTGGCTGGCCCCTCACTTCGGGGCCGAATTGCACCAGCAGGTCTTCGCTCTGGCCATCGGGGTAGTGGTGGCTGGGATTGCCCAGGCAGCCTTCCAGGTACCTTCACTGGTCGCGGAAGGATTCCAATTTCGATGGCTGAGCCCGTGGAAAAATCCAGCTGTCCGCGAAGTGGCCCAGCGGATGGGCCCCTCGGTGATCGGTGTCGCTGCGTTCCAGATCAATACTGTGCTGTGCCAAAGTTTTGCCTACACGCACGGCAGAGAGATCGTCTCGTCCTACAATTACGCCGTGCGCCTCATGGAATTGCCCCAGGGAGTCGTGGGTATTTCGCTTGCGACGGTGCTGCTGACCGAACTCAGCACGCTGGCGGTAGATAAGAAATTCCCTGAGTTCCGCAGCACCCTGACCGAGGGACTGCAGCAACTCATCTTCCTCACCCTGTTGCCGCTAGTGCTCCTCTTGACCCTCTCCGAGCCCATCGTGCGGCTGCTCTTCGAACGAGGCCAGTTCCAAGCCGCATCCACCCAGCAGGTGACGCTGATAATGCTGTGCCTGAGTCCGAGCCTCCTTGCGTTTTCCCTGAACAATGTGTTGGCCCGGGCTTTCTATGCCCTCGGAGACACTAAAACTCCGATGCGCATTAGCCTGGCGGCGATCGCCGTCAATTTTGTCGCCGCCTTCGTCTCCATCAGCCTCATGCCAAAGGCGGGGCTGGCCATCGCCAACTCAACCAGTGCAACGATGCAATGCTTCCTTCTCTTCTACGCTCTCAAGCGGAAGCAGCCAAAGTTTGATCTCACAGCCCTGTTCGCACCAGTGCTGCGGATGAGCCTTGCCGGACTGGTGGCCGCCGTCATAGCCCTGGCATCCTTTTGGGTTTGGAACCACTGGATTGGACAGGCAGGGCTTCCTGCCCGGGTGGGTGCCACGTTCGTCCCTATTGCTCTGGCCTCAGTGGGGTATTTTTTAGCGGCAACATTCCTGAGAATTCGGGAAGCCTCCGACGTCCTGGGAATTCTCCGTCGCCGAAGGAATCGAACCGATGCAGCGCCGGAACCGACGCAAACTTCCGGTTGATCCCACCCCTGAACGGGAGGTAGCTTTTTAACAGATTCACCCGTGACCTCCCATCCTGCCTCCGCCCGAATCCAAAGCCATGAATGGCCGAAGGAGCGGAGGCACCGGGAGTTCTTCCAACGTTCCAACGACATGAGCCAAATCATTCCTGCAGCCAGCGCTTCGGTCCTGACCCGGCGCGGTTTCCTCTCCACCTCCAGCACCGCCCTCGGCGGAGCCATGATCGGCAGCCTAGCCATCGAGCGCATGGCGTTCGCTGCCGCCAGCGACGAAATTAAGATCGCCCTCGTCGGTTGCGGCGGCCGAGGTTCCGGCGCAGCCAACCAGGCCCTCAATGTCCCAGGAGTGAAACTCGTGGCCATGGCCGACGCCTTCCAGGACCGCCTGACCGGTGCCCTGAATAGCCTGAAGTCCTCCCAGGGCGCTAAGGTAGACGTGCCGGCTGACCGGCAGTTTGTCGGTCTCGATGGTTACAAGAAAGCCATCGCGCTGGCCGACGTGGTCGTACTAGCAACACCCCCAGGATTTCGCCCCCAGCATTTCGAGGAGGCAGTTCGCCAAGGCAAAAACGTGTTCATGGAGAAACCCGTGGCGGTCGATGGTCCTGGTGTCCGCCGTGTCCTTGCCGCAGCCGAAGAAGCCAAGAAGAAAAACCTGAAGGTCGGCGTCGGCCTGCAGCGTCATCACCAACCTGGCTACATCGAGACCATGAAGCGCCTGCACGACGGCGATCTCGGCGACATCTACCTGGTCCGTGCCTACTGGAACGACGGTGGCGTCTGGGTCAACCCGCGCAAGGAAGGGCAGACCGAACTCGAGTTCCAAATGCGCAATTGGTACTACTTCAACTGGCTGTGCGGCGATCACATCACCGAGCAGCACATCCACAACTTGGACGTCGCCAATTGGGTGAAGAACGCCTACCCGGTCAAGGCTCATGGCATGGGCGGCCGCCAAGTCCGCACTCAGAAAGAATACGGCGAAATCTTCGACCACCACGCCCTCGAATACACCTATGCCGATGGCACCACGCTCCTGAGCCAATGCCGTCATATCCGCGGCGCCGACAGCAACGTTTCCGAGCAGTGTGTCGGCTCCAAGGGCTCCTGCAATATCAGTGGGCACTCCATCACCCCCTCCGGTGGCGGCAATGCTTGGCGGTACCGTGGCGAGAAGCAGGTGGATGCGTACCAGCAGGAACATGACGACCTGTTCGCAGCCATTCGCAAGAACACCGAGTACAACGAAGCCTTCAACGGCGCGAAGTCATCGCTGACCTCGATCATGGGGCGGATGTCGACCTACACTGGCAAGACCATCACTTGGGAGCAGGCCCTCAATTCCAACGTCATTTTAGCCCCGAATGACTTCGAGAACCTTCGTTGGGACTCCGAGTGCAAGTCTAAGGCTGACGCCAACGGCTTCTATCCGGTGGCCGTTCCGGGTGACGCAAAGTGGTTCAAGATGTTGGTCTGATCCAGAACACAATCTGAATTCTTCGAAGCCTCTTTGAGGCATAAAAACTCAACAGCCCTTTGGAGCCATCTCGCCCAAAGGGCTGTTTGGTTTTGGGGACCCAGTGCCAAAACGGATCCAACGGGCAGCAAACTGTCGACGGGAACACCTTTGGCAAGACGAACCATAACGGCGTGTCTCGCGGCGAAGTAATTAACGAAACCACCGAAGCGCTACTGGTCTGGAAACCGGTCGAATCGTCTTGCTTCCTCAGTCGATCTTTTTGCCCGGCTTGCGACCCCGCTTGCGGCCTGTGACCTGAACGTCCGAAACACTATCCTTCAAACCCAACCGGGCCAACTTGTTGTAGATGGTTTTCTCGGTGACATCCAAAATCCGAGCGGCTGCAGCCTTGTTGCCCCGGCACAAATCGAGGGTCTGCTGGACGGCCAACTTTTCTACGGCCTCCATGGACATTCCTCCCACATAAGGCACTGCCAAACCGCCCTGATTGATTTGCGTTGGGTCACTCTGATGGAGCAGGCGAGGCGGCAGGTCGGCCACACGAATCTCACCACCCACGGAACTAAAGTAAGCCCAATCCAGCACCGCTTCCAACTCACGGATATTTCCGGGCCAAGAATAATTTCTGAGGATGCCCGAAGCGGCACTCGAAATCTGGGGAATCCCCCCGGAGCGGACCATCGACAGGCGCTGAAGGAAGATTCCGGAGAGCAGAGGCAGGTCAACGATACGCTCCCGAAGCGAGGGTATTTCTACCGTCAGTGCATTGAGCCGATAGAAGAGGTCCTCACGAAATTCATTGGCTTCCACTTTGGCCCGCAAATCGGTGCGACTGGTGGCGATCACTCGGATATTCACCGGGACCGAAGTGCCCATATCGCGACGGTGTATCCAGCGGTTCTGAAGGAGTTCCAAAATTAAGGCCTGCTGGGCCAGCGGCGTTTCCCCCACTTCCAACAAAATCAGAGTTCCACCTTCGGCCATTTGGACTCGCCCGGTCCTGCGAACTTCTTCGACGCTACCCGAAGTAGACTTGGATAATTTACCAAACAGTTCCTCCTCCAAAAGGTCACCCGGTATCGAGGCACAATGGACCGGGATCAACGGACCGCGGGAACGAGCACTGACATGGTGCAGCATGCGTGCAAAGAGGCGTTTGCCGCTGCCCTCAGGCCCGGTGATTAAAACGTCGGCTTGTGTCGCCCCAAGCGCCGAAGCGGTTTCCCGCAAGATGCGAGCCGAGGACGATTGCCCAATCCATTGAGTGTCTCGAAGCCCCGGGAACTGGCTGACAGGCTGACTGAGGGACTGCCCGGTTCGCACCGCAGCAGCAACAGTGGCCACGAATGCACCCACATCCAGAGGCTTTGTCACGTAGTCGAAAGCGCCGGACCGGATCGCCGTTAACCCGTCGCTGGTGTCGCCGCGCCCCGCCATGGCTATCACCGGAACTTGCGAGAGGTGTTCACGGAAGTGCTTCATGACGGACAGGCCACTGGTGCCCGGAATCATCAGATCAATCACCGCGCAAACCGGAGGATTCTGACTCTGGGCGATCGCAGCCTCACCCGTCTCGGCAAACTCCACCTCGAAGCCCGCTTTTTTAAGATGATAGGCAACAATCCTCTGGATGGAATCATCCGCCTCGACCAACAAAACCCGATGATTACCCTTCGCATTACTCATTAATACAATTGGCCTCCTGCGTGGTTAATGGTCAATCGAAAAAAATCCATCAACGCTTTTTTTATTATTTTAATAATCATTTTCTAACGAACAGCAAAATTTCCTCGTAGAAGCCCCACTTCTGAAAAATTTTCTCAGCTGATCCGCTCCTGTCGGATCGCACCGAGAACATCCTTGAGATTAATTATTAGAAACGGCCGACCACCTCCAGCACACGACGCCCACTGCTTGCAGTCCGACAGAAATTCACAGAACGAACAAATCCAGGGTGATCCGTTGGATGAACGGTAGAGTTTTCAGGACGTGCAATCAGGACGTGCAATCCTCATGAGGCGGATTGACGAACCCTGCCCTCCGCCTAACGTCGGCGTCATGAAGCGTTCCTATCTGTGTGGGCTTGCTGCGGTCACGGCCCTCTGCACTTCCCCTGTGTCCGCCGCCGATTGGCCCCGCTTCCGCGGCACCGATGGAACAGGCCTCTCCTCAGAGAGTGGTTGGCTGGGCAATTGGCCAGGAGGTCAGCCCCGCCCTATTTGGAAGGCCTCTGTCGGAGCCGGATTCTCATCCATAAGCCTCGTCGAAGGCAGACTCTTCACCTTGGGACACAATGGCCTGAAAGACGGTGGCATCGACAGTGTCGTAGCGCTGGAAGCCAGCAGCGGCAAAGAGCTTTGGCGCCACAGCTATCCTGAGAAACTCGCGGATCACTATTACGAGGGCGGCACTTCCGGAACGCCCACCGTCGATAGCGGCCGGGTCTACACGCTTTCAAAAGCAGGCACGGCTCTCTGCCTCGAGGCGTCGTCAGGCAAAGTCCTCTGGTCCCGGAATCTCGTATCGGAACTCGGCCTGAAGGTCCCCGAGTGGGGATTCGCTGGGGCACCGCACATCGCCGGAGATCGAGTGGTGTACAATGCCGGTGATGCCGGATTGGCGCTGGATAAGGCCACTGGCAAGGAAGCGTGGACAAGCGGCAAAGGCTCGGCGGGTTATGGGACTCCAGTTCCCTTTTCTTTGGAGGGGAAGCCGGCTTTGGCCGTTTTTGGCCTTCGCCATGTGATCGTGGTGGATCCGGTGAACGGTCATGAATTCTGGCGTCACCCTTGGAAAACCCGCTACGACGTCAACGCCGCAGACCCCGTGGTGATCGGCGACACCATGATCCTCACCTCTGGCTATGGAACCGGAGCCTGCGGACTCCGATTCACAGGATCTGGAGCCAAGGAACTCTGGAAGAATCAGGCCCTGCGATCGCACATGCAGGCACCCATTGGAGTCCGAGGCCACGTCTATGGCATTGATGGCGATGGCGGAGATGCCAATGCGCGACTCAAGTGCCTCGAAGCCACCACCGGTAAGGTTGTCTGGGAATCCCCGAAGGCTGAAACAGGCGTGCTGACCGCTGCCGACGACAAGCTGATCTGGGTCACGGGCAAAGGGGAGTTGATCATCGTCAAGGCCGATCCCACGGGATACCACGAGATCGTCCGTGCCCAGGTTGCACGAGGCAAAGTTTGGTCGACACCCGTGCTCCTCAACGGACGCTTGTACATTCGAAACTGGAAGGGCGAACTCCTCTGCCTCGATGTGAAGGGTACCGGGGGAGTCTCCTAGTCAATGGCTGGCCCTCCCTTGGCTTCAGAATTGGATTTCCAATACCGGAATGGTGGCCTCCATTTTCCCCACCTGGGACTTTGGATGGATCCCCATCATCCGGTCCGGACGGGCGAGTGGGTTGTGGTTAGCCATGCCCACTCAGATCACACGGCTCGACATTCTGCGGTCATCCTCACCGAGCCCACGCGCCGGCTGATGCGATCACGAATTTCCGGAACCCGAGCGGAGCGGGTGCTAGAATTCAACGAGTGTCTCCATCAGTCCGATCTGGAGTCATCGACGACCCAGACGCCGTTCGGCCTGAGCCTGCATCCGGCGGGGCATATCTTGGGCAGTGCCATGGCCCGCCTGGAGGTCAATGGGGATTCCCTGCTCTACACCGGGGATTTTAAACTTCGGGAGGGCCAGAGCTGCGAACGCTGCGAACCGGTGCATGCCCGCACCTTGGTCATGGAAACCACCTACGGGCGTCCCCGGTACATCTTTCCGCCCACGGAGGAGGTGCTGGCGTCCGTGCTCCATTTCTGCAGAACCTCGCTGGATGCCGGAATCACCCCGGTGCTCATCAGCTACTCCCTGGGCAAGGCACAAGAGATCCTGATTTCCCTGCTCAAAGCCAACCTTCCCATCCAACTGCACGCTAGCTCTGCCCGACTGACAGAAATCTATGCAGACCTGGGATACCAGTTCCCCCGCTGGACGCTGCTGGATCCTGAGACCGCACGTGGCCACGTTATTATCACGCCGACTGCTCGACCGCTGCTCTCAGCCCAACCCGGGATGGGTCCCCTCCGAATCGCATCGCTGAGTGGTTGGGCATTGGATCGCCGTTGGCCGACGACGAACGAGAACCAACCACGGTTCGCCCTCAGCGATCATGCTGACTTCCCGGACCTCGTAAGATTCGTGAAAGAAGTACGGCCGCAGCGGGTCTTCACACTCCATGGCTTCGCTGCCGATTTTGCCCGTCACTTGCGTCGCCAAGGGATGGAAGCCTACGCGCTCAGCGAAGATGACCAATTAGAACTCTCGCTCTGATCCACTCTTGAAAACCGACCTGATAGCGGAGAGTCAGAAGCTCAGAATCACTAGTCCAAGATTGGACGATGTCTCCATGCCCGACCGGAACACAGGATTAGTTGCGTGGGGCGCCCGACTTCACCTGAAGTTCATACTCCGGCGACATGGTACTGTTAATATTGTTGTCCAGCACCCCGGGATAGGTGAACTGGAATTTGTACCGGTACCGCAAGACAGAACGGTCCGTCGGCAGCGGCAGCAAGGCCTCGAAGCGGTTCTCCGTGTTGGGAACGGGCTGCATGGGGTACAAATTCAACCCCATCACGACCCAAGCCTTCACATTCTCGGGTTGCACCCCGCGACGATGCGTCCGGAACGTCGTCTCGAACAAATAGTTGGCTTCGGGTGACGGGGCGGCCGAGCGCGAGGTCAGATTGGTGTTTTGGGAACTAGCGCAACCCAGACCCAGCGTAGCCAAAAGGACCCAGACAACAGGCGATGCAAACTTCATCGATGCGGTAAATGGCACACCATCGCGAGGATTGGCAAGGGATGAGTCAAGGAGTCGCTCAAAAGACCCCTTGTTTTCAATGGGTTTCACTCTCACAGATCACGATCCCACGGGGGAGCGTCTTAAAAAAACGCATCTGAGAATTTGAGGATTTACCGCGGCTTTTGTCCGCACAATTCCCCGGCCAAAAGGCGCAACTTACGATCCATTCCCCAACGGTAGCCGCTCAATTCTCCCGATTCTCGAATGACTCGGTGGCACGGAACTAAAAGAGCCACCCCATTGGCGCGACAGGCGGCTCCCACCGCCCGCGCTGCCCCCGGAGCGCCGACGGCCGTTGCCAATCGACCGTATGAAGTCAGTGAGCCGCGGGGAACCTCAAGGAGCGCCCGCCAAACCGCTTGCTGGAAGGGAGTTCCACTCACCGACACTGAAACCCTCCTGACCGGATTTTTTATACCCTCAACCCAATGGCCTACCCAATGGTCCACCCATTCTTGGGCGCCCGCGTCATTGCTGGGTATTCGGTGATCTAGCCACGGTCCACGGTGAGGATCCGACAAAGGCTCTTCAAATTCCCACTGAAACACCGAACCCCGACTCCAGACCAAACAACTCATTCCCCAAGGGGTCTGAGCCCGACCGCGACAACAGTCCTGAGGCAGAACCTCCGGTAGCACCGTGAGTCTCTCCACTGATTCGGAAACCGAATCGCAGTCCGAATCGCAGTCCGAAATCGACGGGGTTACCAACCGTTGCCTCAGTCTTTGGGCCTCCCACCCCGGCAAAGAGTGGGAACTACCTCCCACCCCGTCTCGCCTTGGGATCATTGAGCGGACTTCGGGGCCTTCGCCTTCGGTAATTTCTTCAGGTAGGTGGCCGAGTCTTTCTTAAAATCCTTCAGGCAGCTCTTGCAGCACAGTTTGATGGTCTGACCTTCATGGACAAACTCGTAGGCTTCCATGCCGGATCCTTCAAACTTTTCGTCGGTCACCAGGCACTTGTCCAACGGATAGGCCTTGGCTTTGGGTTTGTCTGCAGCGCGAAGGCTGACCATGGAGCAGGCGGCGACAATCAGGGCAAGAATAACGGTGGTTTTCATATTTTCTGTGCAGCACTTGATTCGGTGCTTCTGGGAGCTTCGATCGGAAGCGCCTTGGAGGCAAGAGGTCAAGGGCGCGACCTAAGCCCATCACAACGATCCAACTCCGCCGTCTGCCACCTGTGGTCTTGGACGCCGCGGATTTCGAGGTTAGTGTCTGTTTCCGCAGTCGATGTGCATCGTTCCGCCATCCTACTTCCGGTCCGCCTCTGTTCCTCAGGGAAAGAGGTTCCACGCCTTCACCCTCATCGAACTGCTGGTGGTCATCGGCGTTATCGCCCTCTTGGCGGCCATGCTGCTACCGGCGCTGGGCAAGGCGCGCTATCGCGCTTCACAGGTCAATGAAATGTCCGGGTCGCGTCAGTTGCTCATTGCTTGGAGACTCTACGCCGAAGACAACTCCGACTCAGTGCTTCCCGGCTACCGCTATGGGCTGAACGCCAACGACTTTCAGGGACACCCGGTCAATCATCCCATCAACGCTCGATACCCGTGGCGGATCGCCCCCTACCTGGGGAAAAGTTTTGACGTAATGTACCTGAATGAAAACCGGCGCACGTTAGAAACCTTCCGCCGCATGGAAGACCCCGACCTCGGAGTTTACGCCGCTTCGGTGTTTCCCTCTCAGGGCATTAATTCGGTCTTCGTCGGCGGTGATGACGTCGAACTACCGCCCACGGAACGAGCCTTTGATCGGTTCGGGCGATTTTGTGTTCTCAAGACCGCCGAGGTAGCCCGGCCCTCAGAGCTCTTGGTTTTCACCTCTGCCCGCGGCCCCTTCGAAGGCCGGATCGTGCCTGGCTATTACGTCGTTAAACCGCCTTACCTGAATGCGCGTCGCTGGGCCGTCGATTGGAATTCGGAAGACGGCCCCGAGGCGTGGGGCTACGTGCACCCGCGCTACAACCTGCGATCGGTGACCGGGATGGTGGACGGACATGTTGAAAACTTCGATCGCCGTCGTATTCAGGACATGCGCCATTGGGCCAATCCGGCAGACCGAGCCGATTGGACCCTTCGGGCGCTCCAAGGACTATGATCCCAAGCCCCCAAGCCGTCCCACGGCCCAGTCCATTGCACGCCCAACTCCAATGATCTTCGGGCGTGATTCAAGCACCCCAACCCCGATACCTTTTTCTAATCGATGAGTATTCTCGACACCATTGTCGCGCAGAAGCGTTTAGAGGTTGGCTTGCTGGCTCCGGGACCGGTGGCTGCCTCTCAGCTTCGACAGGCTATCCAGCAGCGTGGCTCGGGGATCCGGGACTTCACGGCGGCTCTGGCCACCCCACGTCAGGGAGACATCGCTTTGATCGCAGAGGTCAAAAAGGCCTCGCCCAGCCTAGGTGTAATTTGCCCGAATTTTGATCCGGTTCGGATCGCTAAAGAATATGAGGCGGCTGGAGCAAGCTGTCTGTCGGTACTCACCGACGAGCAGTTCTTCCAAGGATCGCTCGAGTATCTCAAGGCCATCCGAGCTGCTGTCCAACTGCCGCTGCTTCGCAAGGATTTCATTATCGATGAGCGGCAAATTCTCGAGGCCATCGAATGGGGAGCCGATGCGATCTTGCTCATTGTTTCCATTCTTTCAGATGAGCAGTTGTCACACTTTCACAGTCTGGCCGATGCGGCTGGACTAACCGCCCTGGTCGAAGTTCATGACGAGACGGAACTCGAGCGGGCGCTGCGCTGCGGTGCCCGACTCGTAGGGGTCAACAATCGGGATCTCAAGACCTTCCAAGTGAATCTCGCGACCACCGAAACTCTGGCCAAGAAACTCTTCGCCGCCTCCGACTCCACCCAACGAATTCTCGTGGGAGAAAGCGGGATCCACCACCGGGCGGATGTTGAGCGCCTCCGGAATGCCGGTTGCCATGCCATCCTCGTCGGAGAATCGCTCATGAAGAGCGGTCACGTTTCGGTAAAAGTCGCCGAACTCATCGGCGCCTGAACGCCTCAGCGAAGAAAGTCTTCGACTCCCTTTGCAAAGGGAACCGATGGAATCTGGAAATCGCGCTCAGCCGCCTCGGGGTTCCCGATGTTGTCCTCCTCCAGCATGAGAATCTGATCCCGACTCAAGGGAGCCGGACGTCGCAGGACCCGCGGAAAGACCCACTCCAAAACAGCGGTCGGGTACCAAGCCAGCGCTCGAGGGATTCTTAGGATGACACGGCGGCGCCGGGTGATCCGCAAAAGGGTCTGCAAGACCTGGGGCAGATTGAGCCGGTCGGGACCACAAAGGTCGTAGGTCTGGTGGACGGCGGCTTTTGAATCGAGCGCACGCGCAAACGCCCGGGCCACGCAATCGACCGACACCGGTTGCAACAAAGACGGTCCTCGACCGATCACCGGCAACACCGGCGACCAGCGACTCATCCCGGCGAATAAGTTCACGAATCCATCACCGGGCCCGTAGATCAACGAAGGCCGAAACACCGTCCAATCCAAACCAGAACTTCTCACAGCCTCCTCGGCAGCCCACTTGGTTTGGTGGTACCGTGAAGCAGCCTCAGGCCGGGTCCCCAGGGCGCTCATGTGGACTATGCGTCTCACCCCCGAAGTCAGGGCTGCTTCAAGGACCCGGAGCGTTCCCTCCTGATGGACCCGCTCAAAGGTCTGGTCACCGATCTCGCCGATAATGCCAACGAGGTGGATGACCGCATCACATCCCTGCATGCCCTGGCGGAGATCGTTCGGACACAGCACCGAACCCCTCACCCAATCCGTTCCGTCATTCTGAGCCTCCAAAGACTGTGAGCGGCTTCCGCGGGCCATGCGCCGTACCGAATGCCCCTCACGCACCACCGCCTCGCAAACGGCACGTCCAACAAATCCGGTCGCACCCGTAATCAAGACCCTCATGTGTCTCTAGACTTACCCGCAGTTGCCGTGGCGTCCAATCGGGACTCCTGCTTTCCGGTGTTCACGATACAATCCCAACCCTCATCGACTCAAACAGGCCCTCCCAACTCCGTTGAAAGGGTAATCTCCAGAGCGTCGCCCACAGGATCGACCGGACCTCCGCTCGCGAGATCTTGACGCGCTGGCGTGCATCCAGCACGCCCGGCTCCCGCAGCCGCCGGAGCGTCTGTACCCCAATTAGTATCGGCCATGCACAGGCCAGTCGGACGCGAACCTGATCAGAGGGAATGCTGCGGACGTAATTCCACCCGGCCGCCAAATGGTCCTCGGCCTGATACAACCACTGGTCATACACCGGGCGAAGACGGTCCTCGACAGCCGGATCCAGAAGATCCACCGGCGTAAGCCCCTCCCGAGCCAACTCATCGCACGGCAAATAACACCTGCCTGCCTGAAGATCCTTGGGCAGATCCCGCAAAATATTAATCAACTGCAGGCCCTTACCGAAGCGGATGCCATCGGCTTGAAAAGCGGCATCATCGAGTGAGGCTGCGGGGAAAAGTTGGTTGCGGCAAATGCGGGTCCAGAATTCACCCACGCAACCCGCCACTCGATAAGTGTAGTCGTCCAGCGCCTCGGCGTTGGACAGCGACACAACGCCCTCTCCCGACCGAATTCCGCCGAAGCGGTCCAGGTCCAGAATTTGCCCACCCACAATTGTCTCTAAGACCGTCCGGATGCAGTCCTTCTGCCAAACCTGGGAATCATCCAGAATCGCCAAGGCCTCGGGGATGCGCTCCAACAGCGTGCGCTCAGCGGCGGTGATTTCCGGGCTGTTGATATCGAAGTCTACCCATTGCGGCGGCGGTGCTTGACCATCGAGGATCCGGTCTCGCAGCGATTCCAGAGCCCTTCGACGAACCGCCACCGGGACCGAGGAGGCGTCGGCCAACGTATCGGTGGCACGGGCCAGCAAATACGCCAGGCCGATGGGAGCGCGCACCCGTGATGGAAGGACCCTCAACGTCAGATAGAACGAGCGGGACACATCCCTCAAGAGGGTCGTCAACAAAACTGTGGAACCAACGGCTCCGGACATCGTCAGGAAAGGCAAACAGACTCCATCAAGATTGACCAGTCATGGACTTGTCCTAATTTTCGATCCGTCTCAATGACTGCCACCGCTGCGATCAGTCCTTGGAATTAATTCGACTCTCCTTTTGAAGATACCCGAAGGCTCGAGGCGGAACTTCCATCCTCCGCTCAGTGGTTCCGGGCTTGAAAACACGCCCTCGATCATCCCAGCGTGTTGTCATGGCCAACCTGAATCCTGAACCCAGACGGACACCTGGTTCGGAGGATGAGGTGATCACTCAGGCACTGCGCCGTTCATTGGCCGTCCTCATCCTTCTGTGCGTGGTGGCGGCCGCTGCTGTCTGGTGGCTGCAGCGCCGACCCGCCGCTCCAACGGCAGCGCTCCTCCCCATTCAGAGTCCGGTGGCCAACGATTCCGGTCGCGGTCCACGACCTCCATCCATTCGGTTCACGGACATTACCCGAGAGGCTGGCATCCGCTTCACCCACAGCAACGGAGCACAAGGCAGCAAACTCTTGCCCGAAACGCTTGGAGGCGGCGTGGCGTGTTTCGATCTGGATGGGGATGGCGATGCAGACCTCCTCTTCGTCAATGGAACGGAGTGGCCGGATGCATCGACCAAAAACACTCTCTCAACCACTGCGGCCTTATATCGGAACGACACCGCGCCCTGTGGGCCCATTCGTTTCACCGACATCACCGCTGGATCCGGCTTGGATGTCCCGTTTTACGGCATGGGAGTGGCCTGCGGAGATTTGGATGGCGATTCCCGCACCGACGTGTTGCTGACCGGACTCGGGGGGGTGCGCCTATTCCGAAATTTAGGAGAGGGACATTTCGCAGACATCACGGCCCAGAGCGGCTTGCCCGCCTCGTCTTCTGGATGGTCCACGGCCGCCGCCTGGTTTGACCTCGATCGGGATGGCGACTTAGACCTCTTCGTCGGGCACTATGTCGAGTGGTCGCCCCAAATGGATCGGGAGGTGAACAACCAGCTTGTGGGTGTGGGACGCGCCTATGGGCGCCCCTGGCTCTTTCCAGGCACCTTCCCCGCCCTGTACCAGAATGACGGTCCTACCACTCCGGGTGCCCTCCCCCATTTCACTGAAGTCTCAGCCCGAAGCGGTCTCCGTATCCAAAATCCGGCCACAGGGCTGCCCATGGCCAAAACCCTCGCGGTGGCTCCGATCGATCTGAATGACGACGGTTGGATGGACCTCGTAGTGGCCAATGACACCGTCCAGAACTTCGTCTTCACCAACAGGCACGA
>SYMJ01000192.1 GCA_005805505.1 Verrucomicrobiales bacterium | reverse complement strand
CCAAGCCCCGCGCATCGACGAGGCCCGCCATGACGCGCTCCATGAGCTGGAGGTGGCCTTTCGCCAAGTACCCCCGCCCGGCACCCCGGTGCCGCCCTGGATGGTCGATCGCCTGTTCCGAAACCTCCTCATCGACTCGAGTGGTAACACCCACCGCGCCGAGTTCAGCGTAGATAAACTCTACTCGCCCGACACGTCCTCTGGCCGGCTGGGCCTCGTCGAAATGCGGGGCTTTGAAATGCCCCCGGATCCGCGCATGAGCTTGGCCCAGCAGCTTCTCATCCGGGCGCTCGTTAGCCGGTTCTGGCAAGAACCCTACTCCAACGGGCTGGTGCGCTGGGGTAGCGACTTGCACGACCGATGGATGCTGCCGCATTTCTGCCGCACCGACTTCAATGAGGTGCTGCGAGATCTGCGGGACGCCGGCTATCCGTTTGAGCCCGAGTGGTTTGATCCGCACTTCGAGTTCCGCTTTCCGAGACTCGGCGACTTCGCCCAGCGGGACATCCACGTGGAACTGCGAACGGCGCTCGAGCCCTGGCATGTCCTCGGCGAGGAACCGGCCGGCGGCAGCACCGTCCGCTACGTGGACAGTTCCCTCGAGCGGCTCCAGGTCTTCGCTAAGGGCATGGTCAGCAGTCGTTTCGTGTTAACGTGCAACGGCCGGCGGGTCCCCCTGCATCCGACGGGCACCCCGGGCGATCAAGTGGGCGGGGTCCGCTACCGGGCCTGGCAGCCGGGCCAGTGTTTGCAGCCTACCATCGGCGTGCATGCGCCGCTCGTCTTCGATCTCGTGGACACCTGGAACCGCCGGTCGCTCGGAGGATGCACCTACCACGTGGCCCACCCGGGCGGACGCAACCATGAGTCTCTCCCCGTCAACGCCTACGAAGCCGAGAGCCGCCGGTTGGCGCGCTTCATGACCCACGGCCACACTCCCGGCGTCATTGAGGTCCCGCCCTCGGTGCGCCCCGAGGATTTTCCCTTCACCCTCGATCTGCGTTGCGCTTAACCATTCTGGCGGCCCGCGGGACGGACTCGTACCGCGAGGGCCCCCGTCGGGATAGCCCATCGAAACGATGCTCGAAAAACACCACGGGACCGCATTGATTGAGGCTGCCGGCCTCCGCCGGACGGCCAGCGGGATGGCGGCGCCGCATGACGAATGCTTCGGTCAAGGAGGCCTGCCGAGGCCCCAATGGACCGCATTGATCGAGGCGCTAGAGCGACTCGGTGCCGCACGTCTAAACGCCCGTTGGGACGAGGGACTACGGATCATCCGTGAGCATGGGGTGACTTACAACGTGTACGGCGATCCTCAGGGGCGCGACCGTCCCTGGTCGTTGGACCCGGTGCCCCTGATCCTATCGGCCCCGGAGTGGCGAAGCCTCGAGGCGGGCCTCATCCAGCGATCACGGCTCTTAAACTGGGTCCTCAGGGACCTGTATCTGGGAACGCAACGACTCATCGCCAACGGGTTCATCCCACCCGAGCTTGTCTACTCCAACCCCGGCTTCCTGCGCCCCTGCCGCGGCCTGCCGGTGGCCGGCCAGGTGATGCTTCACCTCTATGGGGCGGACCTCGTCCGGTCGGCCTCGGGCCAGTGGATGACCTTCGCCGACCGGACCCAGTCCGCCAGCGGCACCGGTTACGCCCACGAGAACCGCAAGGTCGTCTCGCGGGTGCTCCCGGACGAGATCCGTGAGGTTTCCGTGCGCAGCCTCGCGCCCTTCTTCCGGAGCCTTCGATCCTTCCTCGAGACACTGGCGCCGGGCCGACGGGAGAACCCGGTGATGGTGCTCATGACTCCGGGTCCGCTCAACGCAACCTACTTCGAGCATGCCTACCTCGCCCGCCACCTGGGTATTCCGCTGGTCGAGGGAGCCGACCTGACGGTGCGCGACTTGCGGGTCTGCCTGAAGACCCTCGAAGGCCTCCAGCCAGTCGATGTCATCCTGCGGCGGGTGGACGACAGCTTTTGCGACCCGCTGGAACTCCGGACGGAGTCCGTACTCGGTGTTCCAGGACTCGTGCAGGCGGCCCGCGCCGGCCATGTAACCATCGCCAACGCCCTGGGCTCGGGCCTGGTCGAGAGCCCAGCCTTCCTGACGTTCCTTCCAGCTCTGTGCCGCCACCTGCTCGACGAAGACCTCCTGTTGCCGTCGGTTCCCACTTGGTGGTGCGGGGAAGCCGAGGGGCTACGGTACGTCACAGGCCATATCGACCGGCTGGTGGTCAAACCTGCCTTCGGGCGTCGCCGGGGCCACAGCTGGTTCGGGCACCAGCTCGCCGCCGCCGACAAGACCCGCCTGCTGGAACTCATCGCCTCCCGACCCCAGGACTTCGTCGCCCAGGAGTGCGTGCTCCCCTCGTCGGCCCCAGTGTGGACCCCCGGAGGCTTCGAGCGGCGCTCGGTATTGCTCCGGGCCTACGTGGCAACCAACGGCGGCGAGCACGCCGTGCTCCCCGGCGGGCTCACGCGGGTCGCGGCTTCGGTGGAAGACCCACTGGTCTCGATGCAGGGCGGTGCCGGAAGCAAAGACACCTGGATCCTGCGCTCGGACAAGGATGACGACGAAGAATCGGCAGCGGCGATACCGGCCCATGCGTCCACCGACCGCCGTCTGACCGGGCTGCCGAGCCGGGCCGCCGACAGCCTCTTCTGGCTGGGGCGCTACACCGAGCGCTTCGAGCAGTATTTGCGCGTGTTCCGCTGCGTGCTCGGGCAACTGGCTTCAGACACCTCGCCCGAGTCCTCTGATCGCGACAACAGGCTAGGACACTTAATGGCCGGAATCGGATTCCTCCTCGCGACGGATCCCGACGACGGGCCGGCAGACCTCACCGGGAGAATTCTTGACTGGATCTACCGCTTCGATGGCCCTGGCTCGATCCCCGACCTAATGAACCGGATCCGCGAAAATGCGGCCGCCGTTCGGGACCGCTTGTCGGGCGACACCTGGCAGATTCTCGACCGGCTGGTACCCCAACCCGAGGTCCCAACGACCCGGCGCTCCATCGCTCATGCGCACGGCATGATGCAGGGCCTCATCTTGAACCTCGCGGCGTTCAACGGCCTGGCGATGGAGAACATGACCCGCGGACCCGGATGGCGATTCCTCGACTCGGGCCGCCGCCTCGAACGGGGGTTCTCAATAACCACCCTCATGACCGCGGCAGCGTTCGTTTCAGGATCACCGACGCCGCTGCTCGAGATGATTCTCGACATCGCCGACAGCGGCATGACCCACCGCCAGCGCTACTTCGCCAGTGCGCGTTGGCCGGAGGTGGTCGAGATGCTGGTGCGCGACGTATCGAACCCGCGGGGCCTGGCTTTCCAGTTGTCCGCTCTTAGGACCCATCTCGAGGCCCTGCAAAGCGAGTTTCGAGTGGGGGTCGATGACCGGTGGTCAGCGCTGATCGAGGGCATCCAGGGCAGGCTGCTGTCGGCCGAATTCGCCCGCGAGGCCCCGAAGCACGAGGGGTTCGACGTGCATACGCTCATCGCCCTGATGGAGACCTGCACTCAAGGACTGGCCGGGCTCTCTGACGACCTAACCCAGCGCTACTTCAGCCACACGCATCCTCAGGGTCCGTTAACTCACCCGCACCCTCCCGAGGCATAGCCCATGCAGCACCTGCTCTACGACATCGTCCACGTCACCGAGTACGACTACCAGCGAGCCGTGTCCGTGTCTCACCACCTGTTGCGGCTGGAGCCCCGAAGGACACCCCGGCAGCTATGCCTCAACCACGAATTCCGGATCTTCCCCGAGCCCTCGGTCGTCACCTCCCACGGCGACTACTTCGGCAATCGAGCTCACTTCATCGCGGTTGAGCACCCGCACAGCTCGCTGTCCATCACCTCGAAGGCTCGAGTGGCTGTGTCGCCGGCCTTCCTGCCCGACACCTCCGAGACACCCGCCTGGGAGACGGTACGATCGCGGTGCCGCGTCGACCGAACCTGGGGGGCGCTTGAGGCCAACGAATACACCCATCCCTCGCCGCTGGTGCACACCTCGCCAGAATTCGCCGACTACGCGCTGGAGTCATTCACCCGGTCACGGCCGATCTTCGAAGCCCTGTCAGACCTCATGGCGCGACTGCAGTCCGACTTTCGGTTCGACCCCACGGCAACCACCGTCTCGACTCCCCTGGCCGACTTCCACAGGAACCGGAGGGGTGTCTGCCAAGACTTCGCCCACTTCTTCATCGCCTGCCTAAGATCCATCGGCCTGCCGGCGCGCTACGTGAGCGGCTATCTCGAGACCGACCCGCCACCGGGCTTGTCCAAGCTACGCGGGGTCGATGCGTCGCACGCCTGGGTGTCCCTGTTCTGCCCGGGAATTGGCTGGATCGACGCCGACCCCACCAACAACTGCTACGCCTCGCTGAGGCACATTTCTATCGGCTGGGGACGCGACTACGGCGATATCTCTCCGGTCCGCGGCGTGCTCATCGGTGGCACCCAACAAATCCTCCGCGTGTCCGTCGACGTCAGTGCCCTATCACCGGAGGCCAGTGCCGATATTTCCCTGGTCACCCAAGTTTTGGCAGCCTCAGAAGCCGGCAACAACGAACCTTCTGCCGGAGGCTCGAACACGCCTGCACCGCGGGATAGCTAGGGAAGAGTGCGGTCCCGGGTGATCGTTTTGATGTAAAATCGGTCCTCAACCCCAATCCTGCCTCACTCTTGGCCGTCACCCTCACCGTCGCCGTCACCCTCGTCGAGAGGGAGGGCGTGACGCGAGGAGGGCTTGGGCCGCGATGATCGGACCCGGCGCTCCTGCTCGACGCGACCGCGATCCACCTCGACCAACTCGGCCTGGAGCTTGCGGAAGCTCTCATAACGGCCACCCGCGAGGGCACCGGCCTCGAGCGCAGACCTCACGGCGCATCCGGGCTCCGCGCCATGGGTGCAGTCGCGGAAGCGGCAACCCACGGCCAGTTCGGTAATGTCCGGGAACGCCGTGTCGAGACCGAGGTCGGCCGACCACAGGTGAAACTCGCGCATGCCCGGCGTATCGATAACCAACCCGCCCTGGGGCACCGGGATGATCTCGCGCCAGGTCGTGGCATGCCGTCCCTTGGAATCAGAATCACGCACCTCCAAGGTGGGCTGCAATGTGCCTCCCACCAGTCGATTGATCAGGCTCGACTTACCCACACCCGACGTTCCGATAAAGACCGCCGTCAATCCCGGCCCAACGATCTCTCGTAAGCGCCCGGTGCCCTTGGCCGTCTTCGCGCACACCGGCAGAACGAGCGCGCCGCCCGAGACGGCTTCGGCCTCCGAAATCATCCGGCGCGGGGCCTTGCACAAATCTAACTTATTGAGAACGAGCACCGGCCGCACACCGCCTTCGAGCACCATGACCAAGAAGCGCTCTAGCCGGCGGGCGTTGAAGGTGGAGTCCATCGCCTGCACGACAAAGGCCACGTCGATGTTGCTCACCACGATTTGCGCCTCGGTACCCCGGCCGTTGATCTTGCGGGCGATTTGAGAACGTCGCGGCAAGATGGCCTCGATGACCCCTTTGGATTCACCAGGAACCGGACGAACCGCCACCCAATCGCCGACCTTGGGCAGGTCTTGATCCCGCGGGCAAAGGTGCCTCAAGCGGCCAGTAATAATCGCAGGGCGGTCGCCGGAGGCTCCGACCACATTGTAGGAAAGTTTGTCTTCGTGGACGACCCGCGCGGGCTCGAGGCCGCCTTGGCGATGTGCGGTGAAGTTGCCTTCCCAAACCGCATCCCAACCCAATTCAGCCAAGTCCATGCGGGTTCAGACCCGTTCCTGGAGGGCGGCCGCGCTGGCGGCGTACACCTCACGGTGGAGCGAACGACCGTGGGAATCCATGGTCACCACGGCGGGGAAATCACGCACCTCCAACTCCCAAATGGCCTCGGGCGATCCGAACTTTTCGAGCAGGTATACATTGCGCACGCGCACCACGCATTCGGCCAGCACCTGAGCCGCGCCACCGATGGCATGCAAATAAACACATCCATGCTCTTGGCAAGCCCCGAGAGTCTTGTCGCCCATACCGCCCTTGCCAATGACGCCGCGCAATCCGTGGTCGCGGATAATGTCGGCCTGGTAAGGCTCTTCGCGGATCGACGTCGTCGGCCCGGCGGCGGTGACCTTCCACGAGCCATCCGAATCCTTCAGCACCACCGGTCCGCAGTGGTAAATAATCCCGTCGCGGAGGTTCACCTCGGGCGGCAGCTCCCCGCCGTCGTGCAAGTATTTGTGGACAGCATCGCGGCCCGTGAAGAGGACCCCGGAGATTAGGACCTCATCCCCGACCTTGAGGGCCTGGATTTTGTCGGCGGTGAACGGCGCTTGGAGCGGGATCATGGAACGTTGTTGCCCATTAGGCGGCAGGGGCCCCGAATCGGCAAGATCGGGATCAGGCAGTATCGACATCGGGCCCTGTTATGATCGGACCGCGGTGCCGGCTTCCCCTTTGGCTTCTCCGCTCCCAGACTATCGCTCGTTGAAGCGTGTCACCATCCATACCGACGGCGGATGTCAGGGAAACCCTGGGCCCGGGGCCTGGGCGGCGGTGCTGCAGTATGGTCGGCAGGAGTTGGAAATCGGCGGTGCGGTCGCGGCGACCACCAACAACCGGATGGAACTCCAGGCGGCCATTCAAGCGCTCAGCGTGCTCAATCAGGCCTGCGAAATCGTCTTCTTCACCGACTCCCAATACTTGCGTCAGGGGATCCTGTCTTGGATCCACGGATGGAAGCGCAACGGATGGAAGACCTCCACCAAGGAGCCCGTGAAGAACGTCGACCTCTGGCAACAGCTCGACGGCTTAGTGAGCCGTCACCAAATTGAATGGCGTTGGCTCAAGGGCCACGCCGGACACCCGCTCAACGAGCGCTGCGACGTGCGAGCCAACGCCGAGATGGCCACCCTGCGCAAATCCATGTCCCCGGCCCAGCTCGCCGCCGCCTTGAGCGAATTCAACCGCTCCGTTTAATG
>SYMJ01000191.1 GCA_005805505.1 Verrucomicrobiales bacterium | reverse complement strand
GGCGGAGTCGTTGGTGTGCAGAGTGGACAGCACGAGGTGACCCGTGAGCGATGCCTGGATGGCGGCCCGGGCCGTCTCGACGTCGCGGATTTCGCCAATCATCACCACATCCGGGTCGTGCCGCAGGATGGCCCGCAACCCGGCCTCGAAGGTCATGCCCACCTTGTGATCGACGGGGATCTGGTTGACGCCCTGGAGGTGGTATTCAACCGGGTCCTCGACGGTCAGCACCTTGAGTGTCGGGCCCACGATTTCGTTGAGCGACGCGTAGAGTGTAGTGGTCTTGCCGGAGCCAGTAGGGCCGGTCACCAGAACGATCCCGTGAGGGCGTTCGATCAGGCCTCGGAATCGGCCGTAAGTCTCCTGATCCATGCCGAGCTGGGGCAGGGTGAAAAGGACGTTGGCTTTGTCGAGCAGACGCATGACGACGCCCTCACCGAACAGCATGGGGATGACCGAGACGCGGACGTCGATTTGCCGCCCGCCCACGTTGAACTTGATTCGGCCGTCCTGGGGGATTCGCCGCTCAGCGATGTTCAGATTTGCGAGGATCTTGATGCGCGAAATGATCGCCGCTTGGAAGCGGTTCATTTGCGGCGGTACCGAGGCCTCGTGCAAGATACCGTCGATGCGGTAGCGAATGGCCATCTGGTGCTCGTAGGGCTCGATATGGATATCGCTGGCCCGTTCGTTCACCGCCTCGACGATGATCTCGTTGACCAGTCGGATGACCGACGCCTCTTGGGCCATCTCCAGCAAATCGTCACCGCCGCTGGACACGGGGCCGCTGGGTTCGTCGTCGTTGGCTGCCAGCTCGTCCAAGGTGTCGCCGCCCAGACCATAGTGGGTCTTGATGAGCTTCTCGATGTCGTCCTTGGTGGCCAAGACGGTGTCGATTTGAAGCCCGGTCGTCATCCGGACATCGTCCATCGCGTAGAGGTCGAAGGGATCGCAAGTAGCCACCCGCAGGGTGTTGCCTTCGCGGGCGATGGGGACGATGCGCTTCCGGAACACCACCTTGGTCGTCAGTGACTGGAGGATGTCAGAAGGGATTTCCGTGGCCGACAAATCGAGCAGCGGCAACTGAAGCTGCTCGGCCATCAGGGTTAGGACCGCTCGCTCGGTCAGCAAGCCGAGCTGAACGACCGCCCGGTCTAGGCGCAGCCCTTCCGTGGCCTCCAGGTGTTTGGCTTCGGCAATCTTGTCTTCGGGAAGAAGGGCGTTCTTCCGCAGTAGGTGTTCAAACGTCACGGCAACCAAATCCTATCGAAATGCTACTCCACCCGTATTCCTGCCATGAAGCAGTGTTTCGGACAATCCCGGATACCCGTATCGGACGTACGAAGGGTGGTGGGTGTTCAGCGCAATCCGTAGGCTTTCTGGGGTTCGGTGGTCGTTCATTAAACTGCCCTTTCAGGAAAAGGCGGATGATTCCTGCAAAACTCCTCGCCCGGAGTGCCGGGAGTCCCACACTTGAAGGCGAATGGCCGAGCGCGCGCTGACTTCATTGAACAAGGCGGATGTCACCCTGGAGGTGGCGCTGCGGCCGGCTGCTTTTGCCGATTTCACCGGCCAAGCCAAGGTGAAGGAACGGCTTGAGATCGCTGTTGAGGCGGCGCTGCGCCGTAAAGAGCCGCTGGATCATATCCTCTTGAGCGGCCCCCCGGGTCTGGGAAAGACGACCATTGCCAACATCTTGGCCGGCGCCATGGGGGGAACCCTGCGTACCACAAGCGGTCCGACCATTGAAAAAGCCGCTGACCTGGCGGGTCTGCTCACCAATCTTTCCGAAGGGGATGTGCTCTTCATTGATGAGATTCATCGTCTTCAGAAGACCATCGAGGAGTACCTTTATCCGGCGATGGAGGACTTCAAACTCGACATCATCATCGACCAAGGGCCCAACGCCCGCAGCGTTCGCTTGAGCCTCCCGCGCTTCACGCTCATCGGAGCCACCACGCGCAGTGGCTTGCTCAGTGCTCCGCTGCTGACCCGCTTCGGCATCCGGGAACGCCTCGACTACTACACGGCCGAACAGTTGCAGGGAATTGTGCAACGGTGTGCTGGCCTAATGCGCGTGGACACCGAGCCACAGGGTGCCATGGAGATTGCCCGCCGCAGCCGGGGCACGCCTCGTATTGCAGGGAACCTGCTGCGGCGGGTGCGTGATTATGCGCAGGTCCGCGCCGATGGTCGGATCACCGAAGAGATTGCCAACAAGGCCCTCGAGATCTTGGAGATCGACAAGGACGGTCTCGACGAGATGGACACGCGCATCCTCGAGTCGGTGATCGTGAAGTTTGCCGGTGGCCCTGTCGGGGTGAGTTCTTTGGCGGTGGCGGTCGGTGAAGAGCCCGACACCATCGAAGAGGTGTATGAACCTTACCTGATTCTCGAAGGCTACATCCAGCGCACCCCCCAAGGCCGTATTTGCACCGAAAAGGCCTACCGCAAGCTAGGGCTTACCATGGCTCGAACCGGCCAGGGTCGGTTGCTTTAGCGGAGGTTTTCTCCCAATCCATGGCCAAAGGGGCCAGCCCTCCTTGGATGAATCCCAGTCAAGTCATTAGTGCCCCGAGGCGCCTGCTGCGGGGGCGGATGGCAGATCAATCCAGTAGCTGCGGAATGACGGGGTGCCGATGGAGGAGAGGTGGCTGTCGTCGCTGCACAGGAGCAGTCGGCGAACCGGTTGTTCTCGGGGCACGGCGACGGCTTCGATGTGCAGGTTCTTGAGGCCGGGTAGGTCCAAAGTGCTGGGTGAACGGCTCTCGCCATTCCATCGGAAGATCCGCGTTCCCTTCTGCTCCCCCCCGGTAGCTCCGGCAACCAGGATCCATTCGGAGCCCGTCCAAGCCATGTCTCGAAGGCCGCGACCGCCTAGATCCAGGCGGGTCGGAGGGCCGAAATGCGGGGCATGTCCTTCTAGGACCGCATCGGGGTTCAACAAGGGTATAAGTAAGGCTTTTCCCTTGGCGAGCGGACCGCGGAATCCAATCCATAGGGAGCCGTCGGGTCGGGCTGCGAGCGCTTCGATGCTGAGCCCTCCTTTGGAATCCGGAGGCAGCGCCGCCGCGGTGTCCAGGTGGAGCGAAGCCAACGCGGCGTTGGTCAGCAGGGCGGTGACCAAGGTAGAGCACGGAGTCCCAATGCTGCGCAGTTGGGGACCTTGCGGCGTCTCCGTCACGTCGGTGGCGAAAAAGCGGTGCCGGTTGGAGCGGTACTTACCGTCCTTGTTGCGTCCATGGGAGCCGACCCAATAGATGCGATTCCCCACCCGAGCAGCCCCCTCCAAGTCACATTCCAGATTGCGGCCGCTGAGGTGCAGCCAAGGCGAGGCATCCCACGCCGTCATCGCCGGCTGACTGGCCGATGGGTCGTACACGCGCAACCGATTGTCCTCATCGCTGGCAACCACCACACGACCGGCATCGAGGAAAATGGCGGCCGAGGCACCGCTCATGCCGGGGTGCCGATTCCCGGAGGGTATTTCCTCCTTGGCTGAACCGGTCTGGGCAAGGAGGCCCATCAACAAAGCGGTGATCAGCAATGGGGGCAAGGGCATCAATACAGATCGTAGCGGAAGCCTCTGCCGGGTAAAGCCGCCAACTGCCACTTCCCCAGAGTTCCGGAGTTCCTTAAGAAAACTGGGTTTGCTTGTCCTCGGGCGGTTCGGGCGTAGGCTTCGGCCATGGTGTTGGATTCTTCACGGGATGCTCTGCTTCAGCGGGTTTGGGAAGGGGGACGGATCGATGCTCAGGAGGCACTGGCTCTGTACTCGCTGCCCTTGTCGGAGTTGGGCGCTTTGGCGGATCGTCGTCGTCGGTTGGCCCGTGGTCGTGCGTTGGCTGGGCGTGGGGCGGAGACCGTGTCCTACATCGTGGATCGCAACGTCAATTACACCAACGTTTGCAACGTCTACTGCAAGTTTTGCGCCTTCTGGAGGACTGAGAAAGATGCCGATTCCTACGTCATCACACTCGACGAACTCGACCGGAAGATCGAGGAAACCTTGGCGCTGGGTGGGACACAAATGCTCATGCAGGGCGGTCACCATCCGAAACTGACCAAGCAATGGTATCTGGATTTACTGCACCACGTTCGAACGAAGTTCCCCGGATTTAATGTTCACGGGTTTAGTCCGAGCGAGTTTGTGGCTTTCTCAGAGTTTTTCAATGAACCGGTCGAGACCGTTCTTCGAGACTTCGTCGCGGCCGGTCTGGGGAGCCTGCCCGGGGGTGGCGGGGAGATCCTCGTGGATCGCGTTCGTCAGCGCATCGCGCCACTCAAGGCCAACACCGCCCAGTGGATGGGGGTCATGGATGTCGCCCACAGCATGGGGCTGGCCAGTTCGGCGACCATGATGTTTGGCCATGTGGAGACGGTCGAAGAGCGTATCGAGCACTTGGAGGTGGTTCGCGCTCAGCAGGATGTGTCCCTGCAGCGCTTGGTAGACTCGGGGCGCCTGAGCGCCGGAGCGAATCCCTCAGAACGGTCGGTTGCTTATGCTGAGGCGCTGGAGCAGGGGCGGATCAATGGCGGAGCGTTCACGGCGTTCATCGCTTGGACGTTCCAGCCAGAGAACACCGTCCTGAAGGCCACGACCGTGGGTTCCCATGAATACCTGCGCATGCAGGCGCTGGCCCGGATTTACCTCGATAATATTCCTAGTGTGCAGAGCTCCTGGGTGACCCAGGGACCCGAGGTAGGGCAGGTGGCCTTGCTCCATGGTGCCAATGATTTAGGGTCGATTATGATCGAGGAAAACGTGGTCAGCTCGGCCGGCACGACTTTCCGCATGGGAGTTTCCGACATGAAGCGGTTAATCTCGGAATTGGGTTTCGAGCCCGTTCAGCGCGACAACTGGTACCGTCCGGTGGTCCCGCTCGGTTAACTCGGGCAGGCCAGATCAGAAATAGCCCGAGGCTGGGTCGCTACACTCCCAGTGCTAGGATTCGATCGCAGCCCCAAGGTGCCGCGACTGTCGGCGGGGTAGCCGGGCAGGGCGGCGAAGGGTTGCTTCGGAGCCGGCAAATGGGATCAACCAAGTGGGTAGATCGGTTCGACCCGGCCGTCGGTAGTCGCGCGCTAGTGCGGGCCCGAACACTTCTGCGGAAATCCCAGACACTTCCACGGACCAGCGCCACAGCAGTTCGTATTGCCGGGGCAAGGCGATACCGTGGCCCTTCACACCCTGGGCATGGAGCCCATCGCTCCAGGCGAGGATGGCTCCAAAGGCCGAGCCCGCTGTTGCAGAGTTCTCGTGGGTTGGAGATTCAGCTTCGGAATTTCTTACGGATAAACCCGTCGGAAGCACATCGACTGTGAGCGCATCACCGACTGGGGATTGCTCCGGGTTTAATCCGCCGTTGGCTGGAGCGGGCCTGCGAAGGGTCGCCCACAGCAGGGGAAGGCTCTCCACGAAATTGCCGCTGTTGCCGAAAATGTCCCAAAACTTGGCGAAGCGACGCAGGCGAGCCAGCGTGCCGAAGTTCATGGTCCGGGTGGAGAGCACCTCGTAGGGCGGATGGGGATTGTAAATCATCTGCCACTCCGCATCGTGCCGGATGATGGGGGTCCCACGCAGGCGTTTGAGAATACCAACCTGAATTTCCTGAGGCCCGAGTCCGATCAATCGATCAAAGCCTTGTCCGAACGATTCTAGGGTTTCGCCGGGTAGACCCACGATCAGGTCGGCATGCAAATGCACGCCGCTGTGCTGACGGAGCCACTGGAAATTGTCGGCGAGTCGATCGTGGTTCTGGCGTCGGCTGATTCGGGCCTCGACCTCGCGATCGAAGGTTTGGATTCCCACTTCAAACTGCAGCGTGCCCGCCGGGAATCGGGCGATCAACTCGCGTAATTCTGCCGGAAGGCGGTCCGGAATCATCTCAAAGTGAACAAAGAGTTCGGGGCTCAATCGGTCGAGGAAGAATTGAAGGATCCGCCGACTGGTGGCGAGGTTCAGGTTGAAGGTTCGGTCGACGAATTTGAAGCGGCGCAGGCCTCGATCGTGGAGTTGCTGCATCGCAACCAGAAAGGGATCCAATGGGAATTGCCGCACGGGGATCTCCAGGGAGCTGAGGCAGAACTCGCAAGTGAAGGGGCAGCCTCGAGAAGCCTCGACGTAAACCACCCGGTGCTCGATGTCCGGTGCGTCGTAGAGATCGTAGGGCAGCGCCAAGGCCGCCACATCGGGCACGGGTGCGGCGATGAGCTTGGGAGGTCGCGGGTCGGTTGCTGACAGCAGGTTCTGGCAGAGCGACGCGAAGGCGAGGTCGGCCTCACCGGTGATCACATGATCGGCCAGGCCGATGATCGGCTGCTGGTCCCATTCATAGCTCACCTCGGGCCCTCCGAGCACGACCTTGAGGTCGGGGCGCAGGCGGCGGAGGATGCCGAGCAGTTCGAGTGTGGGGCCGGCGTTCCAGACATAGACGCCCAATCCGAGGATTTTTGGGGCAGCCTCCAGCAGGGTTTCTGCGATTTCCAACGGACGCTGGTTAATGTCGAACTCCAGTATTTTTGCCCGCGACTGCAGTTCCCCCAAATTGGCCATGAGGCAGCGCAGCCCGAAGGAGGCGTGGAGGTACTTCGCGTTGAGGGTGGACAGAACAATGTCCGGCACGCGGGAGACCTTATCGGGTTTTCTGGTGGATGTCTCCCGATGCTGACGAGTTTGAACTGTGGGCGAACTCGGTCGTCAGGGCTTCCAGGCGCGCCGCGAGGTCGGCGAGGAGTGGGAGGTCCGTGTCGGGACGCCGGGCGCCGCGTGGGTGAGGGGCGTCGCACGGAATGACTCCTCGCAACTTGAGGAACTGGGCGCAGGTGTGTTTGTAGGCGGGCACTGGGGCGCGGAAGGCGATCATGCCCAAGTATTGCAGCCAGTCGTTCAATTCGAAGAAACGCCCGTCGCCCAAGGCCCAGGCGCGGTCTCGGGCTGCGAAGGCTTCGACATGGAAGGCCGACAAACCCAACAGGTAGTCGCTGCCCCACTGGATGAGGTCGATGGCCAAGTCGTTGCCCGTATACACACGGAACTCGGGGCGAACGGCATCGCGTACCGCCAGCCGTTGCCACTCCAGGTCTCGGCTGAGGGAACTGTGCTTGGCACCCACCAATTCAGGAATGTCGAGCAAGGCCCGGAAGGTGTCCAAGTCCCAGATCCGGCCAAAGGGGACGAACATCGTGCCGAGCTCGAATCCAAGAAATTGCGGCACGGCCTGTCCGACGGATCGGAACAGCGACACGGTTTGCTCTCGATCCCAGTGCTGGGTGGCTGAGCAGGGAAATAGGATGGGGGTGCCCCCGACCGAGTGGATGACCGAGGCCTCACGGGCGTACACGGTGGCTGGGTCTCCGGCGAGGCCCTCAATATAAGTGCCGGCGATGAAGCGTCGACCCCGGGCCATTTGACTGGTTTCGGCGAGGAACTCGGCTCGCTCGGACGGGCTCAACAAGTTGGCGTAGCCGGTGTCCATGTTGACGGCGGGAGTGAGTCCGGCCGCCCAGGTTCGCTCGACGAGCGTGGCCCAGGTTTCCCGGTCGGGGCGGCCGTCGGGATGGAAGGGCAGAAGCACCGCGGAAATACCGTCGATGGATCGCCCAGGTCGGAGAGGGGGGACGTGAATCATGGCGTTGGTTTGGGGTCCAGAAAATGGGTTTTCAGGATCTCCTCAGAATCAAGCGATGGTCGATGCGTTTGGTTTGTGCGTATTCCAGCGGGGGTAGGCTGGTCTCGGTAGGGGAGCGCACCTCATGCAAGAGGGGTCTGGCCATGGCCTGAAGCTCCGTCCACCGAGGCCATTCTAGCGGTGCCGCATGGGCGATTTGTCGCAGCAGGCTTCGCCACTCGATGATCATGCGATCGATGTCGCCGGTACCGAGCACTTCGGTGACAAAGCGCACCTTGCAGGCCGGGTCTTGATGGATCCTGCGGACCACCGTTTCGGCTCCGGTGCCATACTTGAGGGGTAGCCCGGTCTCCAGGTATCCATCGATCGATGCGGGGCCATAGGCCTTGCGGCAGGCAAAGGCCAGTTGACCGCCATAGCGGTCTCCGTCGGCACAGAAGCGGAACCCCGCGTCGAGGTTGGCCAAGTCGTAGACCAATTCCTCCAACGGGTAGGTGGCGTCTTCGAGAGCAGCTGCGATCGCTAAGCCATCGCCGCCGGAGAAGAAACTCACCACGCGTCCGCGCCGGGTCGGATTGCCCTGGGCATCGACCAACCCGAGGCGTCGCCAGGTGAGTGCGGTGCCTGGGGCGGCCGAAAGCCCGCGGCAGATCTCGGTCCATTCGCAGCGCGCGCAGACGGCCGAAAGTACCTCGCGTTCTTTTGGGCGCCACAGCGCCACTCCATGACGATCCACGGGCACCTTAATAGTCTGGAGTTCTAGGCTGACCAGCACGGTGATGGATTGATCGTGTTCGACCCAGCGGACCACGGGGAGCCGCTGTTGCAGCAGGTTCTTTTCGAGGGCCGGCTTGAGGGTCTCGCTGAAGATGTCTTGGCTGACTTCGCGTCCGTGCCACTGGGTCAAGCGTCGGACCCACTTGGCTAAGATCAGGCGACCATCCGCCATTCGGTCGGCCGCAATCATCGAGCGGCCATAGAGGGTGCCCTCGGGCGTTTCTTCTAAGGCGGTGAGTCCGCCTTGACCCACTTTTTCTAGGGCCTCTTGAACCGTCAACGCCGACTTGAGTGGGAGCGATGGGATGGTTGCCGTTTCGGAGCCATTCTCCGAGGGTATTGGCAGCGCTGTGGTGGCCGCGATGACCCAGATTTTACCCAGCGGACGTTCCTGCCAGAAGGGGTAGGGCTCCCATTCACCGGCTGAGTTGAGCAGTTCCCTGTTTTTCTTCCGGACCTGGCGCGCTCGCTCGGCGTCGGTCATCCAGCCGCACGGAGCATTCGGCCGTTTCAGAGATTCTTCGACGCCAAGAATGATGGGCTTGGTGGTGAATAAGCGCTCTTGCACTCGCACGGCCTCGACAAAGGGAGATTTACCCGCGTCGGCGGCGACCGCCATGAGACCCAGTAGGGCGCTCCAATCGACCATGCCGGATCGGGCGAGAGCGCAGGGGTGTCCATCGCGCATCCGCAACTCATTGGCACTGACGAGCACGTAACCCATCTCGTCGAGCCCGCGGCGTCCGGCGCGTCCGAACATTTGCAGGATCTCGTCACCCCTCAGAGGAATCTCGCGTCCGTCCCGCTTGTACTGCGCGGCCGTGATGGCCACCGATCGCAGGCTAAAGTTAATACCGGCGGCCAACCCCATCGTGGCCACGACGACTCGAAGTTGGCCCGCCTTGGTGAGGGGCTCAATGACTCCGGCGCGCACCGCGTAGCTCAAACCACTGTGGTGATAGGCCACTCGGGATTTGAGCATCTTGGCCAGGGGTTCGCCGACGAGCCGTTTCTGGGCTTCGGTCAGTTGCAGCGGATGCGGACAGGGCAGTTGTCGGGCTATGTCTGAGGCGAGTTCTTCGGCGTGGGCTCGTCGGGGGGCGAAGAGCAGCACCGGCCCCAATCCCTCGGCCAAGGCCTTGGCGCACAGGCGTGGCCAGTAGCTGCGGATCTCCGGCGGCAATCGCCAGTTGAGTTCGTTGGCGAAGACCTCGTCCAGCGGCACGGGACGGACGGTGTGTTTGACCACTTCGACGGCACGACCCAGACGGCGCAGCCAGTTGGCCACCTGATCAGGGTTGGCCACCGAGCCGCTCAGAAGCAGCAGCTGCGTTTGCGGTGGAGCCAGTGCCAGTGCCAGTTCGTAGTTCAGTCCTCGGTCTTCATCGCCGAGCATCTGGTACTCGTCGACGATGAGCAGTGTGGGGCCATCGCCTCGGATGAGCCTGTTTTTCTGTGTTTCGAGGGTGGCTACAAGAATTGGGGCGTCGAGGTTCTCGGCCAGGTCGCCGGTGGCGATGCCCACGTTCCAGCCCCGGGCTCGCCATTCAGCCAGTTTGTCATTGGCCAACGCCCGAGTGGGCACTGTGTAAATGGCCTGACCCCGGTTTCTGCCCGACTTCGACCACAATTCGAACACCAGCGTCTTGCCGGCGCCTGTGGGCGCATGGATGACCACGTCCTTGCCCGCTCTCAATGCCGACACGGCCTGCTGCTGCCACAGGTCAGGAACAACGAACTGTTGCAGGCCCGCAGGTGGATCAGGGGTTTCCGGTGGGGCAGCGAACGGCGGCACGCCTGAACACTACGATCGACTGCCAAAAGCACCAACAGCTTCGAAGACTCTGGTTTGAATGGAGCGGAGTTCGGGATCGCGGTGTTTTGTGCCTGATGAGGCGTGACTTGCGGATTGAGCCAACGCGTTGGATCAGCAAACTATTCGGCGTGCGTTCGTCTGCGCCTCCATCTGCCCGTCGTGTGGTCGTTAAGCTAGGAACCGGTGTCCTTACCGATGTCTCCAAGCGGCTCGACTTGGTTCAGTTTGCTCAACTGGTGGCGCAAATCGCCCGACTCCGGTCGGCGGGCCACGAGGTTGTCGTAGTGACCTCGGGAGCCGTCGGGGCCGGCATGGGAGTGCTCGGTTATGATCGGCGGCCAGGGAGTCTGGCCGAACGACAGGCTTGTGCCGCGGTCGGGCAATCGCGGCTCATGGCTTTGTACGAGTCGCTTTTCCGCCACTACGACCAACCTGTGGCTCAAGTGCTTTTGACCCACGACGACCTGGCCGACCACACCCGGCACCTCAATGCGCGCAATACCCTACTGACCCTGCTCAAGCACAAGGTCCTGCCCATCATCAACGAGAACGATGTGGTGTCGGTGACAGAGTTGAAGTTCGGAGACAACGATCGGTTGTCTGCACTGGTAGCCAGCCTCTTGCCGGCCGATTTACTCGTCATTTTGACGACGGCCGACGGTTTGATTGAGAACTTCGGAAAGCCGGAGGCCCGTTTGCTGGAGACGGTGGAAGCGGTCGATGCGCGGATCGAAGCCATGGCCGGTGGGACCTCGAGCGAAACCGCTACCGGTGGCATGACCACCAAGATTTTGGCCGCGAAGATCGTCGTCCGCTCGGGCATTCCCTTGGTCATTGCTCCAGGGCACCGGCATGACGCCTTGGAGAAGATCGTGAATGGCGAGTCCGTCGGCACCCGTTTCTTGGCCGGCTCTGGCCGCCTCTCGAGTCGCAAGCGTTGGATCGCCTTCTACCACCATGCCGAAGGAACCCTGACGGTGGACGCTGGAGCCGTGGTGGCGCTGAGGGATCACGGGCGCAGCCTGCTCGCTCCAGGAATTATTCGCTGCGAGGGAGAGTTTCAGGCGGGTGATGTGGTTCGAATTTGCGATCCGGAAGGTCGGGAATTGGCTCGGGGTCTGGCCGGTGCCTCTGCGACCGAGGTTCGCGAACGATCTCAAAAGCAGGCGGAGATTATCCATCGAGATGATCTTGTGGTGCTCTGAATCGTTAGCTCATCGAACACGAATCCCATGCCCAAAGCTCCTTCCCGACGACTTGCCCCCATCCGACAACTGCTCGAGGTGATGGCCGCCCTTCGCGCTCCGGACGGATGCCCTTGGGACCGCGAGCAAGACCATCGATCCCTCCGCTCCCATGCCGTGGAGGAGGTGTATGAATTGATGGATGCGATCGAGGCCGGCGATGATGTGGAGATGGCCGAGGAGTTGGGGGACCTGCTCCTTCAGGTGGTATTCCATGCCCAGTTGGCGCGGGAGCGTGGGGTGTTTGATTTTGATGCGGTTTGCCAGCACTTAGTAGACAAACTCATTCGCCGCCATCCGCATGTCTTCGGATCGGTGACGGTGAAGAATATCGATCAGGTTTGGGCCAATTGGGAATCCATTAAGAAGGCCGAAAAGGCGGGTTCTAAGCATGAGCGGAAATCGGCCCTGGATGGGATCCCGCGACATCTGCCCGCATTAATGCGTTCCCAGAAACTGCTCAAAAAAGCAGCCAAGGCTGGGTTGGCATCGGTCCCCCTGAAACCCAAGGCAGGCGATCGCAAGGCCATGGCTGAGGCGTTGTTCGACTTGTCAGCCCAGTGCCAGGCGGCCGGTTGGTCGGCCGAGGAGTTGTTGCGCGCCGAATTGCGGCGTCGGGAGTTGGCTTGGCGTCAGCAGGAGCGACGTCAAGTGACCCCAAAAACCGCGTAACTGAATCGTTAAAGAACATTAGATCGTCAGAGGCAAGATTGCAGGGCCAGCGCGTGATTTTTGGCGCTGAAAGTAGATTTTAGGGCCGTGGTTTCGGTTCTTTCTTTGATTGGCAAGATTCTTGCGGTACCTTGCAGGTCGATGTCCGCGGGACTTCAACTCAGCCAACGGCTTTCCCAGCAGATGGTGCTGTCGCCGCAGCTCCAGCATTCGCTGGCGCTTCTGCAGGCACCCGTGTTGGAGCTCAAGGCGATGGTGGAGCAAGAGCTCCAGTTGAACCCGGTTTTGGAAGAGATCGGATCCCTGGAGATCGATGCCGAGGCCCGGGAAGCTAGGGCCGAGGCCGAGGCAGCCGCCGCTGATCCCGCGGAGCCCCCGCTCGATGTCCAGTTTGATCCGGCGGTTGAAAAGCACGACGACGAGCCGGTTGATCGTTTTTCTGAAGATCTCCAGAAGCTCCTGAAGCTGGACGAGGAATGGCGCGAGGTTTTCGCCCAGAACAACACGGTCAACAAGGTCACCCAGGAGGATGAAGAGCGCCGTCAGCACCTCTTTGATTCCCTGACCACGGGCCAATCCTTGCAGGAGTACTTGCTGGAGCAGGTGCGCTTCACCGAGTTGACCCCTGAACAGCGTGAAGTCTCCGAATTACTCATCGGAAACATCGACGACCGAGGTTATCTGACGGCCCAACCCGAAGAACTCACCTTCTCCACAGGCTTCTCGACCGAGCGAATTTTGGAAGTGCTGTCGGTTCTCCAATCCTTCGAACCCCCCGGTGTGGGGGCTCGAGACCTTCGGGAGTGCCTGATGCTTCAGATGGAGCGAGCAGGCCGGACCAATGATCTGGAATACCTCATTCTCCGCGACTACATGGAGGAGTTGGGTAAACGGCGGTTCCCCGAGATCGCCCGCCAGTTGGGCATCACCCCGTCCGAGGCCCAGGAGGCCGCGGGACGGATCGCCCGGCTCGATCCGAGGCCGGGTTCTGATTTTTCCCGCGATCCTGAACAGTACGTGGTGCCGGAGTTGGAGGTCATCCGGCGCGTGGTCGATGATCCCAGCCCGGACATCAAGGCGACGGACATCGAAGATCCGCCGTCGCTGATGGAGATCCTGAGTGACCCCGACGAAGACGATGAGGTGATTACTCACCTGCGTTACCGCCTCTCGATGCAAACTCGCGAGGGACTTCGTCAGTGGCGATTCACTGATCAGGATTCGGTTTCAGAGGTCCTTCTAAACGCCCTGAGCGAAGACCTTACTCGCATCGTGCGGGGTGAAGAACGCCTCTACCATCGGTTCTTGGGGAAGGCCTCGTTCAGCACGGCCGCCGACAAACGCCTCAAGGCCTGTGCCGAGCAGTTGTCGTCCGAAGAAATGAAGGTTGGTGGCGGTGCGACTGAGGCCTTGGTGGCCGATCTCAACCGAATCTTTCTGTGCGATTTTTTACCGATCACCGAGAAGCGCCAAAAAGTGGAGTACGACGTGGCTGGCAAGGATGAGTTCATGCCCCAGCTGCGCATTAGCAGCACCTACAAGGATTTGCTGGCTCAGTCGGAAACTTCAGCCGAGGTCCGGGAATACGTGCGCGACAAGATCAAGGCCGGCAAGTTTCTGATCAAGAGTCTGAACCAGCGCCAGAGCACCATTTTGAGCATCGGCCGCGAGATCGTGAAGCGTCAGCGGGATTTCATGGAAAAAGGAGTTGAGCACCTCAAGCCCATGACCATGGTAATGGTGGCCGAGGTAGTGGGTGTTCATGAGACAACCGTAAGCCGTGCCGTTTCCGGCAAGTTTATGCGCACGCCCCAAGGGATCTTCGAGATGAAGTTCTTCTTCACCTCCGGTGTGGCGACGGCCGACGGTCAAACGGTGTCCAACACTTCGGTGAAGAACATCCTGGCCGAGATCATCGCCGGTGAAAACCCGGCCAAGCCTCTCTCCGACGATCAGTTGGTCAACAAGCTCAAGGAGAAGAACGTCATGATCGCCCGGCGCACGGTCGCCAAATACCGAGCTGAGCTGAACGTGTTGCCTAGCCACCTGCGGCGCACCTATCAGTGAGGCACGACGTTTCCGAGGGCTGAACGTCGACTAAAAGAGGGACTTCGATTCTGAAGTGTTCTGACGTCAGTTCCCGATCCGGGCTGGATCCACGATCACGTGGCGGATCTTTTCGCGCTTCCAAGTGTAGGTGATGTGCACCTTGCCATCGCGGGCCTGCACCACCGCCGGATAGCTCAGTTCGCCCGGGTTGTGGGCGAGGTCGGCTTTGCCCGGTTCCTGAGTGCTTTCAAGGTCGGCGAAATGCTTCCAGGACTTGCCGTCCGACGAAATAGCCAGCCCGATCACACTGCGGTTCTCGGCCAGCGGGTTGTAGACCAGTAGCGCTCGGCCATCGCGCAGGCGCACCGCATCAATGCCGCTGTTCGGGTTGGGTAGGCTGGTCTTGGCCAGCGGAGTCCAGGTGCGGCCCTGATCGCTGCTCCAGTGCTCGGCGATCACCTTTTGTCGGGTGCGAACCAGGCTTTGGATGCGGCTTCCGCCGTCCCAGACCAGCACGGTGGGTTGAATCGCGCCCCATTGATCGGCGGTATTCAGTGCGCCGGTTCGATGCCACTCGGTGAAGGGAGGTTTGGACCACTCCATGTGGAGCCGCCAGCCAGCATCCTCGGAGCTGGCGCCGCAGAGAAGGGTGCCGTCGGCCAGCAGCACCGGTTTGTTGCGCACGGGCCCGACTTGTCCGTCGGGCAATCGGCGCGACTTGCTCCAGGTGCGCCCGCCGTCCTGGGATTCCTGGACCCGTCCCCACCACGTGTCCGGACTCGGGCCGACCTTGTAGAAGAGCCACAGGCTACCGCCAGGTTGCTGCCAGAGCACTGGGTTCCAGCAGGCGTATTGCGGGGCGCCCGCGTCTTCGGTGCCTCGGGCCACTTCGACGGGCTTGAGCCACTGATGCTGCGGTTTCTTGGAGAACCAGATCACCACGTCTTTGGCCCGTTCGGCGGTGCCCCCGAACCAGGCTGCGGCCATCCCCTGGGGTGTCTCTTCGATGGTCGAAGCGTGGGAGGACAGCGTGGGCGGCTTGTCGGCCAAGTACTGCAACTTGATCACCGGAAAATTCTGCGCCCCCAAGGCGCATCCGATGACGGCAAAAAGACTCAAAAACCGGCGGGGCATGGGTGAACCATGGAGGCGAACTCCCGGAGTTTCAGTCATAAAATGGATCCAACGCTCAAGATCGCTGACCCACCCCGGGTGGAATCTTCTGTTTTCTACGGCGGACTCCCTGTGAATCCCGGTTCGCCTCGGGGTGAGGGCTGTTGCAGTATCATTGGCGTGGCGCTCATCGATGTTCAGAGACTGACGCGGTCGTTCCGTACCTACAAAAAGGCTCCGGGGTTCTCCGGGGCGCTCAAGGGATTGTTTCATCGCGAGTACGAGACGGTGTTTGCGGTGAAGGATGTGTCGTTCCAGGTCGAGGAGGGGGAGTTCGTGGGGTTCCTCGGGCCCAATGGTGCCGGCAAGACCACCACACTCAAGATGCTGGCAGGTTTGTTGTACCCGACTTCGGGCACCGCTTCGGTGCTGGGCTACGTGCCGTGGGAACGGGCCGATGGTTACCGTCGGCAGTTCGCCCTCCTGCTCGGACAGAAAAACCAGCTCTGGTGGGATCTTCCGGCTCGGGATTCGCTCGAACTGAATGGGCGCATTTACGGTCTAGCCCCCGAGGCCTTCCGGCGAACGGTCGATGAGATGAGTGAATTGCTCGGGGTGCGCGACAAGCTCTCCACCGCGGTCCGCGAGCTGTCCCTGGGCGAGCGGATGAAGTGCGAATTAATCGCCGCGCTGCTTCATCAGCCGAAGGTGCTCTTCCTCGACGAACCGACCATTGGGCTCGATGTGGTCTCCCAGAAGGTGGTTCGGGAGTTCTTGCGCGAGCACAACCGGCAACGCAAGACGACCATCCTGCTCACGAGTCACTACATGGCCGACATTCAGGAGTTGTGCGACCGGGTCATCATCATCGATCGGGGTACGGTGTTCTTTGACGGGCGTTTGGCCGAGATTCTCGACCGTTTTGCGGGCTTCAAGATTATCACGGTCACTCTGGAGCAGGCTTCCGGGTTCGCTTCGGTGCCCTTGGCAGAATTGGGAGAGGTGCTGGAACAGAGCTCGGCGCTGGCCCGGCTGAAGGTGCCCCGGGAATCAGTCATCGCCACTTGCAAGGTGCTGCTGGACCGACTGCCGGTGAAGGATTTTGCCGTCGAAGAGGTCCCTATTGAGGACATCATCCGGCAGGTGTTCGAGAGGCGTTGAGCCGGAACGATTCAATTGGATCGGTCGTGCTGGCTACGTCTTCTTCCGCAAGAGCTTCGTTGTTCGCTCGATCCGGGTCTCAACCATTGGGCCTTCTATCGGCCCGCGCCTCGCTCTCGCCTCGTCTTGCGAAAGAATCCGCCACGCCATCCCTTTCCGCCCAACTGAATCGTTCCGGCCGAGCGTCCAGCCCCAGATAAACTTCCCAAACTTGCCGTGACGCCCCTTTTCAAGCCGGTGGGGTTGTTGTCCAATGGCCGCTCACATGCAGTACAACGAACCGCCCAAGGGCATTCAAGAACTCATCCACAGCCTTGAAGAAGGTGAAGGTCGGGTTTGGCTTCAGCGGTTCATCTTGCTGCTGCTGACCCTCATTGCCTTGGGACTTTACCACTTTGATGGAGTAAAAAATTTCAGCACGGTCGAGGCCATGGACCTGGCTCAGTTGGGTCGCAACCTCTCCGAGGGCCGGGGGTTCACCACTCAGTTGATCCGCCCGCTGAGCCTTCATCTCCAGTCGCCCCGAGCGGTGGAGCAGGGGGTTAATCCGCGTCAACTCATCACTGCGGCCCATCCCGACATCTCTCACCCACCTCTGTACCCGGTCGCGTTGGGAGTGCTTTTTAAAGTGCTGCCAGACCGTTGGGTCTATGGTGTGGAGTCGGGACCCCGTCGCAGGCCGCCGGCCGAGGTGGCGGTGGGATGCCTCAATTTCATTGGTTTTTGTGGGTTGGCCTTCGTGCTGTTCCAAGTGGGTCGGCGATGGTTTGAACTCTCCATCGGAGTGATGGCGGTGGTGGTGTTCTTGGGGTCCAAGCTCAACTGGGATTTCGCCTTCTCGGGACTGCCCACCGTGTGGTTGGGGTTGCTGTGCGTGGCGGTCAGCGTGGTTGCCCTGCGCATCGGCGGGGCCGCCGACCCGGACGAAGACGGTCGCCCACGGGTCGTGACATTTCGATATGCGCTTTGGTCGGCCGTGCTCGGAGCGTTGATCGGGCTCGGATTCCTCATCTCGTACTCCTTCGGATTCCTAGTTCTGCCGATTGGCATTTGTGTGGGGTGGTGGGCTCCGGCCGAAGCTCGCCTTCGAACGGTGGGTTGCCTCCTGCTGGCGTTCCTGCTGCTGACGGCTCCCTGGATGACCCGCAATTACCTCCGCAGCGGATTGCCCATGGGCATTGCTACCCTTGCACCGCTGTCCGGGACTCTTGGTTTTGTTGAGGACCGATTGGAGCGTTCCCAGAACCCAGAACTCTCGCGGGTGCGCCTGACCGAGGTGTTGGCCAAGGTCCTGAGCAATTCCCAGTCGATCCTCGCCAACGACGTCCCCCGAATGTTCGGCAATTGGTTCGGGGCCTTCCTGCTGGTAGGGCTCCTGTTGCCCATGGGAGATGCGCGAATGAACCGGTTCCGCTGGTTGCTCTTGGCCTTGCTGTTGGCGTTGGTGCTGGGACAGGCCTTGATCCAGACGCACTTGTCCACTCAGTCCCCATTCCTAAACTCCGAGAATCTCCTGGCGTGGTTTGTCCCGCTGGCCGGGCTCTACGCTGCGGTGGTCTTCCGGTGGGCACTCGATACGTTCGACTTTCCTTTTCCGTTGGCGCGGTGGATGGCGATGGCGGTGCCTCTGGCCCTGTGCCTTATGCCCTTCGTGATCTCGCTGTTGCCGCCCCGCCAACCGGTCATGTCCAATCCGCCTTATTACCTGCCGGTCATTCGACAATTGCTGGGATACCTCCCTCCGGGAGCCATGGTCTTGAGCGATATGCCGGCGGCTGTCGCCTGGTACGGCCACCTTGACTCCATGCCGTTGACCTTGCGGGCCGGACAAGATCCCAAGGAAGACTTCTACCAAATCCACGACTTCCAGCGTCCGTTCAACGCGCTGCTGCTCACCTCGATTACGTGTGACCAGTTGTGGCATTCCAAATTGATGAACGACTCCGATGCCGTCTGGGGGCGTTTCTACATGGATTACCTGCTCCGCCAGGGAAACATCCCGTCGGGTTTCCCTCTGAAGTTCGCCTTCGGTGATCGGTATCCCGAGAACGGATATCTCTTCGTCGCCGATCGCCCCTACTGGCGCGAGAGTCGCAAATGATCGGGGAATCAAACCCGTGGTCGCACGCGTCACTCTCGAAATAGCCCTCCGCAAGGAGTTCGACTATTCCATTCCGGAGGAGTTCTCGGATCGGGTGGCCGTGGGCTCCCGGGTCAAGGTGCCCTTTGGGCATCGTCAGGTGCTGGGGGTGGTGACCGAGTTGGCGGAGTCGTCGCCGCAGACCCATCTCAAGCCGATCCTGAATGTGCTCGGAGCACAAACTCTGGTCACACCACAGGTGTTGGAGTTGGCCCGTTGGATCGCCTCTTACTATTGCTGCGCCGTCGAGACGGCCCTCAAGAGCGTATTGCCGGAGGCCGTCCGAAAGGAGGAAGCCGGTTGGCGTGAACGACTTCATGTGCATGCGCTGACGGTTGTTGGCGAAATGCCCAAGCTCACGCCGAGACAGGAAACGATCTGGCGCATCATCGACGAATGGCGGGAGTTGCCGCTGCAGGAGTTGCTCCGGCTTGGTGAGACGACGGCCGAAACGGTGCGCAAACTCGAAGACAAGGGGTTGGTGTGCATCGCCCCGAAGATCGATGAGCGGGACCCGTATGCTCGGGAACTCATCGTCCCGACCACGCCATTGACTCTTAATGACGAGCAACTGGTGGCATTCCAGGCGTTGGTGAAGGCCCATGACGGACTCGTGCGGGGCGAACCGGCTAAGCCGTTCCTGCTCTTTGGTGTGACCGGTTCGGGCAAGACCGAGGTGTACTTGCAGGCCATTCAACATGCGCTGGTGCAGGGACGCGGAGCGATCGTGCTGGTGCCCGAAATCTCACTGACCCCACAGACGGTGGAGCGCTTCAAGGCCCGATTTTCGTCGGGCCCCCATCGGACCCTTGTGGCCGTGCTGCATTCGCATCTCTCAGCCGGGGAACGTCATGACGAGTGGCACAAGATCCGGCAGGGGCGTGCTCGGATCGTCATCGGGGCCCGTTCGGCGGTGTTTGCTCCGGTGCACTCGCTGGGGTTGATCATCGTCGACGAGGAACACGAGCATTCCTACAAACAGGAGGAGACTCCCCGCTACCATGCCCGAGACGTGGCAGTGGTGCGCGCTCAGCGCGAGGGGGCGTTGGTGATGTTGGGATCGGCGACGCCCTCGATGGAGAGTTTCCACAATGCACGCCGCGGAAAATACACCCTTCTCGAGATGGCCAAGCGGGTGGACGACAAGCGACTGCCGGTGGTGCGCGTGGTGGATTTGCGCGAAGAATCTCGTAAGTCCAAGAGCGGGGCTCCTCCGGTGTTCACCCAACGCCTCCGGGAGGCGATCACCCAACGTCTGGAGCGCCGCGAGCAGACCATGCTGTTCCTCAATCGGCGGGGCTTTTCGACTTCGCTGCAATGCCCCCAGTGCGGTCATGTGGCCGGATGCCCCAATTGTTCGGTTTCGCTGACCTATCACCGGGCCTCCCGACGGTTGCTCTGCCATATTTGCGGCCATGAAGAACCGGTTCCGGAACATTGCCCGGCCCCGGGTTGTGGTAATCCGGCCATCCGGTTCGCGGGGATTGGCACCGAGCGTGTCGAGGACGCCCTGCGTAAGGGGTTCCCGCACGCTCGGATCGAACGCATGGATTCGGATACCCTGAAGCGGAAGGAGGATTATCGGCGCATCCTCACTGACTTTCGGGTTGGCAAAATCGACATCTTGGTGGGCACCCAGATGATCGCCAAGGGACTGCATTTCCCGAATGTCACCCTGGTGGGCATCGTTCATGCCGACCTAAGTCTGCATCAGGCGGATTTCCGCGCGGGTGAGCGCACCTTTCAGTTGCTCACCCAGGTCAGCGGCCGGGCCGGGAGAGGTGATGTCGAGGGCGAGGTGTTCGTCCAGAGTTTCACTCCGTTCCACCCGGCCATCCAGTATGCCCGCCGGCATGACTATCTGGGATTTTACGAGCAGGAGGTGGAGTTCCGGGAGCAGTTGCGGTACCCGCCGGTCGCTCGGGTGGCCTTGCTGACGTTGAAGGGACGCAACGAAGACAAGGTGAAGCTCTTTGCTGAACACTTGCGCAAGGCGCTCGACGCAGCCTTCAAGGATTGGAAGGACCTGATTCTGGCCGGCCCGGCCCCGGCCCCGTTGCTGAAGGCTGAGAGTTTCTTTAGGCATCAGATCATGCTGCGCACCTCGGCGATGAGTCGCTTGTCCATCGAGTTGGGGAAAATCGAACAGACCTTCGCATTGCCCGCCGACCTGACCCTGATCATCGACATCGATCCGGTGAATTTGGGATGACCGGCGGGGATCTCTCGGGAATGCCGGGAGGTGGGTGGATGGGTAGTGGATGTTTTTGCCGAGGAGGTTGGCTTCTCCCGTTCGGCAATCGGTGCCGGTGGGAGACTAAAACTCCGTAAAAGCCCAATTTTCAGGCCAGAAATAGCTTCGGCACACCCGCTGCTTGGAGGGGAGTCGCGTGGGCTCCACCAATTCCATTTCTTCGATTCTGCCGCCAGGTTCTCTAACCAATGCGCTGGCTGCGCCCGATTTGAGCAGCACAGCTGGAACGCTGGGGCGCATGCTTGGAGCGCTCGCTCTGGTGTTTGCCGTGCTCATCGGCGCCCTCTGGATTTACCGGCACTGGCAGCAATTCCTTCTGCAGCGGACTCCTGTCAGCGGTTTGAGGGTCGTCGATGTGAAGAGCTTGGGACAGCGGTTGTCTGTGTACGTGGTGGCCTACCGGCATCAACAGTTTCTCATCGGGGGTTCTCCCAACGGGTTATCGCTGCTGTCGCCGTTGGATGCTGATCCGTCCGTATCGGGCAGCTCTTCATCGTCGGATCCCGGCCCTCCGGCTGTAAACCTATCTGTGAACCCGGCCTCCGAGGGCTCGTTCCGGAGTGTCCTAGAGAAGGCTTCGACACCTTCAGCATGAGCACTTCGATCCAAGCATGCCGAAGCCTTGGCTCCGTCCGGCGGATGGGATGGGGAATCACCGGGTTTCTCTTTGGTTTTTTGCTGCTCTTGCTGGCGCCGCTGGCGGCCGTGGCGCAAGCCCCGACAACGACGGGCACTTCGGTGGGGGGCCTGCCTCCCTTGACCTTGAACATCGGCATGGATGGCGTTGGGCAGCCAAAAGATGCGGATGTCGCCATCCAGGTGCTTTTTGCCTTCACGCTGTTGTCGATGGCCCCGTCCATCGTGCTGCTGATGACTTGCTTCAGCCGTATCGTCATCGTGCTGTCCTTCGTTCGCAACGCCTTGACTCTTCAGGGCGCTCCGGCCAACCAGGTCATCATTGGGTTATCGCTCTTTCTCACCTATTTCGTCATGGAACCGGTGTGGTCCAAGGTTCAGACCAACGCCCTTCAGCCCTACATGGAGAAGAAGATCACCTCGACCCAGGCCATGGAGGAAGCGTCGAAGCCCATCCGGTCCTTCATGCTGCGACAAACGCGCCCCAAGGATGTCGAGTTGTTCGTGGAATTGGCCAAGATCCCGCCGACCACACCCGAGGCCCTACCCCTGCGAGTGGTCATTCCGGCCTACATCATTAGCGAGCTTCGGACGGCCTTTCAGATGGGATTCCTGATTTTCGTGCCCTTCATCCTCATCGACATCGTGGTCGCCACCATCCTGATGAGCATGGGCATGATGATGATGCCGCCCGCGACCATTGCCTTGCCGCTGAAGATCCTGCTCTTCGTCTTGGTGGACGGATGGTCCCTCATCGTCCGTTCGTTGCTGATGAGTTTCGGGGTCTGAAAGCCCACCGGTATTCTCTCAGTTGCTCCCTAACTTTCCGACCCGATTCATGAACCCTGAAACCGCTGTTGAAATCATCAAGTCGCTAATTCTCAACTCCGTGACGTTGGCCTCGCCGATCCTGATGACGGCCCTGGTTATCGGCCTCGGTGTGAGCGTTTTCCAAGCGGTCACGTCGATCCACGAGCAGACGCTGTCGTTTGTTCCTAAGGCCTTGGCGGTGCTCTCGCTCATCGTGGTGATGCTGCCCTGGATGGTTCGAACCATGATCGAGTTCACCCGCTCGGTCATTGAGCAGATGCCCCAGATGGTTGGTTGAGCGATGACGGCGACCCAATCCATTTCGGTCTGGGTGTTGGTGATGGTGAGAGCGAGCGGCCTCATCCTCACGATGCCGGTTTTTTCCGGAAACCAGGTGCCCCGCCCCCTAAAGGTTGCCTTGGGAGTCATGCTCGCCACCTTGGCCACGCCGCTGTTGCCGCCCATTGAATTGAAGGTCGATTCGCTGTGGTGGCTCATCCAGGTGATTTTTGTGGAGATGACCGCCGGAGTCGTATTGGGCTTCATCTGCCGCTTCGCATTTTTTGCGCTGGATGTCGCGGGCTCCCTCATCGCCAACGACCTAGGTCTCACCATGTCCACAATTCTGAACCCGGGATCCAATGCCGCTGCGCCCATTACTTCGACGCTGCTGTACTGGCTGGGGGTGATCACTTTCTTCGGTTTGGACATCCATCACTGGATTCTGGTGTTTTTTAGCCGGACCTATTCCGTGCTTCCCATGGGGGCGGCCCATGGCAGCGAGGACCTGATGCGCAATGTCCTCGTCCACACAGGGTGGATCCTCTCGGCGGGGATTCAGGTGGCGGCACCCATTATGGCCGTAGCCTTCTTGGTTACCTGGGTGTTCTCGATGCTCGGACGAGCGGTACCTCAGATGAACGTGTTCTCGGAAAGCATGCCGATCCGAGTGCTGTCCGGGCTGTTCGTCTTAGCCATGAGCATGCGCTTTATTGGCGATCACACGGCCAATTTCCTGCGACGGATTCCGGACGATTTCGTCCGCATTGCTCAAATTCTTGGAAACACCCCTTCGAACCCCTGAACGCGTATGTCCGAAGAGAGTGGCGATAAGACAGAGCAACCGACAGACAGGCGGTTGAGCGATGCCTTGGGCAAGGGGCAGTTCGCCAAGTCCCAGGAGATTCAGACCGCGTTCGTACTCATGGCCGGCGTGTGGGCACTTCAATCTTATGGCGGGCAGTTGCTCAAGGATTTGACCGGCGTGTTCCAGACGGTTTTTTTTCACCTCCACGACACGGCGATCGACGTCAACAACCTCCAAGACAAAGCCTCCGAATCGGCCATGACTCTGGTCGGTTGCGTGGCCCCACCGGTGATCGCCACGGGAGTGGGCGGGTTGGTGGCGGGTCTGGTGCAAAGCCGCTTCCGGATGTTGAGCGACCCCATTAGCTTCAATTGGGAGCGTTTGAATCCCATGGCGGGATTCAAACGAATCTTTTCCTTTCAGGCCCTATTTCCGGCAGCGGTGAATCTCGTGAAGCTCGGTGCGATTAGCTGGTTCTCCTGGAATCAGGTGCGCTCGGTACTCGACGATCCGATCTTTAATGCACCAGTGGACATTTCCCGGGTGGGCACATTCCTCTCCGAGACGACGATGCGCATCGGCAGTCGGGTGCTCTTGGCGATGATTTTGATAGCAGCCATCGACTATGCCTATCAGCTCTGGAAGACGCAGCGCGACCTCATGATGACCAAGCAGGAGGTTAAGGACGAGGGCAAGCAGAGCGAGGGAAACCCCCATGTGAAGGGGGAGATGCGCAAACGACGGATGCGCCGAAAATCCTTCAAGGCGCAGTTGGAAGATCTCCCGAATGCCGACGTGGTCATCGCTAATCCGACCCACATCGCGGTGGCACTGCGCTATGATCGGGACACGATGGCAGCGCCGCGAATCATTGCCATGGCCAAAGATTTCAATGCGTTGCGTATCCGTGAATTGGCCGAAAAGCTTCAAATTCCGGTGATGGAGAATAAACCGCTGGCGCGCATGCTCTTCAAGTACGGCAAGGTGGACGGCGATATTCCCCTCCAGTTGTACACCGCGGTGGCGGAGATTCTGGCCTATGTGTATCGGGTGAACCGGTTTCGCTATTATTCACGAACGCAGACTCAAGGGAGCACCGTTTCCCAGAGTTCCCGGTAGAGACGCACACACGCAGTTCGCTGAGATGCTAACCGCCGCGTTCAGCATTGCTCGCGGCCATTTCTCTGGGGCAGGTTTCGTCGATGACTCCTGGGTTGAATCGCCTCTTGGGCACCGTTTTTTTCACCGCGGCCTTCGCCGTCTTGGCTGCGCCGCCGCAAGCAGAACCCGGGCGTCAAACGGCACAGGAGTTCCGCCGCGAAATTCGCACCGAGCATCATCTAAACTACTTGCTGTATCTGCCGAAGGCAGCGGCGGCGGAGCCGTCCAAGCGCTGGCCGCTGGTGCTTTTCTTGCATGGAGCCGGAGAGCGCGGGACCAATCTCAATGCCGTTGCGGTGCATGGGCCGCCCAAACTGGTGGCCGCCGGTCGGGAGTTTCCCTTCATTCTCGCATCGCCGCAGTGCCCGTCGGGTCAGGTTTGGAATCCCACCACGCTCCTAGCGCTGCTGGATGAACTGCAGGCGAGCCTTCCGGTGGATGGTCGCCGTGTCTATGTCACGGGCCTGAGCATGGGTGGCTACGGCACGTGGGAGTTGGCGGTGAAGCATCCGGAGCGCTTCGCGGCCGTGGCTCCGATTTGCGGGGGCGGAGAACGCATTCGCACGTTACTTCCGGCGCGACGCGAGGCCCTCAAGACGTTGGGTGTCTGGGCCTTCCACGGTGGGAAGGACTCGACGGTGGTGCCCGCTGAGAGCGAGCGGATGGTGGAGGCATTCAAGAAGGCGGGGAATGAATCGGTGAAGCACACCGTCTATCCCGAGGCTGGGCACGATTCCTGGACTCAGGCCTACAACGATCCCGCGTTCTTCGACTGGTTGTTGCAGCATTCGCGCTGAATCCAAGCCAGAACAATTCCACTCTGACATGATCCGAACGACCCGCGCAGCCATTGCTTCAGGCCAAGGACACTTCGCCATCGAATCCATCGAGGTGGCTTCGCCTCAGGGTGATGAGGTGCTCGTTGAGATCCGGGCTTCCGGCCTCTGCCATACAGACCATGCCTCCTTGGACTGGAAACGTCCGCTGGTGATGGGTCATGAGGGAGCGGGTGTGGTCCTCGAGGTTGGGCCGGAGGTCACCGATGTCTGTCCCGGAGATCGAGTGGTGCTCAATTGGGTCATTCCCTGCGGCACCTGTTCGGCCTGCCATCGTGGGGCTGCGGTTCATTGCCACAGCAGCCGGCCGGCCCACGTAATGGAACCCTCCGCGGCCCATGCCCATGCCGCGGGGACCCTGCTTCGGGGGGTGCCTGTGGACCGATCCTTCAATCTCGGCACCTTGTGCGGGTTGGCTCTGGTGCGTCAGGCGGCGGTCACCCGACTTGAGACCCGTGTCTCGTTTGAATCGGCCTGCATCGTTGGATGCGGGGTGATGACGGGCTTCGGCTCGGCGGTGAATGTCGCACGCGTTGCTCCAGGCAGTATCGTAGCAGTGATTGGTTGCGGGGGAGTGGGGCTTAACGTGATTCAGGGTGCGCGCATTGCCGGGGCCTCCCGGATCATTGCCCTCGACCTCCAAGCGGCCTCGCTCGAGCGGGCACTGCGCTTTGGGGCCACTGAAGTGATTCAGGTGGATCCCGCAGACCGGGAGTTGGAGGCAGCCGCGGTCGAAGTGCGCCGTCGGTGCGGCGGGAGCGGGGCCGACTATGCGTTCGAGGCGACCTCGGTCCCGAGGCTAGCGTTTGCACCGCTCAAGCTCATTCGTGACGGTGGCATGGCCTTACAAGTGAGTGGAATCAATGATCCGGTCACCGTGCCCATGCCCCTTTTCATGTGGGACAAGACCTATGTGACTCCGCTCTACGGTGGCTGCCTGCCGAACCGGGATTTCCCTCGCATCTTCGACTTGCACGCCTCCGGGCAGTTGATGCTCGACGAATTGGTTACTCGTACCTACCGACTCGAAGAGTTGGCCGAAGCGTTTGACGACCTCTTGGCCGGGCGGTTGGCCAAGGGCGTGATTACCTTCGGAAATTGAGCCAGCACGGAGAGGCTCTTCAGGAATCTTTGAGGATCTCGCGAATCACCTTGCCGTGAACATCGGTGAGCCGGAAGTCTCGCCCCTGAAATCGGTACGTCAGCCGCTCGTGATGGATGCCCATTTGATGCAGCAGGGTGGCCTGGAAATCATGCACGTGAACTGGGTTGTGCACCGCATTCATGCCGAGGTCGTCGGTCTCACCGTATGAAATTCCCGGACGCACACCGCCACCGGCCATCCACGAGGTGAAGGCGTAGGGATGGTGGTCACGGCCCCAGCGCTTGCGGTCATCGAGGTTGCCCTGGATGAACGGCGTTCGGCCGAATTCGCCGCCCCACACCACCACGGTTTCATCGAGCAGCCCCCGTTGTTTGAGATCGATGACCAGTCCTGCGGAGGGTTGGTCGGTGTCGCGGCATTGGGTGTAGAGTTCAGTGGTCAGGCTGTTGTGCTGATCCCAACCGGCGTGCATCACCTGCACACAGCGGACGCCTCGTTCGATGAGCCGCCGGGCCATGAGGCAATTGTAGGCAAAGGTGCCGGGCTCTCGGACGCTGGGGCCGTAGAGGGCTAAGACCGACTCCGGTTCCTTCGACAAGTCGGCCAGTTCCGGCACGCTGGTTTGCATGCGGAAGGCCATTTCGTACTGAGCGATGCGCGTGGCAATCTCTGGGTCGCCATGCGCTTCAAACTTGAGTTGGTTCAACGCGCCGAGGTCATCGAGCATGGAACGTCGGGTGGCTGAGGGCAGTCCGGCTGGATTGCTCAGGTAGAGCACAGGCTCGTTGCCGCCCCGAAATTTTACCCCCTGATAGCGGGAGGGCAGAAATCCAGAGCCCCAGTAGAAATCGTAGAATATCTGGCCACAGCTGGTCCCCTTGCTCACCGAGGTCATCACGGCGAATGCCGGCAAATTGTCTGTCTCGCTGCCGAGGCCGTAAGTCAACCAGGCTCCCAGGGTGGGACGTCCGGGAATCTGGGCGCCACTGAGCATTAATGAAATGGCGGGAGCATGGTTCACGGCGTCGGTGTGCATGCTTTTGACGAAGCACAGTTCGTCAGCGATCCGGCCCGTGTGGGGCAGAAAATCACTCACCCAGGCCCCGCTTTGTCCGTGCTGGCGGAAGGGTTCTACCGGCGCGAGCATGAGTTTGCCATCGGCCTTGCCCGTCATGGTGCTGAAGCGTTTGCCGCCGATGTAGGAATCGGGCAGCGGCTTTCCGTGGCGTTTTAGTAGCTCCGGTTTGTAGTCGAAGAGATCGACATGGGTGGGCGCGCCATTTTGAAACAGATAAATGGCGTGCTTGGCACGGGCCGGATGGTGCGGGCGGAGCTGCAGGGGTGGCGTAGGAGCAGGGGGTGCCGCCGCAGCCTGGCCTGAGCCGAGCAGTTGGCTCAGAGCGGCCAGGCCCAAGCCCGTGCCCGAGCGACCTAGAAATTGGCGTCGGGTTTCTCGGAGGAGGAAATCGTGGGCGGGACTCAATGGGTTTATTCCTTGGTCAGGGCTTCATCGAGGTTCAGCACCGTGCTTGCGGTGACCGTCCAAGCGGCCAGTTCCACAGGGTTTAGGCTGGAGGGGGTGGGGTGTTCGCCAGTTCGGATCCACTGGGTCGCCAACTCGGGTTGGTGCGCGTAGGTGGCTCGGTGGCGGCGGAGACCCTCGAGGAGAATCTGGCTTTCGGCAGGGCGGGGGCGTCGTCCGAGGATTTTTAGGAAGATCTGTGCCAGCCGTTCGGAGTCGCGGGATTCGCTCGCCAAGACTTGCTGAGCCAAGACGCGGGCCGCTTCCACGTACCCGGTGTCGTTCAGCGTGAGTAGGGCGTGCAGGGGGACGTTGGTCCGAGGCGTCTTGACCGTGCAAGTTTGACGGTTGGCCACATCGAAGAAGAGCGTCGGGCCGATGATGCGCCGCCAGAACACATACAAGCTGCGGCGGTAGAGAGCTTCACCATGGTCTTGCGTGTAGCGTTTGTTACCGAAGGTGGTTTCTTCCCACACGCCGGGCGGTTGGTAGGGATTGACTGCTGTGCCGCCGAGCCGTTCGGTGAGCAAGCCTGCGGAAGCCAGAGCCATGTCCCGGATCATCGGCGAGGACATTCGGAATCGAGGCCCCCGGCTGAGCCTGCGATTTTCCGGATCCCGCTCCCGGTTTTCCGGCGAGCTTTGCGACGATTGCCGGTAGGTGCCGCTCATCACGATGGAGCGGACGAGGGCTTTTACATCCCAGCCCGATTCCACGAATTCGATGGCCAGCCAGTCGAGCAGTTCGGGATGCGATGGCCGTTCGCCTTGGAGGCCGAAGTCTTCGGTAGTCTTCACCAGGCCAACGCCGAAGAACTGCTGCCACAGTCGGTTGACCGTCACCCGGGCGGGCAGGGGATTGGTGGGTGAAACGAGCCACTGGGCCAGTTCGAGACGGTCAGGCCGAGCCACACGGTGCCCGGGCGTCAGGTGTCCCGGCAGAGATGCGAGCACTTCAGGTCCCAAGTTCTCGTAGCTACCACGCACCAGTTGATGGGTAGGTCGGACCTTCGGTAGATCATTCATGACCATCACCTGAGGGATCTGACTTTGGACATTATCCCAGTGGATTCGCGAAGCCCGCTGGCGCTCCAAAACCGCGACATACTCCGGGTCAAAATCGCGCCAGAGACCGGTCATTTTCTGGAGTCGGCCAGCGTCCCGATTGGCTGCAGCCACTTTGAGATGTTCGCGATGGGCTGCCGAAAAATCTTGGGCCAGCGGGGTTTGGTCGAGTGATTGGCCAGCCTCGGGGTGGAAGCGCTTTTGTTCCAAGGCCTCCGTGTCGCGAATAAATTGGGACAGACCCCTTTGAGCGTCGTCCACGCGGGTCCTCAATTCACGGTTGAGGACGGGCAATACGGGCGGTGTTCGGGGGTTGCCTCCGCTCCCATCGACCGAGGTCTGGTTGAAGAACGACATGAGGCCGAAGTAGTCCTTCTGGGTGTAGGGATCGAACTTGTGGTCGTGGCAGCGGGTGCAGTTGAAGGTGGCTCCTAGCCAGACCGTGGCCACCGTTTCTGTTTGGTCGAAGAGGTAATCGATCCGGTTTTCCTCAGCGATGCGTCCGCCCTCGCCATTAATTGCGTGGTTGCGGAGGAAGCCCGTGGCGAGGCGTTGTTCCTCGGTGGCTCCTGGCAGGCGGTCTCCGGCGATTTGCCACAGGGTGAATTGATCGTAGGGCAGGTTGCGATTGAAGGCGTCGGTCACCCAGTCCCGCCAGGGCCACATGGTCCGCTCACCGTCACCCTGGTACCCATTGGAATCGGCATAGCGGGCCGCTTCCATCCATTCCCAGGCCATTCGCTCACCGAATCGTGGGGAGGCCAGTAGGCGGTCCACCTGCCGCTCATAGGCCTGCGGCGAGGGATCGGATACGAAGGCGTCGACCTCGGCTGGTGTCGGAGGGAGCCCGGTCAAGTCGAGGCTCCATCGACGAATTAACGTGGACCTCGCCGCTTCGGGTGCGGGCTGGAGTCCGTCGGAGGCCAGGGTGCTGCGCACGAGGGCGTCGATAGGATTGGAGACACCGGGGACCACTGGGATCGCGGAGCGTTGGGGCGGTTCGAAGGCCCAGTGCCGCCCCCAAGGGGCTCCTTGTTCCACCCATCGGCGCACGAGGGCTACCTGCTCGGGCTTGAGGGACTTGCCGGATTCGGGCGGCGGCATGACCTCGTCCGGATCGCTGCTGAGGATGCGCCGCAGAATTTCGCTCTGGTCGGGGCTTCCAGCGTTGACGGCGATCTTACCGCTTTTACCCGAGCCGCGCGCCCCCGAGAGGGTGTCTAATCGAAGGCCTCCCTTGCGGGCCTTTTCATCGGGGCCGTGGCAAGCGAAGCAAGAATCGGAGAGCAACGGCAGGATTTCCCGGGAGAAGCGGATCGGTGCCTGGGCCGACGGCAGGTTTTGACCCAATGCAGTCGTCGCTCCGGCCACAATCCAGACAGTGGTCCAGACACGGAGCAGTTGTTGGAGTGGGGTGAGCATCGGGATCTGCGCTACAGGGTAATCGACCCTCTCCCACCGGCAATGCTGGAACCGAGGGAACCCCAGCATTCTTACCGTGTGCTGAAGACTAGCGGGCCAGAGTTTTTGGAAAGCACTCCGGAGGTCGCCCGATGACTTCCGAGGTAGGGACCGATCTCCGAGCGGTCTGGCACTGCCGACGTTCCGATCAGGCTCCGAGGTAGGGACCGATCTCCGAGCGGTCCGTCCCTGTGGTGCCCTGTGGTACTGGACAGGGAGAGTGGCGATTCTTTTTCATGTTCGCCGGAGTGGCGCTTTCGGAGAAATCGCCCTACCTCGGAGGTGCATGGGTTAGGCTGAGATTGCAGCAGTAATCCGCGATATAGCCCGATGAGCCGCCTAGTCCGATCCGGCTCCGAGCGGTCTGGCGTTACCGACGTTCCGATCAGGCTCCTAGGTAGGGACCGATCTCCCGAGCGGTTCGGCACTGTTTGGGTTTTGTCCGGTAGCTCAACCCCTGCTTGCGCTGGCAGCGCGATCGCGGTTGGATTTAAACCATGATCCCCGCATTCTTATGGTTTGCTGTTCGCCGTCTGAGCGAAGGGTTGGGATTCCCAGGCTTGCCGGTCGGAATGAGTCTTTGGGTCGTGTCGGCTATGGCCGCCACGCCGGGCCACCCAAAACCGCCAGAGCGGCCGATTTTTGAGCGCGATATCCGACCTATTTTCAAGGCCCATTGTTTTCAATGCCATGGCGAGGAAGATAAACCCAAGGGTGGGGTAGATTTGAGGCAGCGGCGATTGCTGCTTAATCGATCGGAATCCGGAATGGTTCTCGTGCCAGGCAAGCCCACTCAGAGCCATCTTTTGACGGTGTTGAAATCCGGTGAGATGCCCAAGGGTGGTAAGCCATTGTTGCCTGAGCAAGTGATGCTCATCGAGCGGTGGATTGCGCAGGGAGCTCCGACCTTGCGTCCCGAACCGCTGGAGGTGCCGCGTTGGGTCATCACCGAAGAAGAGCGCGGGTTCTGGGCGTTCCAGCCGGTGGGGCATCCGGAGCCGCCTCAAGTCCGATCCCCAAAAACGGCCCGGACACCCATCGATGCTTTTCTGCTCGCTCGCTTGAAGAAGGAAGGTCTCGGGCTGGCCAAGCCTGCGCGACCCGAGCAGTGGATCCGCCGGGTGACCTTTGACCTGACCGGGCTTCCGCCGACGCCGGAAGAAGTAGCCACCTTCCTCAAAGATACCTCCGATGCCGGTTACGAACGGTGGGTGGATCGGCTTCTCGAATCGCCGGCCTATGGGGAGCGCTGGGGGCGTCACTGGCTCGATGTGGCCGGCTATGCCGATTCCAATGGCGGTGTGGAGGCCGATTCCGAGCGCCCCTGGGCCTGGCGCTATCGCGATTACGTGATCCGATCTTTTAATGAGGATCGTCCCTTCGACGAATTCATCACCGAGCAATTGGCCGGCGATGAACTCCTGCCCGCCGTCTCAGCCGATCTGACCGGCCGGGATCTCGATCGGTTGGTGGCCACCGGTTTTCTGCGCATGGCCCCAGACCCGACTGGAGATGGTCCGCCAGAGCCCGAGTTGGCACGCCATCAGGTCATTGCCGACACCCTTCAAATCGTTTCCTCGTCGTTGTTGGGTATGACGGTCCAGTGTGCACAATGCCACGACCACCGATATGATCCCATTCCGCAGGTCGATTACTACCGGTTGCGTGCCGTGTTTGAACCCGGGTTTGACTGGAAACATTGGAAGAACCCCGCCCAACGCTTGGTCTCGCTGATGCCGCCAGAAGATCGGTCCATTGCCAACTGCGTCGAACAGGCGGCCAAGGTTCATGATACCGAAGCCACCCGGCTGCACGATGAACTCATCGAAAAATTCGTGCAGAAGCAGCTTCTATTGGTCCCGGAAGCCCGTCGAGACGCCGTGATGAGTGCGCGACGGACTCCCGCTGCCAAGCGCAGCCCGGAACAGCTCCAGTTGCTCCGGGAATTCCCGATGTTCCAAGACCACATCATCCTTGGAGAAATAGATCGGGAAGGGGCCAACAAGGTGGAAGAAATTCGCAAGCGCGCCACGGCGGATCGGGCACTAAAGCCGTCCGATCCCATGGTGCAAGCCTTGGTCGAAGCATCGGCTGAGCCCGTGACCACGGTGCGCTTCCATCGGGGCGATCCCCAGCAACCTCGGGAAGTCCTCAAGCCCGGGTTGTTGTCGATCATGGGTTTGGGTGGTTTGGACACCGAGATCCCGGAATCCATTCCCGGCCGTCGCACCAGCGGTCGTCGCCTCGAACTGGCCCGCCGACTCACCGATCGGAAAAATCCGCTCACCGCCCGCGTGTGGGTCAACCGCCTCTGGTATCAACATTTTGGAATGGGACTGGTCGCGACCCCCGGTGACTTCGGGGTGCTGGGTGAACGGCCCAGCCACCCAGAGCTTCTCGACTGGTTGGCTGCGGACTTCATGGATCACGGATGGAAGAACAAGCGGTTTCACCGCCTTATTGTGACCAGCGCTGCCTACCGCCAGAGCAGCGTGAACACGGCCGCGCAGCGGAAGGATCCGGACAATCGATTGCTGGGTCGATTCCGCCTCCGGCGCTTGGATGCCGAAAGTGTGCGCGACAGCCTCTTGGCGGTGAGTGGTCGCCTCGACACCAGTCGTTTTGGCCCGCCGGTCCCCATTGCGGTCAACGCCCAGGGCCAGTTCGTGGTGGGGCGCCAGAAGCGCGATGGCAACGGTGATGCGGTGGGTGTCGAGGTCGGAGGCACTGCTGATTTTCGACGCAGCCTGTATGTGATGGTGCGCCGCACGATGCCCGTGGGGGTCCTCGAGACCTTTGATGCTCCGGTGGTCAATCCCAACTGCGAAGCTCGACCGGTCTTAACGGCCGCCCCGCAATCGTTGATGTTCCTCAATGATGGGTTTGTCCTGGATCGATCGCTCGACCTGGCCCAGCGCCTCCGTCGGGAATATCCGGGTGATGAGCCTGCTCAAATTGACCGGCTCTGGCAGTTGCTCTTCGCCCAATCGCCTAGGTCGGCGGACGTGGTTCGAAGCCTCCAATTTCTCAAAGAGCTTCGCAGTTCGCTGACACCGTCTGAGTCCAAAGTGCCCGGAAAGCCGGTCGCAGCCTCGCCTCCGGGAGCACCTGAGATCTCGCCTGAGGAGCGCTCTCTGGCTGCATTGTGTCAGGTGCTGTTGGGATCCAACCGGTATCTCTACCTCGACTGAGTTATGGATCGTTTTATCAATACACCGTCTCCGTCGGGCTTCTGTTCCCGGCGTCACTTCCTTCAGGCGGGCAGCGCCTTCGGCCTTGGATCCACGGCCTTGGCCTGGCTCCTCCAGCAGGAGGGTCTTCTGGGTGCGCCCGCGCGCCCAGAGTTGGAACAGCGCACCTATGATTTGAAACCCAAGGCGGGCCACCATCCGGCCAGCGCTCGGGCCATGATTTCCATCTTGATGATCGGTGGCCCGAGTCAGATGGATCTCTTCGACCCCAAGCCTCTACTGAACCAATGGGCCGGAAAACCCTTCCCGGGAGACTTGAAGTTCGACAACGCCGGTCAGGCCAGTTCCAAGGTCATGCCCGGGCTTTGGGAGTTTCAAAAACACGGTCAGTGCGGCACGGAGTTGTCGTCGCTGTTGCCCCATCTGGCCCGTGTGGTGGATGAAGTGTGTGTGGTGCGCTCCATGCGAACGGGAGTGAACAATCACGGGCAATCGCTCTACGCGCTGACCAATGGCCGCATTACTTCGGGCGCGCCCACTCTTGGTAGTTGGCTCTCCTACGGCCTCGGCACCCCCAGCCAAGAGTTGCCAGCCTTCCTCACGCTGACCCATCCCTCGGGGTTGCCCCTGCTCGCGGAGGCGAATTGGTCCAACGGATGGTTGCCCTCGATCTTCCAGGGGACCGTCGTCCGCCCCACCGAGCCCCGATTACTCAACCTAGATCCGGCTCCCTACCTCCGCGGAGCCCCTCAGGATCGGCAGTTGGAATTGCTGGGGCAACTCAACCAAGACCACCGTCTGGAGCATCCCGGTGAACAAGATCTTGATGCACGCATCGCCAGTTACCAATTGGCAGCGCGCATGCAGACTGCGGCCAAGGAGGCGATGGACATTCGCTCAGAGTCGGAAGCCACCCGTCGCCTGTATGGCATCGACCAAGAACGCACCCGCGACTACGGCACCCGATGCCTCATTGCTCGTCGTCTCGTCGAGCGGGGCGTGCGTTTTGTGCAGGTGGTCAACAACGGCCAGAGTTGGGATCAGCACAGCAACCTTTTCACGGCGTTGCCGGATTTGTGTGGGCGGACCGATCAACCGGTGGCCGCCCTCATTCAAGACCTCAAGGCGCTCGGTTTGCTCGATTCCACACTCGTGCATTGGGGTGGCGAAATGGGCCGTCTGCCGGTCATCCAAAACGATGGCCCGAAGGAGAAGGTGGGCCGTGACCACAACACCTACGGCTTCACCCATTGGCTCGCCGGCGGCGGTGTTCGCGGAGGAATGACTTATGGCGAGACCGACGAATGGGGGCACCACGCCGTGAAGGACATTGTGACCCACCACGATCTTCACGCGACCCTCCTGCACCTGTTCGGGCTAGATCACACCCGACTGGTGTATCGGAGGGCCGGCCGCGAGCTCAGCCTCACCGACAACAAAGTGGCCCGGGTGGTCCGGGATATCCTAAAATCCTGAGGTTGAAGTCCGGATTATTTAGAGTGCCCTCTCAAGCAAGGCGTCGCCACTTTCGTCCCGATGTTTCCAGAAGAGCGTCGGCTTTTGTAGGGCCTTGGCTGCCCGCAGGGTAGGATTCCAGCAGAGCGTCAGGCTGCTCTTTGCAGAGGTCCAGATACGGTTGAACGATCCGCCAACCGGCCTCCACGCTGTCCGCGCGCTGGAACAATGTCGCATCCCCGATCATGCAGTCATAAATCAGGGTTTCGTAGCCGGTGCTCGGAGCATTCTCGAAGTAATCCTTGTAGTGAAAATCCATATGGACCTGACCCAGTTGGATGGCAGGGCCGGGAATCTTTGCGCCAAAGGCCAGAGAGGCCCCCTCATCCGGCTGCAATTTGAGAATGAGAGTGTTCGGTTCGAGTTCTTGAGTCTGGGTCTCGCGGAAGAGTGAGAACGGAGGGCGTTTGAACTCGATGGAAATCTCCGTGCTCCGCTGTGCCATCCGTTTGCCTGTCCGCAAATAGAAGGGCACCCCGGACCAGCGCCAAGTGTCTACGCCGAGTTTCATGGCGATATAGGTCTCGGTGAGACTCTCCGGGTGGATACCTTCCTCCTCACGGTAAGCCTTGAGGGTCTTTCCGTCGCTATTACCCGCCTGATATTGACCGCGGACCACGTCTGTCAGGGGATTGATAAGGTGAACTGCATCCAAAACTTTGGTCTTCTCGGTTCGGATGGCATCCGCGCAGAAGGAGTTCGGGGGCTCCATGCAAATTAAGGCCAGGAGCTGAAAAACGTGGTTAGGCACCATGTCGCGCATGGCTCCAGTGGATTCATAGAAGCCCGCCCGCTTCTCTACCCCAACGGTCTCGGCCACCGTAATTTGCACGTGGTCGATATGATTGCGATTCCACAGCGGCTCAAAGATCCCGTTGGCGAACCGCTTGACCATGATGTTTTGGACCGTCTCCTTCCCAAGAAAATGGTCCATCCGATAAATTTGGTCTTCGTGGAGCGTTCTTAAAATCTGCTGGTTGAGTGCTCGGGCCGATTCGTAGTCATTGCCGAAGGGTTTCTCGATGATCACTCGGCGGTATTTATCCGGGCCCTCTTCCACAAGACCGGATTGACCCAGATGCTCGATGACGTTTCCGAAGAAGCGTGAGGCAACCGCGAGATAGAAGACCGCGTTTTCGCTGGTTCCGTGAATACGATTTTCACCGTCCAACCGATCTTTGAGAGTTTTATAAAGTCCGGGATCACCGAAGTCTCCACGGATGTAACTCATTTGGGAGAGCAGGCTTTTCCAATGGGCTTCGTCAAACTCCACCGAAGAAGTCTTTTCGGTGACAAAGGATCGAACCGACTCATCCAAACGAGCTCTGAACGATTCGTCGCTCAATTCCTGACGATCCACCCCGATCAGCGAGAATTGATCGGGAAGCAGCCCGGTGCGAACGAGGTTGTACAGCGCTGGAACGAGCAACCGACGCATCAAATCACCGCCCGCGCCAAAGATTACTAGATTGCAGGGCGGGGCTTTGTCTCCATGGACAAATCGTTTGGAAGTATTCGGTAGGGCTGCGCTCATGAGTAACGAGGGGTGCGTGAGCACCCCTAATTCTCCAGCAGCAATCCGAAGGCCATCCGCTGTGGCCCGTTCTTAGAAATCAGGACACCGCGAGGCCCGTAATTAATGCGAATGATCTGGGGAATCCGAGGTAGCAGCCGCTCGCCCACAAGTGGGGCAGTGTCGCCAGTTGGCATCCCAAGCCATGTCGGGACCTACACCGGTTTTGGTGGTTTTGGGTTGGGCAGAGGGCACCTCATCCACCGACTCTTTACCAAAGAGCGCCACCATCATTGTTTTGCCGACAATGTTCATTAGCATACCGAAAAGCACCAATCCGCAGAACATCGTGACGACCGCGATCAATCGGCCTACCAAGGTGACTGGGTAGATGTCCCCGTAGCCAACCGTGGTGAGTGTTACCACACACCACCACATGGATTGGGGCACCGAATTGAAACTCGAGAGCCCCCCATTCACGGTGGTGTCTTTGCCCCAGCGAATTTTTTCCTGAGGGTTGGTGCCGTTGTGGATGGGGGTGGCTGTCTCAGGGATTTTGCTAATGAGGTCCCCGTCCGGAATGGCTACTTCAAAAATATTTTTTACCGGATCCCAGAGCTTCACATCCCAAGTGCCGTCGAAGCCGGATTCGCCGCTGATAATGACCTTACTCCCGGTCAGGTCACCGCTGAGGTCTTGGGCGGAGAACCGAAGTGAATTGGTGCCCGTCCGTTGGACGGTGTCCAATTCGCCATGAGTAAACTCGGCGTGGTAAATGAGCGTGCTGGAGATAATAACCACGGAGAAGAGGGCCAAGAAGTAAATCACCAGGTTGGTCACCATGGGGCTGCGTGGCTTTCCGTCCTTGTCTCTCTTGAGTTGCGTCACGGCCTCGCGGGCCAGTTTCAGCACTCGAAGCACCCGCAAGACCCGCAAGACTCGCAGCACTCGGGTGGACTTGAGGGCTGTAATGTTGGCCATTTGCAAGTAGGTGGGGAGGATGGCTAACAGATCGATAATCCCCCAGAAGCTGAAAATGTAATCACGTTTGCGACGGATCGTCATGACGTGACCGATGTACTCCAAAGTGAAGATGAAGGTGATGATCACCTCGCAGATGTAGAACCATCCTTGGAAGCGATCTTGGATCGAATCCACGGTCTCCAGTGCACCGGTGATTGCAGCCACGAAGATGACCAGATTCAGGATGGTGTGAACGACCTGATAACTGGTGGTCGTGGGCTCATGAAACATCCGGTAAAGCCAGACTGGACCCACTGGCGATGGGGAGGCTTCGCGAGGATGTTGGCTGGGATCGACTTTCATGGGAATTGCCCTCGTAGCACAATAAATGCCGGGATGGAGACAAACGGTGCCGCGAAGGGAAATTAACGTAAACAGCCAACGGCATCCCTCTGAACCGAGTGACACGCTCAATGAGTCGAAGTTCAACCGTTTCTTACCACTTTAGATTATATTTTTAATTAACCCCTCACGAACCACTCGCTGATTGGGACCGACTTCTATTAAATTGGTCGGTCTGATTGCTGTTTTTAGGTAATAGCGCGGTTGTTCGCTCGTTCTGGGCCGCCCACCGGCGCACTCCTCGCTTGCACCTTGTCTGCCAAAGAATTCGCCACGCCCTCCCGTTTTTCCTAGCTGCAGCGTGCAGGCTTAGACCAAGGGTTTTACCACCACAGAAAGTTGGGGTCGGGAGGTTGGTTGGCCAGTGCTTCCATTTGCGCGGTGGGCAGAAACTTGAAGAATTCGGCGTGTGAATCCCCGAAAAGCATCATCATGCGGTTCTTTCCTTTGTAATTGTGCCACTGGCTGCGGGGCTTGAGGACATCTCGGTTGGCATGCCAAATCCAGTCGCCTTGGATAATCTTGGTGGAGGGAGCACGGGCGACTTCTGAGCCCTTGATCGGGACGATCACCGTGTTGCCTTTGGGTGCGCAGACCATCTTGACCTTGTAGTAATCGAAGCCGAACTCAGTCAGGTAGCTGTTACCGTACTGCATGAACGCGTTGGTGCAGTTGACCCCACGTCCTGCCAGCGACCAAAAGTCCCCCTTGTCGGAGGGGCAGTGGAAGGCCTCGTAGGAATTGCCGACGTAACTGTTCAGGGGGCGATTGGTCGCCGCGGTAAACACATCGTAGGTGCCGTTTTTTCCGCCGGTCGAGGCCCAGTCGTTGATCGCCGGATACGAGTCTCGATTGTCATCCGTGTACATGAAATAGGCCTTGCCGATTTGGCTTTGGTTGCTCATGCACTTGACCGTCTGGGCCTTTTGCTTGGCGGTGGCCAAGGCGGGCAAGAGCATCCCGGCCAAGATGGCGATGATGGCGATGACCACCAGCAATTCGATCAAGGTGAAGGCTCTGGAGCCGGAGCTGTCAACGGGGTGGAAATGGGTCGTCTTCATGTTCCTGCAATTCTGAGGGGTATCTCACAACACGCTAGCAACCGTCGGATCAGAATCCATGAAAATCTCGGTCTGCCGAGTGTCTGCTGGATGTGGCTGGAGTATTGAATTTCGGCATTGAGAGCCTCAGCCCCATCCTCAAGCTTTCATCTATCGTGACGACCACCCACGTCGGCAACACCCCGGTTCAATCCATCTTCTCGCTGCCACTTGCCGCGCCTCCGTCCACCGCCCGCGTGGTCAGTGTCGGAGGGGGCATTGTGGGCTGTTCGGTGGCCTACCATTTAGCCAAGGCGGGCTGGAAGGATGTTGTGTTGTTGGAGCAAGGCCTGCTCAGCGGCGGCACCACTTGGCATGCGGCCGGCATGATCGGTCAGTTGCGCGCCAGCAACAGCATGACCCAGATCAACAAATACTCGGCCCAGCTGTATCCCCAGTTGGCCGAGGAGACGGGTCATGACGTGGGATGGGTTCGCACCACCGGCCTGACACTCGGGACCAACCCGGAGCGCATGACCCAGCTCCGTCGCACCGCCGCGATGGCGGAGGTGTTCGGGGTCGAGGCCCATCTCATTGGTCCCAAGGAAGCTCAAGATCTCTGGCCGCTCATTCAGGTGGAGGATGTGTTGGGCGCGGTGTATTTGCCGGGAGACGGGCGGGTGATTCCCGGCGAATGCGCAGTGGCTCTCGCCAAAGGCGCCATGGCTCACGGAGCTGCCCTCTTTGACCGAACACGCGTGGCCTCGCTGCTGAAAGTGCCCGGTCCACATGGACGCCAGCGGGTCACCGGGGTGCGCTTGGAAAGTGGGCAGGAAATCCGCGCTGAATGGGTCGTGCTCGCCTGCGGCATGTGGGCCCGTCAACTCGGTTTGGCCATCGGTGTGGATTTGCCGCTTTACCCGGTGGAACACCATTACGTCTTGAGCGAACCCATCGAGGGGGCCTTGCCGACGTTGCCGTGCGCCCGCGATCCGGATGCGGCGATTTACTTCCGCACGCTGGACGATGGATCCATCAAG
>SYMJ01000190.1 GCA_005805505.1 Verrucomicrobiales bacterium | reverse complement strand
CTTTGGGCAATACGATGCCCCGAGACCTGGGCAACCCTAGAATCTGGTGAGCGGTGTGGGTCGAAAAAAACCCTAAGGCAAGCCCTACGGATGAGCCCTCTCGGGATGAGGGCTTTCAATCACCGGGTCCGCCGGCTTGGCGGCACCTCGACGACGGCGGGCCTCGTTCCAACGCTGCCGCTGATCCGGGCTCAAAAGCCCCTCGATCTCACTCCGGGCGGCCTCGATTTCACCTCGGGCGCGCGGAGCCACCGGAGCCCACAAGTCTCGAAGGCGAGCCTGCGCATTCTTCAAGATGACCCCGATTTGCTCCTGTTGTACGCTCTCCAAATCCAACTCCCGAGTCCAACGAGCCATCGCTTCCAGTTGGGCGTTTCCTGGGGGCTTAAGGATCGCCCCTGCAGACCGATTGGAACCTCCTGTAACTTGGGGCATCAACAGGTTCGGCATCAACGAACGGTTTACAACCGGGCTGGGAATTGACTCTCGGCGGGGACGTTCGCGGAGCTTCCGACCAACCAAACCTGTGCTCACCCCGCCCGTGAGGACTCCAGCGGCAAAGATCACCAAGGCTGCGAGAACAATCCGCGTGGTGTTCACCAAGATTCTCCCTCTTCGAGATCCTCAATGAGGACCGAGGCAATTTCGTCACCGGCCCCATGGATTGCTTCAGCCACGGAACCCAACTCCCGCACCGCGCGGGGTCGTTCCTCTTCAACGAAAAGAATCATCGCAACCAGACAGACTGCGGCTGCAAAACCGGTGGTGGAGAAGGCCACTTTCCAAAAAACCGAAGCCCACCGCCGCAAGGATTCATTGGGCTCGAACCGATGGATCGCCGACAGAACACGGGCCTCGAAACCCGGTGGCACCGCCTGCTCAACCTTCTCGGTGCGGGCCGCACGGATCAACGTCTGGTAGAGGATATTGCGATTCATCGACGGTAACTCTGTGGCAGACGCTGAACGGTGGAACTGGGTTACCCTAAAAGGACTTCTGGAATCCGCCAACTCAGGAAACTAGTCCAAATTGCCCATCGCCCATCGCCCATCGACATTGGGTGAAGAATACCTCGAAAGCCATTCCCTCGACCTAAAGCCTCCTATTACCGCTCTCCGTCCGCGAGGCTCCTCGGCATCATTAACGGAAACTCAGGACCGCACCTCTAAAGAAAGGTGTCCGTCTGCAGACGAGATAAGACTCGCTTCATTTCGGCGCGGGCCCGAAAAGCCCGCACCTTAACCAAGGTCTGCGACCATCCTGTGATCAAGGAAATCTCCTTCACGGATCGGTCTTCCAATTCGAGAAGGGTCAGCACCAATCGATGGGCCGGACTCAGTTGCTCAAAGACCTTGCGCACCAAGGATCGAGCCGCCTCCGCGTGATGATCCCCTTGATCCGGACTGGCGGCGTGACGGTCGAGCCACTCGTTTTCCTCGGCTGAAAGGTCACTAAGACTGTCTTCGCGCTGACGTCGTTGACTGCGCAATGCATCCAAACAGGCGCGCGTGGCCATGCGCATCAACCAATGTTCGAAAGGAGCCTGGCCTCGCCAAGAATCCAATCGGGAGAAGGCCTTCACCAAGACGTCTTGAACCAAATCGGCAACGTCTTCTTCCCGACGCAAATAGCGACGCGCCAAAGCAAATAATCGGGTTTGGTGACGGGTAACCAGCACTCCAAATCTTTCAGTTTCGCCCGCCAGCACCCTGCGAATAATCTCTGTATCGGAGAAGGCTTCCGGAGCCTGTGTTGGTTCGGATTTAGACTTAGACTCGGATTCAGATTCAGATTCGAACTTGCGCTCAGATTTGAGCTCAGCTTGGGACTTAAACTCAGACTTGGACTCAGACTTGGACTCAGACTTGAACTCCGACTTGGAAGTCCAAGCCTGCTCCCCAAACCTCAGATGGATGGCAACATTCACGCGGAGAGTTTCGCTCGTAGGTTTCCCGATCGGATCATTATGAAGCTACGCTGACCCAAACCCACCCAATTGGGCCTGCAAGGATTATGCCAATACTAAGAGCTTTGGAAATTTCAGCCGGAACCGCTCTTGGGTACGGCAGTGAGTCTGCGGTGCGGAGCCCTGCAAAACTCCGGCGTGAAAAGATTTTCCCCAGAAAACACGGCCTCACGACGGCTGAAAACGGTCGTTTTTATTAAACCCCACTAAGACTCCACCGAGGCCGCATTGATTTATTTCAACGGCCAGTCGGGAGCCTGACTGAAACCAACTCTCTGCCGGCTTTCGAACACCCCGTCCTTTCTCCCAATCGATTCACCCAAACTCTGGGTACTATTCCCCACCCAAAAAGAACTTGGGCCCTTTGCCCCAAGGCTCCGTCCATCATTCGAAAGCCATGCCGCCAGCCCCATGCGCCCTACGCCAAAACCAACGGTGACCCAATGAAGCTCGGGGGGAGGATCGAAGAGTTGTCGCCTGGCAGGCACACCACCTACGGTCGGAGATGCAGTTGACCGACCGATGGGTATTAATCACCGGTGCTTCGAGCGGATTCGGGGCCGCGGCCGCCGAAGCGTTTGCCCGGGCGGGTTGCCGACTGGTCCTGGGGGCTCGTCGTCAGGATCGCTTGGCCCAGGTGGCCTCGGCCTGCCGCACGCTTGGAGTTTTGGCTGAGTTCCACGAACTCGATGTGGCCTCCACGGGCTCAGTGACTGCGTTCACCCAATGGATGCAAACCCTCACACCGCAGGTGGATGTGCTCATCAACAACGCCGGCGGGGCCCATGGATTAGACACCGTAGCGACCGGGCGCGATGAAGACTGGGAGGCCATGGTTCAATCCAATTTTTTGGGACTAGCACGAGTCACCCGCGCAGTTCTTCCAATGATCCCGCACCACCAGGGATCCAGTATCCTCAACATCGGATCCATCGCCGGCCATCAGGCCTATGAGGGCGGATCCATTTACTGCGGAGTGAAGGCTGCCGAGCGCAGCATCACGCAGGCGCTGCGTCTCGAACTCAATGGCACAGGCATCCGCGTGGGCTCCCTCGATCCGGGCATGGCTCTGACGGAATTCTCCGACGTCCGCTTCCGCGGGGATACCATCCGGGCTGGGCAGGTGTACCGAGGGGTGGAACCCCTCGTAGCACAGGACATCGCAGAAACGCTCGTCTGGATGGCCTCACGACCTCCGCACGTGAACATCGATGAGATCATCATCAAGCCCACCGACCAGGCGGCCATCCACAAGGTTCACCGCCGCGCCACGGTCTGAGCACTTGCTGCTTCGGCATTCTCTGCCTCAGGGCCAGACAAAGCCCGGATACTTGGTGCGGATTTGGGCACGCAGCTTGGGGTAGGATACTTCCCGCCAACGCGGAAAATCCGAGACCACTTCCAGTCGCTTGCCGTCCGGTGCTTGCAGAGCCAAGCGAACCGGGATGGCGTCTTCACCGACCATCGGGTGCATCTTGAGTTGGAAGCATTCGGTCAACTTGACCTGAGCTTCTGGACCCGAGATCTCGTCGGCCTCAGCCTCAGGATCCGGCTCCACATAGGTGAGCTTGAGGCGACGGCCTTCTAGCCAAGGCAGGTACACGGGCATGAGTTCGTCCAGCCAGGCGATTTGTTCGGGGGCCAGATGGGCACGGAACGCCTCCTTGAGCGAAGCTGCTTGAGCCTGCTTCACCAGAGTTAACCCCCGAAAAGCGCGATCTAGCGCAGCCACGAGCGCAGCGCCGTCTAAGGCTGGAAATTCCAACTGCGGCAAGGCTCGAGCTATCAGATTTACCCGGGCTATGAACTGCTTGAGTTCGTGATCCAGTTGAGGGAGATCAAATCCACCACGGGCGAAGGCCTCTGCCAAACAGCGTCCGGACTGCTCGGGGTCGGACTCCCGTTGGTGCTCCGTAGCCACCACCAGGTCTAGGAAGCAAATGCGCCGCACGGGCGAAACCCGCTTGTGAAGCCGGTCAAACACATGCTCTACCGAGGTATGAAAGTGCTGCGGAAAGAGCTCGCGCAACCACTCCGACTTCACGGCCGTGGCCAATCCCAGGAGGGTGAGAACACCCCCACTGCGACCGGACACTTCTCGAATGCTGCCCACGACCATCAACTCCGCCTGCTGCACCACCGACTCGCGCATCAGACTGCCGGTGCGCCCTTCGGTGAGGAGACAGTCCAGCGATCCGGAGTCCTTCCGAACGCACACTTGGTCTACGAATCCGGCACAGAGGGACTTGAGCAACCCCTCATCCCCGACCTCGGCCGGGGCCGCCCCGGAATCGCGAGTCACCATCTTCTCGCGCTCGGCAATGCGCACCAGTTGCTGAAACGTGTCCTCCACCTGCCGGGCCGTCTGGGCGTGAATGCCATGCCGGCGACAGGCCTCCAGTGAGAAGTGTGCGTTGCGGGCATACTGATGCGCCCGAAGCAGCGTGTGGAAGTCGCTCTGAGTGCTGCCCTCGAACAACTCCCGGGCATCGGCCGAAGAAGGGTCCTCCCGATTAACCCGCATGAGCAGGTCGCGACCGCTGACCAACGCGGCGCAAAGACAGGCCGCTGGCACACAACCGCGGCGCGAGGCCTCGACCAGTAAGCGAGCGAAGCGTGGGTGCATCGGCAGGCGGAGCATTTGACGCCCCACCGGCGTGAGGTCAGAGCCGGAGCTCTCCGCTCCACGCCCCTCTTCGAGCGCCCCCAAGATGTGCAGCAATCGCTCGGCCCGAAGGACGGCAGCCTTATCGGGTGCGTCCAACCAATCGAAGGTGGCTGCCTGGCGCACACCCAACGAATGGAGGAGCAGAACCACCTCGGCCAGATCTGCTCGCTGGATTTCCGGGGTGTTGCGGGCGGGGCGATTGCGATGCCCGCTTTCGGTCCACAGCCGCCAGCACGTACCCGGCGCGGTGCGCCCGGCTCGCCCCGCCCTCTGGTCGGCCGAGGCCCGACTAATTTCTTCGACCATCAGCGTCTGGATTCCTCGCTCGGCATCGTAACGAGCCATCCGCGCCAAACCGCCATCGACCACGTGACGGATCCCATCAATGGTCACCGAGGTTTCCGCCACGTTGGTAGAGACCACGATCTTACGCAGCGGACTGGGTTGGAACGCCCGATCCTGATCGTCGGGGCCCAGTTCGCCGTGAAGCGGGATCAGCGATACCCGCTCACCCAGGCGGGCTGCCGCCAAGGCCCCCAAAGCAGCCTGAATCTCGCCCTTGCCGGGCATGAACACCAAAATGTCCCCCTCCCAGCCGGCCTCGACAATACGCTCCACCTTGTCAGCGGCCAATTCATGGACCGGCCGACTGTCGCCGTAGTCGAGCCACTGCATTTCCACCGGAAATGTCCGCCCCTCCGAAACCAAGATTGGGGCTGAAGCCGGAGCAATCCCGCCGGGAGGCAAATCGCTGCCCTCCTGTCCCGTCACGGGGGCGGGCACCGAAACCGAGGCCGCCAAATACCGAGCCACCGGTTCAGCCTCCAGCGTAGCGGACATCACCACCAGACGTAGGTCCGGCCTCTCGGTGGCCTGAAGTCGCTTGGCCAGCGCCAACGCCACATCGCTCAGTAAATTGCGCTCGTGGAACTCATCGAAGATCAGCACACCGATCTGGCTGAGCCGCGGGTCATCCTGAATCCATCGCAAAAGGATTCCCTCGGTAACAAAGGCAATTCGGGTCGCGTCGCCGATCCGGTCCTCGAACCGCACCTGGTAACCCACCTCTGCTCCAAGCCGAACTTGCCGTTCCCAAGCCACCCGAGTGGCCACAGTTCGTGCCGCTACCCTCCGCGGCTGCAGTACAACGATTTGCTGACCCTCCGGAACAAGGCCTGCATCCAGGATCATCTGAGGCACCTGGGTGGTCTTGCCCGATCCCGTGGCGGCGACCAGCACCAGTTGGTTACCCTCGGTGAGCGTGCGGATCAGGTCGGCATGGAGCCGCCAGATGGGAAGACCGTTATCAGGCACGGCGGGTCAGCGTTTTGCGATGAAAACGAAATAGATCATGACGGCCTCCATGAGAACCGACACTCCCAGAAGCATCCCTGAAGGCATGAACTTGCCGGTCTTCCGCAAACGCATGAAGAACACCGCCTGAAGCACGATGAGGACCCCGACGGCGACCGTTCCTGGCAATCGACCCAGGGCCACCAGCGCCAACGGAATCGCTGAGCCCATCGACGCGATGAGGGAAGCCTTGGACTTAGCCTTCAGGAACCCCATAAGCCCGCCGGCGACCAGGAGGGCGATGAAGATCCACAATAGAATGACAGCCATCGGATGCATGGGCCGGAGGGAATACGTCGAACAGGCCGTTGAGGCGATCACCAATCTGAGGTCTGTCGGGTCATCGATCGGGACGTATGCATGTCTTTACCGCCCGATTTCCCTGGGCCATGGAACGAAAGAGTTCAGGCAACTCGTCCAACGAAGCCTCGCCATCGACAAAGTCCCCCACCCGAATCACGCCTCGCTCGATCAAATCCAGAGCGGCGCGGATGGATCGGGGAGTATGGTGAAAGCTGGCCAGCAGCGTGAGGTTGGAATAGTGCAATAAACCGGTGTCGAGCGTGACCGAAGTACCCGCCGGACAACCGCCAAAGAAATTCACCCGCCCGCCCTTGCGCACCAATCGGGTCGCCGCTTCCCAGGCCGTCGGCTTGCCCACCGCCTCAAAGACCGCATCGAACGCAGTGAACGGCTCCGCGGCCCGGATCGCCGCCTCTAAATCCTCCCGGCCCTCCATGTCCACCACGCTCGAAGCCCCGAGCCGCCGCGCCAGAGCCAGGCGAGCTTCACCGCGACCTGCCACCGTCACGGCACACCCGGCTTCCACGGCCAGAGCGATAGCAAACAACCCGATGGGACCCGCACCCATGACCAGCACCCGTTCTTGAGACTTCAATCGAAGATCCTGAATGCCCTGAACCACGCAGGCCAGGGGTTCGGTCAGTGCCGCGGCCTCGAAGGAAGTCTCTGGACGCAACCGCACCAAATTCTTCGCCACGATCCGGGCCGGCAAGACGATCGACTCCGCATACGCGCCATTAAGAAAGAGGAGGTCATCGCAAAGATTCTCCTG
>SYMJ01000189.1 GCA_005805505.1 Verrucomicrobiales bacterium | reverse complement strand
CGAGGGCGAGGGCGAGGGCAGCACCACCGCCGTGGTCACCGCGTCCAGCAGGTGCAGCGCGGCGCGCACGCACTCCCTCTCCGCGCACTGCGACGGCCCGGGGGACAGCACCGCCAGCGCCAGCTCCAGCACCGAGGACAGCACCGAACCGCCGCCGCCGCCGCCGCCGCCACCGGGGGCGCGCTCTTCACGGGGACGGGCAATGTTGACGGTCAACGCACGACCACCCAGATCTTTGCCGTGGAACAATTCCACAGCACGATTGGCTTCGTCCGCCGTCGAGAACTCGACGAAGGCAAAACCACGGGACTTTCCAGTCACGCGATCGAGCATCAGGTTGACATTAGTAACCACACCGGACGCCGAAAAGTGATCTTGGAGGTCACGTTCCTGCGTCTGGTAGGACAGGTTTCCCACGAACAAACGGGAATTGTTATCCATACGACTTTTGGCCGCTCTTCAACCGAGTGAGGGAAACTGCACCAGCAGACTTCAATTGCGGGGACTTAACTGAGCGACCTCCACAAACCGTCAACGTGACGCCGACACTGCATGTTTTAAGCGGACTGATGAGTTATAGCAACCCATCGAAGGCGGTCAAATGTATATTAGTAGCATTGGAATCAATCATCTTTGGAATCACCTCCTGCTCGACTGCGCCTTATCGGCGAGATTTTCTTATGTGGAGTCCGCGTTCGGCGTACGGACAATCACTAATTTGTCAGTCGCACATCCTCGTGCAAAAATTGTCTGCGCGGAAGTTCCCAGACCGCATCGCCCGTTTTTCCCCTCAGCGCCCCGGCTCCATGCTTCCCTGCACTCTTTCTTGCAGACACGCTGGACCGGTTCCCCGGACTCCTTGTTGTGACTCACCAGGGTGTTCCTCTGTGCACCTAGACCCGGAGGCCCACCCGGCAAACTGCAAAACCAAAAACGATCTCTGGAAAACCCCATGATCCCCCTGCACCACCTTCGCGCCGGCGTCATCGGCACTGGCTTTATCGGGCCCGTCCACATTGAAGCTCTCAAGCGCCTGGGCGTTCAGGTCACCGCCGTCTGCGGATCCACCGCCTCGGCCCGAGAGTGCGCAGATCGATGGGGCATCCCGGAGGTCTATGGAGACTATGACGTCGATTCACTGGTTCGTTCTTTGAACGTCGACGTCATCCACATCACCTCCCCCAACAAGGCGCATGTTGCGCAGTCGCTCAAGGCCCTGCGGGCGGGCAAGCACGTCGTCTGCGAGAAACCGCTGGGAATGAACTCCCGGGAGACGGCTCGTGTGGTTGCAGCGGTCCAAAAACCCAACGCACCGGTGTTCGCCGTGAACTACATGTGCCGATTCTTCCCGGCCATCCTTCAACTGCGGGCCATGGTCGCACGCGGCGACCTCGGCCGAATCATTCATGTCCAAGGGCACTTCTTCCAAGATTGGCTGCTTCATGACACGGACTACAACTGGCGAGTGCTCGCCTCCGAGGGCGGCAAGCTGCGGGCAGTCGGCGACATTGGAACCCACTGGATCGATGCGGTTTCCTTCATCTTGGGAAGTCGAGCCGAACGCGTCTTTGCGCACTTGGAGACCTTCCACAAAACTCGGTTCCGTCCACCGGGGGCACTGAAGACCTTCGCCACCCCGGACCCGGCTTCGAAGATTCCCTATCCGGTGGACACCGAGGACTTCGGCAGCGTCCTGCTGCGTTTCGGAAAATCCGACCATGGCTTTGCAGAAGACGTGCACGCCAACGCCTCGATCTCGCAGGTGGCTGCCGGATGGAAATGCAGCCTGTCTCTCGGAATCTATGGCACTCGTGGCAGCGCCCGCTGGGACTTTCAGCAACCCAATGAAATCCTCATCGGACGTCGCGACGGACCCAACGAGATTCTCCAGCGGGGAACACCCGGTTTCCTAGAAGATGTAGCCGGCTTCACGGATACTCCAGGCGGACATCCTGAGGGATTTCCCGACAGCCACAAGATGCAGTACCGGGCTGTCTATGAGCACATCGCCAGCGGGCGACAAACCCCGCTGCTCTTCGCGACCGCCCAGGATGGACATCACGAAGTCCGGCTCTGCGAGGCGGTGCTGCGCTCGAGTCGATCAGGAAGTTGGGTTCGGATTTAACGGACTCGAGGCCTGTGCGGCCGTCACCGGGGTTTTCCAGATCGGCACCACTTGCTTCATCTCGTCGATGACCCACTGGCATGCGCCAAAGGCCTCAGCCCGATGGGCTGAAACCACTTCGATCCAAAGGGACGACTCACCCACCGCCACCCGGCCGATGCGATGAACCAATCGCACGGATTCGACAGAACCTCTCTCTGCCAGCCGGTCGAAAAGTCGATGGAACTGGTGCTCAGCCATAGAAACGAAACAACTGTAATCTAAAGCCACAATCGCATCGGCTCCCTCTTGGCCGCGGACGACGCCCGAGAAGTAGACGGCAGCCCCCATACCGGATGAGAGGGTCCGGTTTGCCACGAGGCCCGCTTCATCGATCGGATCGGCAGTAATGGAGAGAAAACGTTTCATCCGCCTTGGACGGGAGGGAACAACGATACGTGATCGCCGGGTTTCAGAACATACTCCCCATCCTGATACTCGACTCCCACAGCAATCAAAGTCGATCGGCGCAGTTCGGACAACGCGGGATGGGCTTGGTAAAGGTCCGCCAGAAGCTCATCGACCGTGGAGGACTCAGACACGGTGACGACGGTTTCCGAGCAACCAGCCAACTCCGCAAAGTAGGACCAGAATGTTACCGGGATTGTCATCGCGAGGCCTTGCGAACCGGGGTCTCCTTTGGGGCATACACTTCAGGCTTGAGCACGCCCACGTAGGGCAGGTTGCGATACCGTTCTGCGAAATCCAGCCCATACCCAACAACGAACCAATTCGGGATCCGGAAGCCGACATAGTCGGCCTCAAAGTTGCCTATACGCCGCTCCTTCTTGTCGAGCAGTACGCACGTTCGGATAGACGCTGGCTTGAGGGCCAAAATCTTCTCGGTCACGGCGCGGAGGGTTTTGCCCGTGTCCAGAATGTCGTCGACCACCAAGACGTGGGCACCACGGACATCAAGTTTGAGTTCCTTGTTGAAGACGAGGTTCCCCGGTTCAGTGCCCGATCCGTAACTGGAGACCCCCAGAAAATCCACGCGCAGCGAAAAGTCCAACCGGCGCAGCAAATCGGCGAGGAATACAACGGCACCACTGAGCAGCGAAACCAGAATCACTTCCTTGCCCTGGTAGTTCCTCGCAATGGCCCTACCCATCAAGGCGATACGCTTCTGAAGGTCGACTTCCGGGATGAGCACGCCCGCCACGTCAGCGCGCTGACTGGGCGGAATGCGGCCAATGAGTTCTTGAATCAAACGGGGTTTCGACAGAGGCATCGGTTCCTTTCAGTGGAGGGGTGATGAACGAGGAGACAGGCTGGGCATTGCTCAGGCACTGGGTCGAACTCCATCAATGGACTGCCACAGCGTGCGTTCCTTGTCCCCACCCACCTTTCAGCAATCCGGCTGAGAATCTCGAATCTTAGATGTGACGGGAATCCTCGGCATCTTTGGCCTGATATCCTGAATCCTGGCGCTTGAGGTTCACCTCGTTCTTCTTGAGGTAGGCGCTAAAAACATCATCGGCACTCATTCCCAGCACCTGCGCCATGCTAATGAGGAAATGCAGGCAGTCCACTACCTCGACCCGAGCGTTCTGCTCATCAAACTTCTGGTACTTGGCCCACCATTTCCAGGGAACACTGTCGGTCAATTCGGCCAACTCCTGAGACATGGCCCGGCAGTAATTCAAGATCCACTGGGTCTTCTCAGCCTCGCTCATGGCATCGGTATGAACCCCAATGCGAGCGTTCAAGGCTCTCTGCATCCGAAAAAGTTCACGCAACTGGTCTGGTGTTTCCATTGCCCCCAAGAATCGGGACGAATCGGCCCCTTCGGAAGTGCAAAAGCATCCGATCGCAATCTGGGGGCGACAAGGGCACCCGACTCGGATTCCATGGAGCCCTGAGGGTATGATTCCCACTGCCTATTCATTGTCTGACGAAACCGAGATCCTCCTCGATCGACATGAGACCGAGCCCAAGCATCCAAGACAGGTCGCCCTCCTGGCATTGGCGCTCTTCGAAGGGCTACGTCCCCTCCATGGATACGGCACCAATGAACGACGACTGTTAGAGTGCGCGGCGCTGCTGCACGACATTGGTTGGTCTGTATCTGATCCGGACGGTCGGGGGCACCACAAAGCCTCGGCCCTTCTCATCCGGGAGTTTCCGTGGAAAACGCTAACCCCCACGGAGGTGCTTTGTGTGGCGGCCGTGGCCCGCTATCACCGAAAGGCCCTACCCAAGCCAGACCACGAGGATTTGAAGAAACTGTCCGCAGCCGACCGTTCGCGGGTGGGTTGGCTGGCCGCCTCCCTTCGGACCGCCGATGGGCTGGACCGTCGCCATCTGCAACAAGTCACCGGAGTTTCCGTTCGGATTTTACGGCAGCAAACCGAACTCTGGGTGGACGCACCCGGGCGGATCGACGAGGAATTGGCTGCGGCTGACCAGAAATCCGACCTCCTCCGAAGCGTGTTGATCGGGTCGCTGACGCTCAACCATCGACAGTCCTCCATCGGTGGCTCTGCAGAATAAGGGGCTCCCCGCCATGTCCAAAGCCGACCTCCTCTCCGACTCCTCCGAGGCTTTTACCGGATGCGCACATTGTCAGGGCCCGCTGCCTCGACCCAAGTCTTCCGAGGGGCCGTCGGAGCAATTTTGCTGCTACGGATGCCGTCTCTTGGGAGAACGACCAAGAAACACCGCCGCCCCCGACTCTTCCGGAGGTAGGGTCCTCTTTCGCATCGTCCTGGGTGCGGTGATCGCCAGCCAAGCCATGTTGATCGGCTTCGCTCTGAATTTGTCCGAGCCCGAGGGAACCTCGCGAAACGGGCTGCATGCGTTGCTCATTGTCCTGACGGTCATTGTCTTGGGACTGCTCGGCCTCCCCCTGCTCCGCGCCACCTGGGATTGCGCCTGCCGCCGCACCTTCGGCCTAGAGTTGCTGTTCGTTTCGGGGGCCCTGGGGGCCTTCGGGGCCTCGTTGATGTCGAGCCTCAGTGGGAGCGGGCCAGTGTACTATGAAGTGGTGGCCGTACTCCTCACAGTCTACAGCGCAAGCAAGGCACTCACGGCCCGCGCGCGAGAACAAGCCCTCTCGGAGACTCGACGTCTCAGCGACACCTTCGCCACCGCCCGGCGCATCGGACCACCGGACGCTCGGGTGGCCATTCAGGAAATCGGCGTGGGCGACCGGATACGAGTGCTGCCCGGAGAACCCATCCCTGTCGATGGGGTGGTCATCCAGGGCGAAGGTTTCGTACGAGAGACACCGCTCACCGGCGAACCCGAACCGGTTGTTCGACGGGTGGGGGATCCTGTGATGGCAGGCGGCTTCAGCGAAGAGGCCGAACTCATCGTTGAGAGCAGAACCGCAGGCCAGACCCGAGGGATTGATGCCCTGATCCGACGGGTGGAGGAATCTCGAGCCACTCTGGCTTCCAGTGAGGCCCAAAGTCAGGCCGACCGCTTGGCTCAAAAGTTCCTTCCGGTCGTGATCCTCACCGCATTGGGCGCGTTGTTCTGGAGCGGTCTGCAAGGCCGATGGGAGACAGGGATTTTCAACGGACTCTCGGTACTGCTGGTCGCCTGTCCCTGTGCCCTCGGGCTGGCCACTCCACTAGGACTTTGGCAGGGCATGGCCACACTCGCCGCGCGAGGGGTCATTGTCCGAAATGCCTCCGCCTTGGAACGCCTGGCATCGGTGAGTCTCGCGGCCTTCGACAAGACCGGAACATTGACCGAAGCCAAAATGAGTCTGGTGGATGTGGTCACCGCCGGGGAAATCGCCGACCGGAACCGGTGGCTTTCCATCATCGGTGCGGTGCAGTCTAGGAGCCACCATCCCGCCGCGCAGGCTTTCCACGGTCGAGAGCCTGACGCGGCACTAAAATTTACGATTGAGAGCTTCCAAGTGGTTCCGGCCCGCGGGGTTCAATCCAGCGTCTGCACCGCTTCAGAAGGAGCTATGCTCGTGCGCATCGGCTGCAAGGATTGGGCCTGGGAAGAACAAAACGACGACGCGCTAGAAGCGCGCCTTCAGGGGACTGGCAGCAAGGTTTGGATCTCCGCCTCGGGTAAACCTGTGGCTGTCGCTTTGGTCCGGGAGCGACTCAGATCCTCCGCCACAGCCACCTTCGAAGACTTAAATCGACTGGGAGTAACCTCCCGTGTGCTCTCGGGCGACCACCCTGCACGGACCCAAGAACTGTTGGCCGATTTGACGACGGCGGGACAACTCAAGGCCGGCCTGACCCCGACAGAAAAAGTGGAGCAAATCCAGCAATGGCAAGCCGAGGGGTATCGTGTTGTCTTCATTGGCGACGGGATCAATGACGGTCCAGCCCTCGCCGCCGCCGAGGTCGGCATCGGCCTACTGGAAGGGGCTCCGCTGGCCACCGCCACTGCAGATATTGTTCTGTGCGGAGGTAATCTCCGTGAAATTCCAGAGGCCGTGTTTCTGGCCCGAGGTGTTCGGGATTCGATTCAAAAAAACCTACGGTTTGCGGTCGTCTACAATGGAATCGGCATGCTCTTAGCCGCCACCGGCTATCTGCATCCCGTGGTGGCCGCCCTCCTCATGACCGGCAGCAGTGCGGTCGTTAGTTGGCGAGCCTGGCGAGCAGGTTCGTGCCACCCAGAGGCTCGACCGTCTCCCGAATATCCCACCTGGTGGAAGCGATGGGCCCTCCGCATGAGCCTGTTTTTGCAGGCCCCGCTCTTAATCGGCTTGGGGGACTTGGCAACAGGTCCGGCAGCACTGGTTGTGGCCCTCGGGGCCTTGGGAGCGTGGGCATCCGAGCGAACTCGCTTCTCCCCAGGAGTTGGCGGTTTGGGGCCTCGTCCCACGAACTGGAGTCCCATGGTCTGGGGCATGCTCGGGCCTTCTAATCTGGCCATGCTCGTGGGTTGGTGGGCCGATGCCGGCTTCGGTCCAGTCATGCGGAAAGGAGTTTGCCTCTGTTGCTCCGGTCACCGGTTCTTCAGCTGGGGCGCCGGCATTCCTTGGATGACCGGGGCGATGCTGGTGAGCGGATTATTCTTCATGCGAGGAGCGATCCTTCCGTGGCCCAAAAACAGCATCCGTATCGCCATCGCCACGGCGCTCGCCCTGTCAATGGCAGGCGGCATGAACTGGGGTGCTTCGCTGGTGCTGCGCTGGGCAGGGCCCGGACATCCGTGGCAATTTCTAATTGCTTACGGCGGCATGACCGCGGGGATGATGTCGGGAATGCTGTTTGTTTGCGCCTTCACAGAAGCGCTCCGACATCACCTCCGCATCGGTCCGAACGCCCCGCGTTCTGAGTCGTCGGACTACTGAGTAAAACTTCACTGGCGCATGGCAGAGCGACGCAGTCGGATCGGTTTTGCTGGCTTTGTCTTCTTCCGCCCCGCCATCACTTTCCTCCTCAGTGCTTCGTTACGACTGAGCGGTGGAGAACTCGGCCAACGATTCGGCCGGATAAGTCCATATCTCAGCCAGAGTTGGATGATAGTGCGGCACAGCAGCCCATTGGGCCGCAGTCATCCGGGCCGCCATGACGACCGTAGGCTCGTGGATTAATTCCCCGGCCTGAGGTCCCACACAAGCAGCCCCGATCACCTCTCCGGTGACAGGATGGGCTAGCACTTTCACAAGACCTTCCTGTGCTCCCAAGATTATGGATTTTCCGTGATCGTTGAAGGGGTAGCTCTCGGATCGATAGTCGATGCCCCGACTCTGGGCCTCCCGCTCCGAAAGACCCACCTGGGCCACCTGAGGCGACGTGAAGACCACTGAGAGCAACAACCGATAATCCATCGCCCGAAGACGACTTGGGTTCAGGATATTGTGGGCGGCCACTTCTCCTTGCTGTACGGCCAAGTGAACTACTTCGTGGGGGCCGCAGCAGTCCCCCGCCGCAAACACCTCCGCCCGGGAAGAACGCTGCTGCGGATCGGTCCTAATCCGGCCCCGCTCCAACGTCACTCCAATCGCCTCCAATCCCAGGTGTGCGGTATTGGGAACCCGGCCCAACCCAAGGAAAATCTCGACCGCTTCGACGGAACGCTCCTGGCCGCCGTGATGGAACCAGACCCGCTTCAGGGATCCTATGCGTTCCACCCGATCCAACACGGTGCCCGTAAACACCTCAATACCCTCCCTGCGGAATGCCTTCTCTAACTCGCCCGCGACATCGGTATCGAATCCCGACAGCAACTGAGGAGCGCGTTGGATGACGGTCACTCGACTGCCTAGACGCGAATAAAACTGCGCAAATTCGAGGGCCACAGCGCCACCACCGAGAACCACCAGAGACTCAGGAATCCGGGCCTCGGCCAACGCGCTGTCACTGGTCAGGTAGCCGGCGGCTTCCAATCCAGGCAGAGACGTCGGGGCGACGGTCGATCCTGTGGCCACCACCGCATGACCGAATTGAACACACCGACCGTCCTCCAATCGGAGCGATCCCGCCTCCTCGAACCGCGCCTGGGAGCGGAGCAACCCGAATCGACCGTCCTCCAGTTGCTGACGCCGGTAGCCGGCGAAATCAGCAATTAAGGCATCCTTCCTGGCAAAGACCCTCTTGGGATCCACTTGAACGTGCTCAGTCGTGATGCCCCAAGGCTCACCTTCCAAGATCCCATGGCGCAATTCGGCCGCATGCAATAAGGCCTTTGTAGGCATACACCCTTTCAAGATGCACAAGCCCCCCAATTCCGGGGCCCCATCGATCACAAGAGTCTTGGCGCCTTGGCTCGCCAAGGTCCTGGCCGCGGCATATCCCGCGCTGCCGCCGCCCAGCACCACCACGTCAGCCGACAAATTTTCCATAGAATGAGTCTGGGCAAGACCCTTCGGGCTGACAAATCCATCAAGCCTCAACGAGTCGTATTTGTTTTTGGAAAAACCTTCAAAAAATCTTCAAGGGACGTCACTGGAACGCCGATTATACCAATCAGAATGTCTCTTGAGGTCAAAACATCGGCGAATGAAGGACTATCAAGCCTGTAGGGCCCAAATTCCGTCGGTGCATGATTTTAAATCTACAATCTGTGCTTCCATGACCCCCTAACGACGTTCAACGCATCCGGTTCCCCGTCTCGCTGACATGTCCGACAACACACCAGAAATCAGCTCGCTCAGATCCGTTTACGCGGCTGCATCGGCACTCAAGCCCGTTGCCAAGGTCGAACTGATCAGTCATCTGGTTGAAGATGTTCCGCCCCTGAACCTTCAAGGACTCTCTGAACGCGCTCGTCAAAAGATCCTAGAAACCCCCCTGGATCCGGCGGTCCGAAATGAACGGTTCGAAAAGGCCCTAGCCATTCTCGATACCGCGAAACTGACGCCGGATTATTTTTACGTGAAAATCCTCGAGGGTATCAGCGACTTCGAAGCCATCGACTCATTGAATTGCCTTTTTCGAGAACGCTTTACCTCTCTACATCGAGACGCAATGGACTTGGCCGACCTGCCGTGGCTGATGAAATTGGAAAGTGTTAGCAAGCGAAACATTGAGCAGCCTCGCAAGATTCCAATTTATTTTATCGTCAAGGGCACCCGAAACAAAACCTTCGAGGAACAGTTAGAGATCGTCGACACTCAAGGCTTGGTCCCGGCCGATCCCATCGAGCAATTGCTGACGGCCATGGCTTTTGCTTGCCTCTATCCCAGCACCGACCCCTTCCGAAGCCAGTTGGTGAGGGGAGCCGTGCCCGATGCTGCACTGTTCCACACGAAAAGCCACGGAGTGCGCACCTTACCCTTGAGCGGCGGGCGTTGCCCAATCGCGTCCATGTCCGCGCTGCCAGCCATCGTCAACTAGGTCTGCGGCTTTCCAAGCCCTGTTGGCCCAATCGCCACCCGTTATCCCCCACCCGTTCAAGGCGAGACAAGCTAGCCTCGGAGGCCTCGGTTTTCCCACAAATCTAATCCTGCAGAAACCAGTTCTGATGTAGCCTTGCGGCGTGTCCGAACTTCAGGAAAACCTCACCCGCATTCGCAGCCGCATCGACCAGGCTTGCGAACGTTCCGGTCGCCAACCGGACTCAGTCCGACTCATGGCGGTGAGCAAGAACCAACCGCCTGAGCGGGTAGCCGAGGCAGCCTCGGCCGGACTGACCCTGTTCGGAGAGAATCGGATTCAAGAGGCCAAGGTGAAGATCCCTCTGTGCCCCGGCCAATTGGAGTGGCATTTCATCGGACACCTGCAATCCAACAAATCACGCGATGCCGTCAGCCTGTTCCAGGTCGTACAGGGGGTGGACTCGCTTGCACTGGCCGAGGAACTCCAAAAACAAGCCATCAAACAGGCTCGCTCCTTGCCCATCCTGCTTGAGGTCAATGTCGCGGGTGAGTCCTCGAAATTCGGATGGAACCCCGATCGCTTGTTGGCCGAGTTGCTGCAACTCAATGCCCTGAACCGCCTAGAGGTTCACGGCCTGATGACCATCGCTCCATACGCTGTGGATCCAGAACAGGTCCGACCGATTTTTCGCCGTTTGCGCGAACTGCGGGATCGTTGTACTGACCTGATGGGAGCCCCAATACCCGTTCTCAGCATGGGGATGAGTGGCGACTTGGAAGTCGCCATCGAGGAAGGGGCCACACTGGTGAGAGTGGGAACGGCCCTCTTCGGAGAGCGCCCGCGTCGGAGCGACGCAGGCAACCCTCCCGGCGCTTCCGATTCTGTCGGTTAGGCGGTGCCTTATAGGGGTAGCTCGGAGATCAATCCCTACCCAGGAGGCTTATCGGGCTGCATCCCAGATTCCCGCTACAAACTCCACCTTGCACACGCACCTCCGGGATAGGTCCGGTGCCCTCACCGAGCGGCCCGCAAGAGCCGGACGCCGGGTCAGGAGACCCGGCCTACACGGGGCTCATCGGCTAGCCCCACCGGCGGTTGGACCCCTCAGCTCCAGCTAGGGTCCAGCCCCCGGGTGATCAGGCCTCAAGGGGCATTCCACTCGCGATGCCCGAATCTGTGAGTCGGCGCTGGATAGCCCTGTCGGATGGCAGGCTTATTAGCCCCCCAACGCTCCTGCTTGGCTCGGGTCTGCGATGGCGCCCTTGTTGAAATCCACATATTCCTCGGTCAAGTCGGCGGCGTACATGACGGCCGAGGCCTTTCCCAGGTTGAGACGAATGCGCAACTCGAAGGTGTCCGCCTGGACCGCGTTCCACAAATCGGCAAACAGCGTCTTGGTCGGCTGTCCTCGACGCAGGCTCCAAAGAACTTTCCGAGTTCCCGAGGCGGCGTAACCGATGTCCACCTTATCCTCCACGATCTTGGCCGAACTGTATCCCAAGGCATCAATGATTCTCCCCCAATTAGGATCCCCTCCGTGCCAACTGGTCTTGACCAGGGAGCTGTTAGCCACTGCTCGGGCGGCGGCATCGGCATCGGCATAGGACTGAGCGCCTTCCACGCGGACCGTCACCACGCGGTGAACTCCCTCGCCATCGCACACGATCATCTTGGCCAATGACAGGCACACATGCGACAGGGCCGCTTGAAAGACCTCGAAGTCCTTGCCGGAGGCTTTCCGGATGGCGGTATTTCCGGCCAATCCATTGGCTAGGGCCAGCACCGTGTCATTGGTGCTCATGTCCCCGTCCACGGTGATTCGGTTGAAACTTAAGGCGACCGCTTCGTTGAGCGCGCTCTGAAGAGGCTTGGCAGCGATGTCGGCATCCGTGGTGATGAAGCACAGCATCGTGGCATGCAATCCAGCCGGCACCCCACTCGGGGCGGTCGCCGGACGAGCTCCGGTCGGTGACATGCCTGGCTGGATCATGCCGGCCCCTTTGCACAGGCCACCCATGCGGACGATCCGCCCCCCAATCTTGAATTCGATCCCGATCGTCTTCGGTCGCGAATCGCTGGTCATAATGGCCTCGGCCGCGTGGGCCGCGTGCTCGGGCGTAGAACCCAGAACCTCAGCCGCCGCGACGATCCCTGCAGTCACCTGCTCCATGGGCATTTGCACGCCGATCCGCCCGGTGGATCCAACCAGCACCCTGCCGGTGGAAAGCCCCAGAACCTTCTCAGCCAATCCCGTCATGGCTAGGGCGTCTTTCATGCCCTGACGACCGGTACAGGCGTTGGCGTTGCCACTGTTGACCACCACGGCCTGGGCAACCCCCTTGGCCACTCGGGAGACACAGACCTTCACCGGCGCTGCGCAAATCTGGTTTGTCGTGAAGAGACCCGCGACCGCCGCAGGAGTCTCGCTGACCAGTAGGCAAAGGTCCCGCTTGCGCCCCTTGTCCGAGCCCTTGCCGGTACCCAGACGCTTGATGTCACAGAAAACCCCGCCCGCGAGGAACCCTTGAGGAGCCACCACGGCCCCATCGATCGGCTTGAACTTGAATTGCACTATCGGTTTGAAGCGGACCCGGGCGATGGAAACAATCTCAAATCGCTGTCACACCTCCGAAACTCGTAGCCCGAGTCGACGTCTTGTCCTGAGATAGGCGCGTTTTTTTGAGTCGTCGGCCCCGACTTACAGCCGAAAAAAACCTCTACGAGTCTTAAAATTCCACGATCTGACCTGGCTGGGGTACCACCACCTCCGCCTGAGGCTTGAGCGCCTGAAGGGCCTGCCCGAAAGCCAACGACGACGATTCCTCACCATGGATCACGGTCATCTTGCGTAAGGAGCCGGACAGCGATTTTACGTATCCGATCAATTCAGACCGACCAGCATGGCCCGAAAACGCATCGATGCGGGCGACTTGGGCTTTCACCTCATGCGGAATGCCGAAAATATTTACTGGGTTGCGGCCCGAAACGATGAGGTGCCTCAAGGTATGCTCCGCGCAATGACCCACGAAGAGGATGAGGTTGCGCGGATCACCCAGGTTGTGGCTCAAGTGATGCCTAATGCGCCCCGCCTCCGCCATGCCCGAAGCACTGATGATAATGCACGGCTGGGTCTGTTCGTTCAGCTTCTTCGACTGCGCAGCCTCACGGATGTAGAGAAGATGATCCATACCGAAGGGGTTGCCTTTGGTCCGCAGGTGCTCATAGGCCTCCGTGTCAAAGCACTCGGGATGCAAACGAAAGACCTCCGTCGCGTTCACGCTCAACGGGCTGTCCACGAAGATCGGCACCTCGGGCTAGAGCACTCGTTCCGGCACAAATTGGGTAAATTGCCAGTGTGATCAATGTGCGCATGACTCAACACCACCGTTTCTAATATGGACGGATCGAAGGGAAACTCCCGATTTCGGCGCATCGATTTCTCACTCCGCCCCTGGTACAGGCCACATTCTAGAAGGACACGATGGTCGTTTACCTCGACGAGGTACATGGAGCCAGTCGTTGTCCGAGTGGCACCCAGGTAGTAAATTTTTGCAGAGCAAGAATAAGCGACTTTCTTGGCATTCTCCACGCCGAAGATCGGACCGGTGTTGGCCTAGGAATTTGGCCAGATGTCAAACTCTCTCCACCCCCCGTGCATCCCGAAGTTGTTGGTGGAAGTCAGTTCCAGAGAAGGTGCGCGTCCTTGTTTTTGACCGCGACGCAGAGTCGAAGCAGAGGCGGCAGGCCCGGCTGTCCCCAGAACTGTCCGCAGCCGCGCAGGCGGGCTTG
>SYMJ01000188.1 GCA_005805505.1 Verrucomicrobiales bacterium | reverse complement strand
TTCGCAGGTGCTCACGCAGAGGTGGTTCATCCGCCCTCACGGACCCAATAATCGGGCCCGCTCGGCAATGAACTTGTTCACCTCAGACACTGGCTGGTTTTGAACCGCCCTTTACTGGCTGGTTTTGACCGCCCGCTGACACCTGAGCAACCAACGTGCAGGACGGCGTTGCAGCCGAGCGCGCCCGATCTCCGATATCAGGGCCAGATCTGGTAGAGAACCAGATACACCAACACTCCGGTCACCGAGACATACATCCAAATTGGCCAGGTCCAACGGGCGATCTTCTTATGTCGCTCCAGGTCTCCGGCACTGGCACGACGCAAGGTGATCATCGCCAACACCGGCACCGCGGCGGCCAGAAGGATGTGCGAAAAGAGCATCCCATAATACCAGGGCCGGAGGAACTCCGGCCCCTTGAAGGGGGTGTGAACTGATTTCAGCAAGTACTTGTGGGTCAGGTACAACAGCAAGAAGACGCAAGAGGTGACAAACGCCGCCACCATGCACTTGCGGTGTGCCTCACGACGCCCGGCCTTGATATGAATGAGTCCGGCCACCAAAAGAATGCCCGCCAAGCCATTGAGACAGGCGTTGACCAGCGGCAGGAAATGGAGGGATTGGTTCATAGAATACCTTTGAGACGCTTGACGGACCGGATGACCTGATTTTCAGCATCCGAATCTTCGCTGTGGATAACAAATCGCAAGCGGCCCTTGGAATCCAGCACCCCGAAATCCGCCGTGTGGATGAATAGATCCTCCAATTTTGCAGACGGTTCGCCTGATTCGACCACCGCGAATTTCAAATCGGCAATCGCCACCCGATAGACTTCTGATTTTTGGCCGGTGAGCAGCCACCAGGTTTCCGGGGAGGCTTGGTACTCCAATCCATAGCGCTTGAGAACCTCCGGCGTGTCGTACTCGGGATCCGCAGTCAGAGAAACCAGGCGCACCCCAGATGGAATTCGAGACTGAAGCCGCTGCATTTGTGCCGACAATCGTCGGCACTGAGTAGGACACCGGGTGAAGACTATGTTGACGACACTAATCCGCCCTCTAAGGGAATCCTTACTCACTGTTTGCCCCAGTTGATTGGTCAGCGAGAAATCATGCAGCTGGCTAACAACGGGAGGCGCCCCCAGGGAGCGAAAATAGGCCACCGAGACCGCCAACAAACTGGCAACCAGGGTTCCCCAAAGAACCCGTTGTATGTGCGACTCCATCGTGATTAAAAAAAGGCCGCCGGTATGAAACCAGCGGCTGATCCGGCGGACTCAATGGGTAGCCTGATTCGAGAGGGTTATTCGAAGCTGCCACCTGCACCGCCTGCCTTAGACTTTTCGGCAAACCACTTATCGTAATCCGCCTGCGAAACCACCTTGAAAGCACCCCTCATCGAAGCGTGTCCGCTGCCGCAAAGCTGCGCGCAGGTAATCGTAAAATCTCCGATCTTGGTCGGCGTAAAGTGCACAGGAATGGTCAAGCCAGGAATCACGTCTTGGGTCACTCGCATGGATACAAGCTTGAAGCAGTGAATCACATCCATGCTAGAGGTTCTGGCAATGACCGGACGATTGACCGGCAACAAGAAGGGTTCGGTCACCACGGAGATGTCGTCTTTCGCATCGGCATCGTTCGTATCCAATCCGAAAGGATTGACACGGTCGGCAAATTTAGTGTCCTGCTTACCCCACTTGCCATCGGCTCCCGAGAAGTGGGCCGCCCAAGCGAACTGCTGGGCCATCACCTGAATTTCAATGGGCTTTTGGTCCGCACCTGGAGGACTGTCCACGGCCTTGGCCCAAAGGGGCACGGCAAGGCCAATCAGCAGAACTGTCTCCACGATGGCCACACCAATCTCCAGATAAGTCGAAGCATGACTGCGGACACCCACGTAATCAGCCTTGGGATTGGAAGACTTGTGGAAACGAAACATCACAAAGATAAAGTAGGCGAGCCATCCCACAAACAGCGCCCCCATGAGGAGGTGCACGTACAGGATCAATTCATCGATGCCTTTGCCATGGGCCGAAGCCACTTCAGGCATTCCAAAATATCGAAGCAGAGAGGTCATGTATTTCCGAAAATTTGAAAACTATCGAACCGAAGGAGATTCGCCCGTTTCAGCCTCCGCGTTCACACGCTTGGAGCGACGGGCAATAAAGACAAAAAAACTACCGAATAACACCCAAGCAGCCACCACGAAAACCAGCATCACGTAGATGCCCGCATTCATGCCCTGTGCGAGAGCCTCATCGGTCTTGCCAAAACAGGCGGTGCACGCGTTCAACGACGGCACTAACAGCAATGCCGCAGCCAAGACACTGGAAATCCTTAAACAGAATTTCATAGAAAACTGATGTTCCGAAGCTTCCTGAGGAAGAAGCGACCATAGACCACAAGGCCCACCACCGAGCATGCCGCGCACAGACTCCATACAAGGTATTCCGAAGAGTGGGTCTCTTGGTACGCCAAGAAACTCCATCCGGTCAGGAACGCCATCAGAATGACTGAGGCCGCGACAAACACGATGTGGAAGGCTTTAAGGGACATACAAGGTTTTGGTCGCCGAATTTCTGGGAAGGTCATTACTGCCCCAAAGGATCAGGCCCATCAGCGCAACAAAGAAGATCGCCGCGAGGATTAGAACTCCGTAGACCAATTTCTTCTCCGAAAGGAGATGCATGAAATAACCGGCGACCAAGAATGCTTTAATCGACGCGATGAACAAGGCGACAGCCACCGTCAACGCCATGCTGCTGAAGTCGACGTAGTACATCGCCACCGTTAGGCAGGTCCCGATGAGCAATGCCCCAAAGATGATGAGATAGTTTCGGACGTGAGCCGCGATGTCGTGATCATGATCATCGCCGCCATGGGAGTCCGAAGTAGAAGCGCTATGTTGGCTCATAAATGAAATCAGAGGAGGTAAACCACCGGGAACAGGAAAATCCAGACGAGGTCCACGAAGTGCCAGAAAAGGCCACCCACCTCGATGCGGTTAATGAACTGCTCCGGATTGGACTTCCACATCTTGGCTCCGGGGAAGGCAAAATAACCCAGTACGAGCGCCCCACCCAAAACGTGCAATCCGTGCAAAGCGGTAATTAGGAAATAGACCGCAAAGAACGGATGGGTTGCCGGGGTGTAGGAGCCCATGAAAGCGATGTCGGAAACAGCCACCTCACGCACTTCATGATCGTGAGATCCGTGCGCCTTAACGTGACCATTCATGTCACGCTCCGGGTCCATCTCAACCTTGATCTTAGTGACTTTCTGAGTCGCCAACTTGGCCACACTCCACTGATCGCTGAAGTTCCAGAACCTCGGATGCTTCCCATCGACCTCGATGTGACCCGTCAACGCCTTGCCGTCCTGTAGGCGGATGACGTAATGGCTAAACTTGTCGTTGTACTCGAACGACTTGATGCCCAAGAAGGCAAAGGCACACAAGACCGTGATCACCATGTACACACGGAACCGTGCGAAGTTGTTCATCTTGAGCGACGCCCAAGCCAGCACGACGGTCACCGAGGAAGTAATGAGAACCGCCGTATTGAAAGTACCAATCGGGATGTTGAGCAACCCACGAGGCCATGCCAAACCAACATCCGGCCAAAAGCCAACCGGCGCACTAACCCGTAGAAGGATGTAGGCAGAAAACAAAGCTCCGAAAAGCATGATCTCCGAGGCCAAGAACAACCAAATGCCCACCTTGGCGTTGTAGAGACCCGTATCAGGTCGGGCTTTGTATGTGTAGGGAATTTCCATTATTGGATCGGTAAAGTATTGGAATGGAAACGTTCAGTTCTTGTCACCTTGAGGGGAGAAGTCGGACTTGGCTCCCGGAACACTGTACTCGTAGGGGCCGCGGTAGGCGACCGGTTCCTGCAGGAAGTTGCCGTGCGGCGGGGGGGTCGGGGTGGACCACTCCAACGTGGTGGCCTGCCACGGATTGTCCGAGGTGGCGCGCTTGCCCATGAAAATACTGGAAAAGAAGTTGATAATAAAGGGGATCTGGCAAATTCCCAGACCGATCGCACTCCAGAAGATCATGTTGTTCAGCTTCAGAACGCCTGGATCGCCACCCAAACCGCCGAAGTAGGTGGTACCACCATCAGACATACGTCGAGACATGCCCTTAAAGCCCTGAATAAACATCGGGGCGAACACGCAGTTCATGAAGAAAAGAGAGCCAGCCCAGTGCAGCTTGCCCAAGAGTTCATTCATGTGACGCCCCGTAATCTTGGGGAACCAGTAGTAAATGCCTGCAAATACGGCAAACATTGTACCCGGAGCCACCACGTAGTGGAAGTGACCGATCACATAGTAGGAATCATGCAAGAAGATATCGGAGGCGTTGAAACCCAGAGGCAGGCCAGTGAGTCCACCGATGCCAAACATGGGCAGGAAGGAGAGCGCGAAGAGCGAGGCAGAGTTGAAGCGAATGGAACCACCCCAGAGAGAAATGAACAACGCCGTCAGAATGATCACTGAGGGGATCGAAATCATCATCGTCGTGGTCTGGAAGAAGGTGGCCACCTTTGTACCCATGCCGGTCAGGTACATGTGGTGCGCCCACACGATGAAGGAGAGGAACCCGATGCTCATGACCGAATAAACCATACTCTTGTAACCCCAGAGCGGCTTACGGATATTGTTAGAAATCACCTCAGTGACGATGCCAAAGGCCGGCAGAATCAAAACATAAACCTCGGGGTGACCCAGGAACCAGAACAAGTGCTGCCAGAGCAGCGGGCTTCCGCCACCTGAAACCTGCAGCGGGGTTCCACTGACCACGAGACCCTGGGGAAGGAAGAATGAGCTACCGAAGAGGTTGTCCATCAACTGCATCAAACCGGCGGCTTCCAGCGGGGGGAAGGCCAAGAGCAGCAAGAAACCGGTTACAAACTGAGCCCACACGAAGAAGGGCATCCGCATCCAGCTCATGCCTCGGCAGCGCAACTGGATGATGGTGGCGATGAAGTTCACCGAACCCAGCAAGGACGAAGTAATGAGGAGCACCATGCCCATCAGCCAGTAGGTCTGGCCATCAAAGAGGTTGGTTGGATCGGTGATTGAGGCCAGCGGGGAGTAGGAAGTCCAACCGGATCGGGCGGAACCACCCGGGGTGAAGAAACTCGCGATCATCACGACGCCACCGAGAAAGTAAGCGTGGAAGCTCGCCATGTTCAGCCGGGGGAAAGCCATGTCGGGCGCGCCGATTTGCAGCGGTGTCACATAGTTTCCGAAGGCGCCGAAGAGCACCGGAACGATGGCCAAGAAAACCATGATAGTGCCGTGCATCGCGCCAAACGAGTTGTACAGGTCCCCGCCCACGACGCCTCCCTTGGCCACGTCTTGACCCAAGACGTATTCCAACAGAGGTCCCACCAACGGGACAGCTTTGCCTGGATTCGCCAACTGGTAGCGCATCACCAGCATCAGTAAGAAGCCGAAAAGCAGGAACAGCAACGCCGACACTCCGTATTGGATGCCGATGACCTTGTGATCGGTGCTGAAGATGTACTTGCTGAAGAAACCCGGCTCATGATGCGCGTGACCGTGCGAAGAATCGGTCGCGCTCGTGTGGGCGTGGGGTGCTGTGGATTGCATAGATTGGGGTATCAAGCGCCGTCTCCCGGAAAACGGAACAGTAGAGAAGATACAAACGTGCCGGGGCGTGGTACAGAAATTGTTGAACTCCCTCGAAGTAATGAGATCTTCGAAGACTCTTCCTTAGTTCGATCCATGACCAACACGGCCAAGAGGACGGGAAGATAGAAAATTGAGGCAAAAAACAGCCGCCGCGCTGCCATGGCGTTGAGGAGGAGGGCAAACCGGATGGCCTGAATCAAAAAAAGCCCGCCCAAGACCAATGCCACAGAGAGATAAATCCGTCCGCTAATTCCCTGAAGGAAAGGGACAATGCTGACGAAAATCAGGGCAATCGAGTTGCGGATGGCCGATGAGGCTGATCGACGTCCTTCGGGGTCACGACCGGATAACATCCGGAAACCCGCTTGGGAATATTCTTCCCGATACAACCAGGCAATGGCCATAAAATGGGGCAATTGCCAAAAAAACAGGATCGCAAACAACGACCACCCCCCAGCGCCGAGTTCGCCGGTCGCCGCAGTCCACCCCACCAAGGGAGGCAACGCTCCGGGAATGGCACCGACCCAGATGTTGAGTTCGGTGATTTGCTTGAGCGGGGTGTAAACAAACACATAAATGGCCAAGGTGAGTGCCCCCAGAAACGCTGTCAGGAGGTTTACCAAGAAAACCAGCCACAGCAGCCCCAAAATGGAAACCACCACACCGAAGGCCAAAACGGTCAAGGGCCTAAGGATGCCAGCCGGAAGAGGCCGAGAGGCAGTGCGACGCATAAGAGCATCTAAGTCACGCTCCCACCACTGATTCAAAGCCGAGGCGCCGGCCGCCAACAACGAAGTGCCTACGATGGCATGGAAGCAAGCTACCCAATCGGGAGCCTGGGATGAACCCAGGGAAAAACCCATCCAAGTGGTCAGGACCACCATTAAAGTCAACCGAGCTTTGACCAAGTCGCTGATGACCGTCACCCACCCACGCAGATTCCGCGTGGCAACGGTGGTTTCGATGGGAGCAGCAGCGTTCACAAAGGATATACTTACCGTGCCGCGGGCATTTCCAGAAGGACTGACCCCGGCAAGACTTGGTTTTCTTCAGCAAATTGGTGCTGATGCACTCTCACGGACCAGCAAGACCAGCAACCCACTGCCAGGGTCAACGAACCCACAGCGACGTGGGCTGTGGCGATGTCGGCGGCTCGATCGGTGAGGACGGTAAACAATCCCAATGCGAACTGAACAGCAACCAGACACAACCAGGCCGCTCCCAATGTTCGCACGGGATGTCCCTGGGGCTGCTTCCTCGAGAATCGGAAGGTCAGGCAAATCGCTAAGAAGGCCAGCACTGCATTGATCCGGTGAAACAGGTGCATGTGAATCTGAAGGGCCGTGATGGAGTCCACCCCTTCACGTCGGCCCGCGTAGCGCGCCAAAGATTCAGCATCTGTCTTGGGCCACAATTGGCCATACGCCAGGGGGAGATCCGGAACAGCCAGACCCGCATGCTGGTGGCGCATCCAAAGCCCAAAAATTAACTGCCCAAAAACCAGGGCCGTCCCCAACAACACCCAGTGGGATCCTCGAAGGTCGCTGGCCGATCGAGTCCATCGTGGGTACCAACCCGAGAGGGACAAGGCCAAGCAAGTCACTAGCACGAAGAAAACTTGTCCCAGGCACCCGTGGATCATTCCGAAAACAGTCCCTCCGGTGGTGCCACCGATCGCCCAAGAATCGAGCACCACCCGGAGACCACCCAAACTCCCCTGGATTTGGACCAGCCAAAATGCGGCCCAGGCCAAGCGGACCGCCAAACGGGAAGCCGGGGCGTTTTTCCAACCGGCCGCCGCAGCCGCCAAAACCACACCGCCAATTCCCAACAGAAAATGAGCCTCACCCTTCCAGAGTGGGTTGACCCGCATGAGGATGACTCCGACCAAGACCTCGGCAAAACCCACTCGGGCCAGAATTTTCCGAGAACCGCTCCCCGCGGTCCATCGGGCCAAGAACACAACCAAAAGCCCCACCCCAGAAGCCCAAACCCGGTGAGTATGTTCATGAAAGACCCCCCCGGTCATCCACATGGAGATCGGCAACGCAAACATGCTGTAGCCGAAACTGGTGGGCCAATCCGGAACCGACATTCCGACCCCCTTGCTGGTCACCAATCCACCAATGCACACCAATCCGAGTGTCGCCAAAGCCACCAAGGCGGCAAACCGGAACAACCAAACAGAATGAAGGTTTTGAGGGGTCGAGGGGCTCATACAAACGGCCGCGGCGGTTTACGCCGCGGCCTTGGATTCGCTGACCGGCGTATCGAATCTACTTCAGCTTACTTGACGGCCAATTCCAGATTTAGCGTGGCCTTACCACCCTTAACCTCGACCTCACCGGTCACTAGGCCGGACTTGATGTGATTGGCCTCGACGGTGTACTTGCCATCGGGCAAATCGCCGTTGATGACAAAGTTACCATCCTTGTCGGACACCGCGAAGAACGGGTGATCGAACACGTGGACGTACCCGGACATCCAAGGATGGACATTGCAAATCAGCTTGATGGCCAATTCGGCCTTGTCGAACACGCGGGGATTTACTGCACCCTGAGTGGTCTGGGCGATGTTGAAGCCCTTGTTCACCTTGGCTTGGCAGTTCACGTTGTGCATGAACGGGTCGGAATTCTTGATGTCCACGGTCTGTCCGACCATGGCCACGGAGACCACCGGCTCATAGACGCAGCCGACTTGATCAATCAATGGCTTGCTCGCCGGAGCCGTGTAGGTCTTGCCTGCCGGAAGACCGGCCTTGATGTAGACAGCCACATTGGCCAATCCGTGATCGGCACCCACGACGTAGGTGCGGGTCATGACGGGCTTGGTATGCAAGGGACCGCACAGCTTATCACCCTTGATCGGGGTGATTTCCCGAGCCGGGGGAACTTCGCCGGTAATCTTGATTTTACCGGTGATCTCGCCTGCGAGAGCGCTGGAAGCTGCAACCGCCGCCACCATCGAGACAACCTTCATTGTGTTTTTCATTTCGTTTTCCTATTTGGACCTCAGGTTTGATCGGACGCTAATCTTCGCGAATTGTGGGTCAAGAGACTTTGTGAAATTTTTCACAAGCTATCACTTCTGACGATGAACAAGGTTCGATATTCGAACAGCGGCCCACACAGCCCGCAGAGGCCGTAAAATTCCCGCGCTCTAAAGCCTTCCGGATGGGGCTACGCCGTCCCCTCCATCTCCTTCTCTGCCAATCACAGGGCTTCAATATAAGACCGCAGAGGTTCCAGATCGGCGTCCTCTTCGGCCATCTCTTTGACCGACGCCTTACCGCCGATGCGAACTGCCTGATTCAGCCACCGCTGCGCCACATCCAATTGACCCATCTGGCAGGCGTAACACGCCAGATTGTACGGAATCACACTTTCTTCAGGAAATTTGATCACAATCGCTTGCAAGAATTGAAAGGCTTCGTCGGTCCGACGAAGTTCATGAAGTGTGTAACTCTGGTGGATCCAGCCGGCAGGCAATTGAGGCGCCACTTCAATATACCGCTGAGCGGCCCGAAGGGCTTCTGGCCAGGCCGACTGGGCGGACAAAATTCGCCAATTTATTTCCAACGCGACCGGGTGGCCGGCTGCTCCTGGGCTGAGTCGCTCGAATTCCCGCGACGCTTCGGCAGCATCTCCAAGCCCCAACCAGCCTTCGGCCGCTTCAACGTAATGACGGTCCGGGAACCCCAACTCTTCCATGACGAATGGCTTTACGGGGCTCAACCGCGCAGCGTAAAGAGCAAAATGCCCCAAACTTTGCCGTACCCGTTGCTTTTTGGCCGAAATCACCCAGCCTCGCCGACCCGATGACTGATACCGTTCGAATCGATGGTCGCCGCAACGACCAACTCCGCCCGATCCGTTTCCAGAACCACATTGCCCCGCACGCCGCGGGCTCGACGCTGATCGAGTGGGGAAACACCCGAGTCATTTGTGCGGCCACCGTCGAAGAGTCCGTCCCTCGTTGGATGAAGGAACAAAAGGTACCCGGTGGCTGGCTGTCCGCGGAGTACTCCATGCTCCCCTACTCCACCTTGGACCGGAAGTCTCGGGACATCTCCAAGCTCAAGCTCGATGGACGCTCTCAGGAGATCCAGCGGTTAATCGGTCGCGCGCTGCGGGCGGTCGTCGATCTGGAAAAGCTCGGGCCCCGTACCTTGTGTATCGACTGCGATGTGCTTCAGGCCGATGGCGGTACTCGGACGGCCTCGATCACCGGAGCCTTTGTGGCTGTCAGCCTTGCTATAGCAAAACTTCACGCCGCCGGTTCGCTGACCGAAAACCCCATCACAGGCTCGGTGGCCGCGGTCAGCGTGGGGATTTTCAGGGGCGTGCCGCTCCTCGACCTCAACTATGTCGAGGACAAGGATGCGTCGGTGGACATGAATCTGGTCATGAATGACCAAGGCCGGTTCGTCGAGCTGCAAGGCGCTGGCGAAGAGGCCACATTCTCGGACTCCGAGTTGACCGCCCTGCTCGCGCTCGGGCGTCCAGGGATTCAGCAACTCATCGCCGCCCAGCGGCAGGCCTTGATCGCCCCATGACTCATCTCTTTCTGTGTCGGCATGCCGAAGTAGAGGACCTGTACCACAAGAAGTTCGGGGGCACGATCGACATGGCCCTTTCGTCCCGAGGACATACTCAGGCCCAAGCTCTGGCCTCATGGCTCAGCCGACACTCCTTCGACGCCGTGTACGCCAGTCCCATGCAGCGGGTCCAATTGACGCTGGAACCCTTCCGGCGCCAATTTTCAGGTGTGCCTGTGCTGGTGGACGGCTTGCGCGAGGTAGACTTTGGCGCGTGGACGGGTTGCGGTTGGGATGAAGTCGAGAACCGCTTCGGAATGAGCGCCTACGACTGGCTGAAGCACATCGAGACCGACGCCATCCCGGAGGGGGAAACCCTCAACCAATTCCAAGGCCGAGTCGGGCAAGCCCTAGAACACATCCTCCGCGCATCGGCAGGCCAACGCGTGGCCGTCTACGCGCACGGGGGCGTGATTCGGATGGCACTGGCCATCTTGCTGGACCTGCCGCTCAGTAAGTTCGAGCACTTCGAAATCGACTACGCTTCGACCACCTGGTTGGACATCGGTGAAATTAAGGCGGGCAAGCCCCGCACCGAAATCCAACTCCTCAACTTCACCCCTTGGCGAGACGCATGAGCAAACTCCTCCGATCCATTTCCATCACCACTTCCCTGTCCGCTGAAGATACCGTGGGCGTCCTGCTGGAACTGGAGCAGGGACAAACCCCCTCGTCCTACGCCGACGCCCTCACCCGACTGTCCACGGTCAGCGTTTACGGTGAGATCGAGACCCAGGATGTGGCGGGCATTAAGCGACGCCTCCGCGAAGGACTCCAAGCACTGGCGGCCGATGGGATCGATGTCGCACCAGCGAGAATCCAGGTCAAAAAGGTTCCTGCCCGCGACTGGTCTGAATCGTGGAAGCGCCATTTCAAGCCACTCGATCTCGGCCCTCGGTTGCTCGTCAAACCCACCTGGAGCCGACGCGTCCCGAAGAAAACTCAGGCCCTCGTGGTTCTCGACCCGGGCCTAAGCTTTGGCACGGGCCAACACGCGACCACGCGCTTCTGCCTCGAGCAACTCGTCGCCCTCCGCGATCCCCAGTCGTCCTCCCAGTCCATGCTCGATGTCGGCACTGGGTCCGGCATCTTGGCTATCGCAGCCGTCAAGCTAGGCTATCAGCCCGTCAATGCCTTCGACTTTGATGCCGACTGCGTGCGAGTCGCCAACGAGAACACCGAACTCAACGGGGTCGCCGCGGTTCTGATCGTGACCCACGACGACATCACGCAAGTTCCCAAGAAACCCAAGCAGCGCTACTCAGTGGTCTGCGCCAACCTGATCTACGACTTGCTCATCGCCGAGCGGGATCGATTGCTAGCCCGCGTGGCTCCGGGTGGATCGCTGGTACTGGCCGGAATCCTGGAGACCCAGTTCGGCGTGGTCCGCAAGGCCTTCGAAGCGGCGGGGTGGAAACTGGTGGTAGCCACCACGGACAAGGAATGGCGCTCCGGCACCTTCATAGAAGTGGCTCTGTAATCTGATTAGGTAGTTATAGACGTCGTTTCATTGACCGAGTAACATCAAAATGTTGGCGGTTAGGTGGTTAGTATAACTACACCCAGTCCGATTCCTCTCACCGTGGAAATCCTCTAGAAAATCCACGCCGCAGCGATGACCGCGGAGCGTCATAAAGCAAAACATTACCCATTGAACCAATGAGCCTCGCGATACCGATGATGCGGATCGATCGACGACTGAGAATCCTGGTGGTGGACGACTTCGCGGAGATGCGCGATGGGTTGCTCCGGACCCTGGACACCCTCGGATTTAAGTCGGTCATGGCAGCAGAAGAAGCCTTCGCTGCGATTCGGTTGATCGAGGAAGGTAATCAATTTGATTTGATCATCTCCGACCTCAACATGCCCCAGATTTCGGGACTTGAACTGCTCCACTACGTGCGGAGTGTCGAACGACTGGCCTCGATTCCGTTTCTCATGATCACGGCCGAGGCGACCAAGGCCAACGTGTTGGCAGCCGCTAAGGCCGGGGTGACCGATTTCATCGTAAAACCGTTCTCGGTGGAGCAACTAATACTGAAAATCGAAGGGCTGCAGTGTCGGGATAACTCGATCGGTTGATCCCGCCCGTGTCCCCTGAACCTATCGCCGAAAAAACCCACCGACCAAGCTCTTCGGTCCCTTCACTGCGGTCCACCGGCAACGGCGGATATCGTTTACCGGCCAATCCCATGAAGGCACTCGTCGACACGATCCGGAAGTCTCCGGCGCTCACGCTGATCGTCCGCACGGTGATGATCGCGCTCGCGTATTCCCTCTCGGGGGAAATCGGCCTTTGGTCCGCGAAAGAGCGCGAGCTCTGGCCCACCTTGTGGTTCCCGTCGGCTGTGGGGCTTACCGCCGTCACCTTCTGGGGGCCGAGCGCAGCGATCGGGATCGGGCTAGGTGCGCTGTTGATGCGATTGTTCAAGGATCCGTCCCTGCTGTCCCTGCTGAACAGCGTCATCCCCAACGTCGTTGAAGCCTACTTCGGCAGCCTGTTGCTCGGCAAACATTTCGGCCTCCCGAAACGACGGCTCACGACCCAGGAGGTTCCCGAACTGGTCCTCACACTGGCGATGATCACCAACATCGGCGCGATCATCGGCACCGGCACGCAGGTGTTCACCGGGAAGTTCCCCAGTTCCGAAATCCTGCGGGTCTGGTGGAGCTGGTGGTCGGGCAACGCCGCCGCCGTGATCCTCATTGCCCCGATTTGGCTTTGGGGCCGGGAAGACGAGCTCCACGTCGAGGGCAGTACCGTGAACCGGCGGATCGTGTTGTTCATCGGAGTCGCGATGGGTTTGCTTCTAAGTTTACTACCCATGCCCGAAGGGGCGACGCCCATGTGGCGCCCGACCCTTGCCTTCCTCCCATACCTGCTCATTCACTGGGTGAGCCTCTCGCTGGGTGCCCGTTCGGTCGCCTTCGGCGGGGCCATCGTGGGCGTCGTCATCTCGCTGGCGACCAACCTGGGCCATGGCCCCTTTGCGACCACCGACCCGCTGGCTTCTTACGACGCGGCGTGCCTCTTTAATCTGGTCACCGGCACTTCCACCTTGTGGCTGTCCACCCTGGCCGCAGAGCGCAACCTCGCTGCCCGGGCCTTGGCGATGCAACAGAAGCAACTCGAGGCGACTGTTCTATCCCGGACACTGGACCTGGAAGAACGCACCCACGAGCTGCAGTCGTTTTCTTACGCGGTCTCCCATGATCTCCGAGCCCCGCTCAGAGGGATCTCCGGATGGATCTTCGCCCTCGAGGAAGACTGCGCCGCCCAACTAGATGCCAACGGCCAACGACACCTCGAGCGCATCCGGAACGAGGCTCGGCGCATGGGAATGCTCATCGAGGGCCTGCTCTCGCTGTCGCGGATCAGCGCGACGGAGATCCAGATCGAACCTATCGACATATCGGGCCTCGGAACGGAGATCCTGAACCGGCTCGCCGAGGCCCACCCAGATCGGGTCGTCCGAACCGAAGTACATCCTGGAATTATGGTCCATGGGGACGCGGTGCTCTGCGAGATCGCCCTCACGAATATCCTAGAAAACGCCTGGAAGTTCACCGCCAAATGCCCCGAAGCCCGCATCGGGATCGAGCCGGTGGAAAGCCCGCAGGGCCAGGGGTTCCGGGTCCGCGACAACGGCACGGGATTCGCCCCTTCTAACCGAGAACGTCTGTTCATCCCTTTCCAACGGTTCCATCGCGCCTCCGAATTCCCAGGCACGGGCATCGGTCTGGCCACGGTTCATCGCATTGCCCGGCGCCACGGCGGTTCCCTAGAGGTGGAATCCACACCGGACGCGGGCACCATTGTTACCATGGTGTTGATTTTTCCGAAAACCGAAGCACGGTCTAAAATAAGTATTAAAGTATCCAATGTACTCTAACAGCGGACCCATCATTCTGGTTGAGGACAACGAGTCGGACGCCGAAGTCGCACGGCGCGCCATCAAGCGGAGCAGCCCAACTCGCACGCTGGTGGTGATCGGGGACGGCCTGTCTGCGGCGGAGATGCTTCTTGGCACCGAAGGGCAGCCGCCCTGCCCCCGTCCGAGGCTCATGATGATCGATATCAATCTTCCGGGCCTCGACGGCATCGAACTCCTCACCCGCATCCGCAGCAATCCCGAACTCCGCGGCGTCGCGGTGGTCATTGTGAGTTCCTCGGCCGAGGAGCGGGACATCCGGAGGGCCTACGACCGGGGCTGCAACAGCTACGTCACTAAGCCGGTCGACATCCGCGAGCTCCAATCCCTGTACGCCAGTGTCGTGAACTACTGGACACAGACCAACATCGGCTACCCCAAGCCCGTCGGATGAAAGCCCCGATCAGCCTGCTCATAGTCGAGGACAACCCGAGCGACATCGACTTGTTGCTGCGGCAGCTCAAGCGCTCGGGCTTAGAGTTCGTATCGGTTGTATCCGATGACATCGGGGAGATTCACCAACTCATCTCGGAACGGGCGTTCGACGCGATTCTCACCGACCACCAGTTGGCCGGGTTCACAGCGTCCGAGGTGTTGGCGGAGGTTGCTGCCAGGCGGCTCGACATCCCCGTCCTGGTTGTCTCGGGAGCCGTGGGCGAGGATCGCGCGGCCGCCCTGATGCGGGAAGGGGCCGTTGACTTCGTCCGGAAGGAAAATCTCGCGCGCCTAGTGCCGGCCCTGCAAAGAGAACTCCGGGAGGCCGAGGGACGTCGCCTCCTGCGCGAAGCCACGGAGCGCCGCACCCGCAGCGAGTCGTTGCTCCGCTACGTGGTCGAGCTTTCTGGTGACAGCTTCTGGGAGTGGGATCTAGAGACGGGCGGGTTGGCCTGGAGCGAGACCTTCCTCGCCCTCTGTGGCGAGGGAAGTTCGCCCTCGTCGAAGATCAACGCCTGGCGGGACCGTCTCCACCCAGAGGACCGCGAGGACGTGGTGATCGGCATCGAGGCGGCCATTGCCTCCAGCGGAGGACACTGGTCAGGAACCTTTCGCTTCCTGCGCGGTGACGGCACATGGGCACTCTTGATGACCCGCTGTTTCGTTGTTCGGGAGGAGGGTCGCGCGGTGCGCGTGATCGGGGCAATGTCGGACATCTCCGAGCGCCAGACGCTGATCGAACGCCAGCGCGTCTTCACGGCACTGGTCGACCAGGCAGCCGAGTCCATCGGGGTGATCGACCCCGAGGAGGGACGATTCCTCGAGTTCAACACCACGGCGCACCGATCCCTCGGCTACACTCAGGAAGAGTTCGCCTCCAAAACCGTCTTCGAAATCGACTGCCAGCACAGCCCCGAGGAGATCGCCAGGCAGCTGCAAGAACTTCAGCAAACCGAGAAACGCGACCTGGTCACCCGGCACCGGGCGAAGGACGGCTCAGTGCGCGAGGTCCGCCTCCATTCCAGGCCCATCCGCATCCAGGGGCGCACCTACCTCGCGGCCGTCTGGCAGGATGTGACCGAGCGCTTGGCCATCGAGGCGGAACTCCGCCAGGCACAGAAGATGGATATTATGGGCCAAATGGCCGGAGGGGTGGCCCATGACTTCAACAACATCCTCGCCGTAATGCGGCTGCACCTCGACCTGGCCCAGATGATCCCGCCGTCCCCCTCGGAGTTCAATGAATTGGTCGGATCGCTGTCTGGGATGGTGGATCGTGCCTCAAGCCTCACGCAACGCCTTCTCCACATCAGCCGCAAAGACACCTACAAGGTCGAGGAATACCTCCTAGATGATGCGCTGGATGATCTCATCAATGTCAGTCGGCGAATCCTTGGGGGCCGAATTGAGATCCGTCGCATTCGGACCGCCTCGAAGCTCCTGGTGACCGCCGATCGATCCATCATCGATCAGGTGTTCATGAACCTCTTCGTCAACGCCCGAGACGCGATGCCCGACGGCGGCGTCCTGACGATCGAGACACGCATTACGGAGTCCGCACTGCAGGCGTCGGGCGCTGGGTCTCGGCAGGGTCGCCGGTTCATCCAAATCCGCATCAGCGATACCGGCATCGGCATGTCGAAGGAAACCCTCGCTCGGATCCAGGAACCATTCTTCACCACCAAAGCTCCCGGCAAGGGCACAGGTCTAGGCCTCAGCACCGCGCGCCGCTACCTCAATGAGCACGGAGGATGGATGTCCGTCGAGAGCGAGCCGGGCCGGGGAACGACCTTCACTCCCCATCTCCCTCTGGCATCTTCATCGGTCGCGGTTTCCATCCCCGATCCGTCCGCGGGCGCACCCGTCCCGCCCCAGGTGCTCCTCGTCATGGAAGATGCCCCACTGCAAATGCTCGCCCGGAAGGTCCTCGAGAAGACGGGGTGCCGCGTCTATCTGTGCACGGACGCGACCGAGGCCCTGAAGGTCGTCGAATCAGAATCCCTAGGCATCGAACTGGCCATTGTCCCCGCGAGCATGCCCCTTCCCGGGTCCGAGGCCGGTCTTTCCCATCGCATCAGGGAACTGCTTCCCGCGATCCCCATCATCCTCACCCGGTTGCCTGGGGATGATCCGGCTCCCCTGCCGTCGGGCAAGGTCCGGGTGCTGGAGATGCCCTTCTCGGTTGCCAGCCTATTGACCTCGGTGACGGAGTCCCTTCCCGGCCGCATCGACGAGCACTAAGCCAGAACGATTGATCCAACTGAATCGTTCCGGAAAAACAAGGTGAGCCCCGAGCCGCACACACCACAGCCGGGGGCCCTCACGCTCAGAAAACGATCAGAACCGGAAACGGATCTGACCACTAATCCGGAACGGTTGTTCCGGATAAATCACGTCATTGCCGGCGAAACTCGGATCGATGGAAGTCCAGTTCCGCTCGTCGGTAATGTTGAAGAAATTGATCTGCACGTCCCACTTCGGCTGACGGTAGAATACGAAGGCGTTGATGACGTACTGCATGGGGATGCGCAGTGATCCCTCTTGGTTCTGCCACTGCTCACCGGTGACTTGCGGTCCGAAGCTGGCGCCAAAGCCGTTGTCCAACTGATAGGTGACGTAGGAGTTGAACATCACCTGTGGCACGCTCGCCGCGCGGATCTTGCCGCGCTTCACTGTGGTGTAGTTCGGAGAACCGAGGCCGGTGCCCGAAACGCCATCCACGAGGAAACCCACCGGGTAGCCGTCTAGGTAATTGCCCGTCTGCTGGTAGCTGGCGTCGTCCTGCTCCGCGTTCTGGTAGGTGAAGTTGGCGCTGGCGTTGAAGTTCCGGTTGGGTTGGTAGAACGACTCCAGCTCGACCCCTTGAGTCTCGATGCCGATCGGATTGCCGACCAACTGCGGAGCCAGGCGGGTTTGCTGAAAGAGCGCCCCGCTCACGAACACCTGATTCTCGAACAGACTGGCCTTGGAACCCACCTCAATGAGCTCGCTTTCGGCGGAGAGTGACTTTTGGAGCAAGGTCTTGGTGTTGCCGGTGCCGTCGACGCCGCCGAAATTGGGATTGCCCTGGATGGCATTGACCACGTTGTAGGTGGCATAGCTCGTGAGGACCGGTGTCCACTTGTAAATACCGCTGATGAAGACCGAAGTGTTGAAGACATCGGTGGAGACATTGTAACTCGAACCGGCCGCCTTGCCGACGTACTCCGGGCTCTTGGCCTGCGCCCCAATGAGATCGCCGCGGCCGCCAGCGATGATGGAGAACTTGTCGTGCAACTTCATGTCCCACTGGGTGAAGAAGCCGCTCTGAGCGATCTCGGAATTCTGATCGCCTGAGCCGAATCCGTTGGCGCCATAGCCCGGGGCACCCGGCACCAGCAATGAACTTCCGCCATAAGTGTTCACCAGCGGGGTGGGAGGCATCCGGAACGTCGAAGAAGGCTGGGTGACGTCATACAGGAAAAGCGGTTCCACCGAGAAGTCCTGGTAAGTCACGAGCGACTGGTAGCGCAAGTCCACGCCGCTAATGGTCTTAATGGGCAGCTCGTAGTTACCTACGGCCGGGGTGATCTCGTAGTGCAGCTCGGAGCGGTTGTTGGCCATCCAGTTTTCCGGCACCCATTCGGTGTATCCATAACCAGAAGCCTTGCGGGACTCCATGGTCTCGCCATAGGTCCGGTTGACGATCTTTCCGAAGTCGTTGATCTGATAATTGGCGATGAGCTGCGAGGAGAACTTCTGGCCCGCCGCGCTGTCGAAGGGCGAGTTGATCGTCTGCCACGGATAAACCTTCACCCGCGTGGCCAGGTTGGTATTGAGCACTGCGAAATTGGCGTTCTGGCCGTATGCCCCGATGGAGGTCAGAGCATCGCCGAAGCGGTTGTTGGGAAGCACCGGACCGGCGATATACACCCGGTCATCGATGAGTTCCTGAGTCACACGGTTAATACCGATCACCTCATTAAAGTGCGAGGTGTAGAACTGGGCGTTCCAGTCGACAGTGAGCTTGTCGTTGGCGCGCCAAGTCAGGGCCGTGAAGATATCCTGCGTGTTGTCCTGCACATTCCGGTAGTAGCCATCAGCCTCGCGACCGAGGTAGCTCACCCGGAAGGCCACCTTGTCGTTGATGGGCCCGCCGAAATCGAGGACCCACTCCGGGTTGAAGTAGCTCTGACCTCCGGGGACAAAGCTGCCCCACCGGCTGATCATCTCACCGTGGAAACCATCGAAGTAAGGGAGCTTGGAAACAAAGTTCACATAGCCGCCCGGACCTTGTCCTTGCGGGCCATAGACCGCGGAACCCGGTCCCTTGACGATGTCCATGGCCTCCACGCCGTTGAAGCTGGCGAGCATGGAGTTGCGGCTGTAAATCGTCCGCTGACCGTTCTGGTAAATTTCTGAAAGGTCACCGCGGATGACCGGCACATTGGCCAGACCGTAGCGGGACGGGGTGTAAACGCCCGGAGAGTACTGATTGAAATCCGTGGCTCGAGAAATCGCACGGGCTTCCATCTGGGCCTTGGTCACCAGCGACACCGAACGGGGCGTCTCCAAAATGCTACGCTCATCACCCATGACCGAATCGACCGGACGAGCCGTCGGCAACACGGTCTCCTCAATGGGGAGCCCCTCGACAACAACCTTGTCGAGGACGTTGGTGGACCCGAGAGTCTGGGCCATGGCCCAGTGTCCGGTGGACAGCGCAAGGGCCGCAAACGATCCGATGCGGATCGGCAGCCATAGGGTGAATTTCATTGATCAGTGCTTTGCTTGTAAAAAGATTCACAGCATTGCCTCGAAGATCCAGCAAAGACTCACCGTTAACCAATTTGTTTAGTCATTTATTCGAATATGGCTGCCTGAGCCGAACCACGCCGTTAGTCAGAGTGATGGCTTGCCGGATTTGCACCGTTCATGATGTAACTCTAGACCCGTTGGCCACGCTGAATGAACGAGACATGGTTGGTCCGATCGAGCAGACAGTAGTCCACCTTTCGAGCCCCGAGATATTTGAAGTAAAAACCCTGTTTTCTCCCGGCCAGAGATGGGCAAATTGAAACTCATCACTTCTGGAGTGATGAGCAGGGACTGAACGGTGTTCAGACACCGACAAACAGCAGGCTCGATTTATTTCTTGGTCGCAACCGTGGCGGCCAAGCGGTCGAAGTCCCGATCGGCGGGCTTCTGTGCCGGGGCATCCCAACTGTGCTTGCCGGTCATCGGTTCGAGCCACTTGTAGATTTCAGAATGGCCGTCGGCAAAAGTGAGGTTGGCACCCTTGTTGTGGCGATCGGAGGGATCGTTCTGCCAAACTCGGTTGTCTACTTGAATGGCGAAATACCCATCCTCAAGGGTTTTGGTGCTCTCATCGATAAACACCAAGGCGCCTGAAGGATCGGGGTCAATGATGTCCGAGGTCTTCCTGCGCACCGGGTAGCGCGGATTCACCCAATCGACATTGCTGTTCATCTGACCCGACATAGAGTAACTGCGGACGCGTCGAAAGCGCCTACCCTGAAACTTGTAATCATCGGCGGGGCAGACGTAGATCGCCTCGGATGAATTGTACGGGTACAGCTTGCCAGTAATGATGTTGTTGCGGTTGGTGTGGCCCGGGGCGGAGTTGACGTCCCCGAGGATCCAAGCGTCCGCGGTGCCCAGGTAATTGGGAACCAGCTTTTCCTGATTGTCACCCGTGTAGAGAATCCATGCCAGACAGAGCTGTTTAGTGTTCGACAGGCAGGAGATGGACAGCGCCTTGGATTTGGCCTTGGAGAGCGCCGGTAGCAGCATGCCTGCGAGAATGGCGATGATGGCAATGACGACCAACAGCTCGATCAAAGTGAAACCCCTCCGTTTGCCCCCGATTTGTCTCTGAGTTTTCATAAAATTTCCTTCCAACAGGCGTTGCCGTTTAACCATCAATCACCGTTGTTCGACCCAATCTTTCCATGATGGATCAGACGGATCTTAGTCGGCCAAGTGGATGCCTTGGAGCTACTGCCAAAAGCACTGCCGAGTCAAGCGCCTGTGTTGGATTTTTGCACCTCGCTCCAGGGCGATCCTCACCTTCCAATTCTCCGGCACCCACCCACGAGTCACGGTTGATCTTCGGAGCATCAAAACATCTTTCGATCCGTGGACTTCGGAATTGAGGGTTTGCTGCAAAAGACGGATCTTAGAAGCCCTTCAAAATCATGAGTGCCGAATCCCAACTCGCTGCCCTTTCCCTCGTTCTCCCTCCTGCCCCGAAACCTGTGGCCGTTTACAAGCCGCTGGTGGTCTTCGGTAACGCTGCCTATGTCTCAGGACACGGGCCGTTGCGCACCGACGGCACGCTGATCACCGGCGTCGTGGGCAAAGACCTCGACTTGGAGGCTGGCAAGGTGGCCGCCCGGCAAGTCGGTCTGGCCATCTTGGCAACCCTACGTTCCCAATTGGGATCCCTCGACAAGGTAAAACGCGTGGTGAAGACCCTGGGCATGGTCAATTCGGCCGCTGATTTCTACGATCACCCGAAGGTCATCAACGGCTGTAGCGAGCTCTTCGCGGAAATCTGGGGACCTGAAAATGGTATCGGCGCCCGCAGCGCCGTCGGTATGGGACCGCTGCCCGGAAATATTTCCGTCGAGATCGAGGTCATCTTCGAACTTCACTGATCCCCGCGATCCGATGGCCCCAAACCCCTGGTACGTTCTGGAGAATGCGGCGGAAATCCCGTCGCCGACGCTGGTCCTGCACCGGGACCGGATCGAAGCCAATTTGAGACGCATGGTGGCCATTGCCGGAGATCCGCTCCGATTGTGGCCCCATGTAAAAACCCACAAGTTGCCCGAGCTGATCGCATGGCAGGTGGGGTTGGGCATCGTTCAATTCAAATGCGCCACCATCGCCGAGGCCGAGATGGTGGCCGGGGTTAGCGGTGTCCGGAGCATCCTGCTCGCGGTCCAACCCGTGGGCCCGCAAATCGAGCGTTGGATTCGTCTGTCCTCCCGCTTCCAAGACATCCAATGGTCAGGGGTCGTCGACGACCCCGGGGTGGTAGAATCGCTTCGGACCGCCGCCGCCGCGTGTGCAATCGCAAACCCCCTCGGAATTTGGATCGACCTCGACATCGGCCAACACCGCACCGGCATCGCACCCGATCGCGTCCTCGGCAGCGAGTTGCTCCGATCCCTTCGGGCCGCCGCGCCCACGTTGCGCTTCGAGGGCCTTCATGCTTACGACGGCCATTTGGGCATCACCGATCTGGCTGAGCGCACCCGCACTTGCGATGAGGCTTTCGCGCCCGTGGCTGCCTTGAGAACCGCTCTGGAAAGCGAAGTGGGGCATCGACTGGCGGTCCTGGCCGGCGGCTCACCGACCTTCGCCATCCATGCGATGCGCGCCGATGTCTCGCTGAGCCCGGGAACCACTGTTCTCTGGGACGCCGGTTACGCCCACAAGCTGCCCGACCTGCCCTTCGAGCCCGCGGCCGTGCTGCTGTCGCGCGTCATCAGCCGTCCTGCTCCCCGGCAAGTGTGCCTAGACCTCGGGCACAAGGCCGTGGCCTCGGAAATGCCCCACCCTCGAACCGTCTTCCTGAATTTCCCGGACGCCACCGCCCTCAGCCACAGCGAAGAACATTTGGTGGTCGAATCGCCGGCGGCCGACGCTAGGCGTTTGGGCGATGCGGTCTACTCCCTGCCCTGGCATGTGTGCCCGACCGTGGCCTTGCACCAGGAGGTCTGGCTGGCCGAGAACGGCCGGGCCACGAAGGCTTGGACGGTCCAGGCCCGCAGCCGCCGCATTTCCATCTGATTACCACCCCGGAATTAAAGCCCATGCTCGTTGTCCATGTGTTCGTCGAGGTGAAACCTGAATCGGTGGCCGACTTCATTGCCGCCACGCGCGCCAATGCCGAAGCCTCACTGCAGGAACCGGGAGTGGCCCGCTTCGACGTGGTGCAACAGCAGGACGATCCCTGTCGGTTCGTGCTCGTGGAGGCCTACCGCACCGAATCGGCCCCCGCCGATCACAAAGCCACCCCGCACTACGCCACCTGGCGCGATACGGTGGCTCCCATGATGGCCACGCCTCGACAGAGCGTGCGCTACCAGTCCATTCACCTTCCGGACTAATGCCCTCTCCGGCCAGCGCCTTCGAATTTGCCCCACCGGAGCGCATCGTCTTCGGCCCCGGGAGGGTCACTCAGGCCGGGACGCTGACCGCCTCGTTGGGCAACTCAGCGATGCTGGTCACCGGCCGCGACTTGCGCCGAGCGGAACCCGTGCGGGAGTCTTTTCGATCAGCCGGGTTGAACTGGGTCGAATGGGCGGTGGCGGGCGAACCCACGGTGTCCGAGGTGCGGGCCGGGACCGAAGCAGCCCGAAGCCTCGGTGTCGACTGTGTGGTGGCTTGCGGCGGCGGATCGGTTCTCGATGCCGGTAAGGCCATCTCGGCGCTGACCCCTCAAACGGGCGATGTGTTCCGATTTTTGGAGATCATCGGGCTCGGGCTTCCGCTCGAAAACCAGCCCCTGCCCTTCCTGGCGATGCCGACCACCGCCGGGACCGGAGCCGAGGCCACGCGGAACGCGGTCCTGACCTCACCCGAGCACGCGTTGAAGGTCAGTTTGCGGAGCCCAAACATGGTGCCCCGGATCGCCCTAATCGACCCCAGCCTGTCCCTCGGGCTTCCACCCGGTCTCACGGCCAGCACGGGTCTCGATGCACTCACCCAACTGCTGGAGCCCTGGGTGAGTTGCAAGGCCAACGGCATGACCGACGCCTGCTGCCGCGAGGGAATCCCCCGGATGGTGCGTGCGTTGGACCAGGCCATTACCGATGGCCAGAACCTCGAAGCCCGCACCGACCTGGCCTACGGAGCCTTCCTCAGCGGGTTGGCGCTGGCTCATTCCGGACTGGGCGCAGTCCACGGGCTGGCCGGCCCCATCGGCGGGCGCTTTCTGGCACCCCATGGCGCGATTTGTGCCGCGCTGTTGGGCCCCGTCTGGCGGGCCAATGTCGAAACCTTGTCCCGAACGACGCCCGGACATTTCGCCCTCGAACGCTACCGACAGGCCGCCCATTGGCTGACAGGCATCCCGGGGGCCTCGATCGACGAGGGAATGCACTGGATCACCGAATCGGTGCACGGATGGCAAATCCCTCGACTGGCCCAGTATGGACTCCGCGTCTCGGATTTTCCCGAACTGGTCCGGGCCGCCCAAGCCTCCAGCAGCATGAAGGGCAACCCCATCGGCCTGCCCGATGAGGTGCTGAGCCAAATCCTCGCCGAGGCGTACTGAAGAAGCCGCCTTTTGAGCGATCGATCAACGGGCCGCCAGTCGATCCAAGGCTTCCGAAACCCGGGCCACGAGCGGTCGAACCGTTTCGCGGCCGAAGTCAAAGCGGCAACCGGCCTTGGCAAAGAGTTCCGGCAATGGGCGACTACTACCGAGAGCCAATCCCGCCTGATAATCGGCCAGAGCCTTCACCGGATCCTGCTGGGCATTGACCCAAACTTGCAACGCACCCAATTGGGCGATGCCGTACTCGACGTAGTAGAAGGGGTACAGGAAGACGTGGAGTTGCTTGTGCCAGAGGGTGGCCCGAGCCGATTCGCACCCAGACCAGTCGACGTCGCCCCCAAACCGGTCCATGAGTGCCAACCAGGCAGCCCGACGTTCGTCACGGCTGTGGTTGGGATGGGAATAAAGCCAGTGCTGGAACGCATCGATGGTGGCGATCCATGGGAACACGCCAATCACCCCTTCCAAGTGGACCGTCCGTGCCCGCAGCGCGTCCGTCGGACTGTAGAATACCTCCAGATGTTCCGCTCCGAGGAGTTCCATGGCCATGGAAGCCACCTCGCAAAACTCGATGGGTGCCTCGCGATAGAGCGGCAAATCCTGCTCCCGACAGGCCAGTGCATGAAAGGCATGCCCGGCCTCATGGAGCATGGTCTCCAGATCGCGCTGAAGGCCGACTGAGTTCATGAAAATAAAGGGCAAACGCGCCTCGCTCAGCGTGTATTGGTAGCCACCCGGGGCCTTGCCTTTGCGGTTGTCCAAATCGAGCAAGCGCTTTTCCCGCATCCCACGGAATCCGGCCGCCAACTCAGGGTTCATGCGGTCGAACACCGTCTGAACCCCGGTCTCCATCTCCGCCGAGGTGGAAAAAGGCTTCAGCGGCGGACGGTTCAAGGGATCCACTTGCGTGTCCCACGGACGCAAGCGCTCCACCCCGAGCTTGTGGCAGCGCTCCGATTGCAACCGCCGAAAGATCGGCATGACCTCGGTTTCAATGGCGTCGTGAAACTTGAGGCAATCCTCCGGCCCGTAGTCGAAGCGTCCCCGCATCCGGTAGGCATAAGCCACGTAGTCCGGGAACCCGGCATTGAGGGCGATCTGGTGACGGATGCGGATCAATTCATCCAGGAACGCATCAAAACGATCGGCCTCCTGGACTCGGCGACCGGCCACCGATTTCCAGGCCTCTTCACGCACGGCTCGATCGGGGTCTTCCTGGAAGCGACCCATGGCCACGAGCGTTTTCTCCTCGCCCCGAAATTCTACCGTCAGGCTGCCGCTGAGCTTGTTGTATTCGTTGCCCACCTTGGCGTCTTCGGTCTCCAGGGGGATATTTTGCGGACGGTACAATTCGGACTGAAGGGCCGTCGCCCGATCAAAGACCTCATACTTTGCCCGAGGCAACTGAGACCGAAGCGGGTGCTTCAGGAACAACTCGGCCATAGCAAACTGCCGCGGCTTGAGCGCCGGATCCATCACCTCCACGAAATGCAAGTAGGCCTTCTCAGCCTCGGCATTGTCGGTGTGGCAGGTCTTGGCGATGTACCGACGGGCCCGTTCTTCATCGAGAGCAGCGGCTAATTCACCGGCATCTAGCAGCCATCGCTCCAACTCGACCACTGTGGTGCAACCGGCCGCTCGGGCCTCGAGTTGATCAAACAATGGAGCCACAGCCTCCCAATCTCCCAAAGCCAAGATTGCCGGCACAAAGCGTCGAGGGCGATAGGGCGGCAATTCTCCAAAGGGCAAAAGACTCATTCCCACAAACCATGGAAACCAACTCCCTGTTTCGCAAGACTTGCAGGAACTGGATTTTCAGCGTGCGCGTTGGCACAGAACTTTCTAGCCTAACATCATGCTTATCTGGGTCGTAGCAATCGCTTTAGTGGGCGGATTTGGCCTGTTGGGCCATCAGGCCGGCGCCATTCGTTGGGGCATCGGCTTCATTGGCGCTGCGCTGGCCTTGATGCTGGCAGGCGTTGTTAGTGGACTGGTGGGCGCCGGCCTCGCCTTAATGGGAGTCAAGGACTTCATCGACCTCACACTCCTGCCCGGGGTGATTGTCTTCAGCCTCTTGACCATCATCTTCTTGGTGATCGGAGTCGCGGCCCATCGTCCCGTTGAACTGTTCTTCAAGTACCGCACCGATGAGCAGACGCGGGCTGCCTTCGAACGGATGAACCAAGCCATCGGACTCTTCGTGGGACTCATCTCCGGCATCTGCATTTTCTTTAGCGTGGGGAACTTCGTCTACCGACAAGGCTACCTGATCACCCAAGTCACCAGCGACACGGGCGAGGCCACCCCGGTGCGCTACATCGCCCAGTTGCGCAGCGAAATGGAATCCACCGGTTGGGCCCGCACCTTTGCTGCGATGGACAATTCCCCAGCCAAGTACTACGAAGTCTCGGACATTCTCGGGATCCTGCACGCTAACCCGCTCGTTCAGGGCCGCGCTGAAAACTACCCCCCTTTCCTGGCCCTCGGCGCCCAACAAGAATTTGCAGAAATTGGTTCTGACGCCGAATTCCTCAAGCAGATCCAAAGCAAGCCCGCCTTGACCGCCATGCTCAACCACCCGAAGGCGGCCGCCGTGATGTTCAGCCCCAGCCTTCGGGAAATCTTCGCCAAGGTGGACCTCAAGGACTTCCGCAAGTACCTCGAAACTGGGATTTCGCCCCGCTATGAAGACGAGAAAATTCTTGGCCGTTGGCGGATGGATCCGGGCACCGTCTTCACCCAACTCAAGCGCGAACGCCTCAACTTGAGCCCCGCGGAGATGCGGAGCATTCGCGCGGCTTTGGGCCCAATTCTTTCGGGAGCGACGCTGGTGGCTTATACGGACGGCCGCTTCTCCATCAAGATCGCCCCTCCGGCCGCCCCGGTGGCTGCGGCCAACCCTGAAGGCGGCGATCCGGCCGCTCCCAACCCGACCGCCACCCAAAACGCCTACATGGCCCGATATGGTCTGCGCCCCTCGTCGGCCGGAACCCCGGCGGCTCAGGCAACCCAACCCAAAGCGGCCAAGGCGGCCAAGCTGCCACCCGGCATCGACTTCATCCAGGGACTGAAGTCCTTCGACGGCAGTTGGGCGCGGACCGATGGGCGTTATGTGCTGGGGACAGAACTTCAAGGTTCCAAGCAATCGCTCGACGCATTAGTCAATGAAACGGGGCGCCTGACTTGGACCTTCGGCAGCGGAAACCAGAAGTTCACCGTCTTCTTCGTCCGCACGAGCTAATCGACGGCTCGAGTCGCCGAATTCGGGACTTTATCCACGGGCCGTCTGTGAGATCGCAGGCGGCCCTTTGGTTTTTTTCGAAGACAAACAGGGGGCCAGAAAACTCCCGCCCACTCCTGCGCAAATCTTCGGTCGCAACGGTGTTTCAAGAGACGCCAGCCGGCCACTGCACCGCAGGCCTTCCTGAAAGCCAACGACGACTATCGAGGACTGTTACCGAAACGAACCCGATAAGCCTCGGAACCACCCCCTGAGGCCCCCGGCAACTGGAACAAGCCCGAAGGCAAGGGATTGGTTGACGACAATTCGGGAGAAGAACCAGAGATCGAAACCGTCACGGGGTGAAATTGAACGCTTCGGGGTTCAGCTAATTCGAACATCGATCTGGCCGCTAGCCCTGTTCCCACCGCTAGTCCTGTTCCCACTGTGAAAGCCGCTGGCGCAACCGCTGATGGATTGCCCAAGCTGGCGGCCTGTAGCGGTGGATTGCCGGACATGCCCTCTGGATCCGTCAGACGGGAAGCCCAGTAGAGCCCGCCCACCGTAGCTACCAACATCGACAAACCGATGGCGGTATTCCAACCCCACACAGACCAGAGACCGGATTCCGAGATCGGGCCATGGGAGGATTGCGATCCGCGAGAAAACCAGCGACGCCATTTGGGGATGGCTCGTTCAGATTCGAGGGCACGGATACGATCCAACACCTTGTCCGAGAACTCGTTAAAATAACCCGGAGGCGGAGTCTCGTGACGCTTCAAACGGAGCAACTGTTGCAGTCTTTTGGAGGATTCGTCGTCGATCATAGCCTGCGTTACACTTGAAAAATGAATTATTGCACCCAATCCGCCAGCCACCCTTGGAGCTGTTGGTGAGCATAGAAAAGCCTCGAACGAACCGTGCCAGGGTTCACCCCGAGAATCTTGGCGATCTGATCGTGGGGCAACCCTTGGATATCGTGCAGTGTCACCACGGATCGATGGTCGTCTGACAGCTTAAGGATGGCTTCGTTCAACCGACGCTGAAGTTCTGCAAGATTGGCTTCACGCCGAGGAGTCTTGTCCGAGACCAGGGCCACCAAGTCGGGATGGTTCTCGGGCTGGAGATCCAAATCATTGAGACTGAGATGGGTGGTGCGATTCCGGCGGAGCTTGAGGTGGTTGAGGCAGGTGTTGACCGCTATCCGGTAGATCCAGGTATAGAAACTGGAGTTGCCCTTGAAACTCTTGAGGGCCTGCCACGCCTTCACGAACGTGTCCTGAGCCAGATCATTTGCGTCCTCATGATGGGAGGTCATGTGGTAACAAAGCCCGTAGATCCGCTCTTGGAACTGATGAACCAGTTGGTCGTAGGCCGCGAGATCACCTGCCTGAGCGCGACGAACACAAGGCCCCACCTCGGACGCCTCTTCGGCATTTGGGGCAGGTCGGGCCAATACGGTCGACTCGGTCGACTCGGTCGACTCGGCGATTGGATCCATCAATACTGCGACACTCACGGCTCAAGAGCCGGCGAGCAAGTCGGTTTGTCGCGCCAGAAAACGGCTGAGCGCATACAAAGCTTCGACCTGCGGTCCGGACTTGAGAGTCGACAACGCAGCATCTGAATCGTTCAAAAACTTTCCGATTACTTCCCGGGATCGCTCCAAGGCTTGATGCTGTTCCAGAAGGTCTCGCACCTGCGGAAAATATTCAGGACGCCAATCCTCCAACCATCCGATCAAGGCTTCGCGTTCTTCGGGCTTGGCATGATCCAGACCCATGATGAGCGGAAGGGTCACCTTGCCGCTGGCGAGGTCGGTGCCCAGGGATTTGCCGGCGGCGGATTCAGCGCCGTAGAGATCGAGGCAGTCGTCGTAGATTTGGTAAGCGGTTCCCAAAGACATTCCGTAGCTTCGCAGTGCGGCGATTTCTTCGGGGGTCCCCCCGGAGAGACGAGCCCCAAGATCGCAAGACAGCGCGAACAATTCGGCCGTCTTCATTTCGATCACCTTGAAGTAATCCGAGCGCTCGACCGCCCAGCGGCGACGACGATGGCTTTGAAGAATTTCGCCCGCGCACACTCGACCACTGGAGGAAGCTACCAGTCGCGATACCTCGGCGCTGGGGAGTCCGGCCGCCAGTTTGAGTGCATGAGCAAATAAACAATCCCCCAAGAGAACTGCGACCTGATTGCCCCACTTGGCGGCAAGGGTCGCTTTGCGACGACGTATACTCGCCTCGTCCATGATGTCGTCGTGGACCAAGGTGGCCAAATGGATCATTTCGATGATCACGGCCACGGCCACCGAATCGTCGGTGAGTGAACCCACGGTTCCGCCCGCCAAGGCTACGAGGGTTGGCCGCAATTGCTTGCCTTGGTTTTCCAACGCGTAGCGGGCGTACACGGCGATCTCCGAATCGAACTCGTCGACCTGAGCCTCCATCAGGGCCGATACCCGACTCAGAAATTCCCGAGCTGGGGCGATCACAGGCTCCCAATCGGCAACGGAAATTGCCTCGGGAATCCCAGACTGCGTTTCAAGTGCGACCAACATCGTTTTCAACATTATGGGTGCACATTGACAGGGGTCAAACTCCGCATCGGGCAGACATCGTGCATCGGATCCGAATCCGAACCTCATTTGGGAGACTTGGAAGCCGGTTTTGGCGACAGTTTTAGACACTCATTCCAACTGGTTAGAATTTTGCATTGCCCCGCCCCGGCCAAAGGCGTTCAACAGCAGAAGATGTCCGCTTACGATCAATTCGTCTCCGTCGCCCGCAACCAGTTCGACCGTGTCGCAGATACTCAACGGTCGCCCATCACGACCGCCGGTGACTGGCTGGCGGACTCGCTCGCTACCAATGGTTTTTTGTACGCCTTTGGCACGGGTCATTCTCACATGGTCGCGGAGGAAATCTTTTACCGCGCCGGCCATTTGGCCAGGGCTGTTCCGATCCTGGAGGAAACCCTCATGATGCACCTCAACGCCACCGAGGCGACCTATCTGGAGAGGGAGCAGGGGCGAGCCAAGACGATCCTAGATCAATACCCCGTCGCCCCCGGCGATTTGCTGGTCGTGGCCTCCAACGGAGGGCGTAATGCGGTTCCGATCGAAATGGTGCTGGAAGCCCAGTCCCGCGGTTTGAAGACCGTGGCCATCACCAATTTGGATCAAACCCGCCGCTGGCCCTCACGGCATCCGTCCGGAAAACGCCTGGCCGACGTCGCGGACTTGGTGATCGACAATTGCGGGGTCGATGGCGATGCCGCCATGGGCATCGAAGGCTTCCCTCACCGCATCGGACCGCCCTCGACGATCACCGGCATCCTCATCATCAACCTCATCGTGGTTCATGCGATTGAACAGTTGGTCCGGCGTAGCGTGGAACCGGAGATTTACATCAGCAGCAACACGCAGGGAGACGACCACAACGATCGTTTGTTGAAGAAGTACAAGGCTCACATTCGTCATCTTTGAGACAGCCATCCACGCTCTTGAAACCGATGATCTCCACCAGCACCTCGTTGAAGCCATGAACCTCCGGTCTCTTCTCGTCCTTTCTTCCACTCTCACCCTATGCCTGTCGGCGGCCTCGACGGCGGACTGGCCCCAGTGGCGAGGCCCCAACCAGGATGGCTCGATCCGCATGAGTGGCTTACCGAGCACACTTAGCCCGGCCAATTTGCAATGGAGCACTCCCTTGCCGGGGAAGGCCGGTTCCACTCCTGTGGTCAGCGGCCATCGGGTTTTTCTCACCTCGCCCGACGAGCAGAAGAACCTGCAACTCCTTTGTCTGGATCGAACCTCGGGCAAAGCTCTCTGGAGCCGAAATGTCGGCCTGGGCGACAAGGAAGTGGGCCGCAACAATACCTGTGCCCCCTCTCCCATTACCGATGGCAAACGGGTTTATGCGCTGTTCGGCACGGGCGACTTCGCGGCCTTCGATCTCGATGGAAAGCCCCTTTGGTCGCGCAATCTTAGCAAAGACTTCGGGAGCCTGGGTCTCATGTGGATCTACGGAGCCAGCCCGCTGTTGCACGATGGCCGCCTCTACTTGGCAATCCTGCAGCGCCGTGAAGTTCCGCCCGACTACCCCCGCTTCGACGGCAAGCCTGAGCGGGATTCATTCCTGCTGTGCATCGATCCCAAGACGGGTAAAGACCTCTGGAAAACTCTTCGATATACGGATTCGACCAAGGAAAGCAGTGAATCCTACGCCACACCGGTGCCGTTCCAAGGGCCGAACGGAACCGAGTTAATTGTCGTCGGTGGAGACCATGTCAGCGGGCATCGCCCCAAAGACGGTTCCGAGATCTGGCGTGCCCGTCTCTACGAGAAACGCGATGACTGGTATCGCATCGTCACTTCCCCGGTGATCGCCGGTGGATACATTCTCGCTTCGGGGCCCAAGGGCCAACCCGTGGTGGCGTTCAAACCGGGCGGCAAGGGAGATGTAACCGCCACCCATCGCGCCTGGGATTTCAAGGAAGCCCCCACCGACTGGAGCACCCCCTGCGTGCTCGATGGGCACCTGTTCGTCCTCGACGGACAAAAGAGAATTGTCAGTAAACTCGATCCGGCCAACGGCCAGAAAATCTGGTCAGGCAAAATCCCGGGCAACGGCCCCATTTGGGGTTCCCTGTCGGCAGCCGACGGCAAACTTTATTGCCATGACGAAGCAGGCACCGTGTTTGCGTTGAGCGCTGGCAAGGCGTTCGAGGTGCTCTCTAGCCATGCCTTCACCGGCGAGGCCCCTTGCAAAGGCAGCGTCGCCTTAAGTCACGGGAGCCTCTTTGTTCGCACCGCCAAGGCCCTCCACTGCTTCGGCAAACCGTGAGCCACCCGACTGTAGCCACCGCCCGACCCGCTCCCTCGGTGCGGGTGCTTTTCTCGCCGACGGAGTACGAGGCCATCGCCCACCAGGATCTTTCGAGCGTGACCTGCGTCGTCTTTGACGTGCTGAGAGCCACCTCCACCATGCTCGAAGCCTTGGGTAACGGGGCTACAGGCATCCGGCCGGCCCGGGAAATCGCCGAGGCCATTGCCCTGCGCGAGCGTCATCCGGATGCGTTGCTGGCCGGCGAGCGGGATGGGTTGCGCATCCGCGCCCACCAAACCGGAGGGGTGGATTTCGACTTAGGAAATTCACCGCGCGAATTCACCCGGAACCGCGTGGAAGGCCGTGAAATCATCATGTCCACCACCAACGGCACGCGCGCCCTCGAGGCATGCCGCCTGGCTCGGGCTGTCTTCATCGCGTCCTTCGGCAACGTGTCGGCGTTGGCTCGGCACCTGGTCCAATCGCACTCCGAAAGCCTCTGGTTGATTTGTGCCGGCACCCTAGAGAACGCCTCATTCGAGGACACACTGGGAGCTGGAGCCCTCGTAGACCGACTGCTGAAGGAAACGAGCGAGCCTCAGGCGTGGTCTCTCGACGATTCATCCCAAATTGCCTGGGATTTGTACCGAGGCCACCAGCCCCGGCTGCCCGAGGCCGCACGGTGCGCTCGCAACGGACGCCGGCTGCTGGCCCAACCAGAATTGGCCGGCGATATCCCCGTTTGCTTTCAGGAGGACCGCAATCCCCACGTGGTTCAACTCGGAGCCGATCAGGTTCTTCGCAAAATCCACTAAGTCGGAACGACTAATCCAACTCCATCGTTCCAGCGAAGATCCCGAGTACCGACCGACGCATCGGCGCCCGCCGCTCAGAATGCGGGAGGGGTCTGGGGCGTAAACTTAGTGCGGGAGACCTCCACTTTTACGAAGTGGAGAATCACCGGAGCGAGGATCATTCCGGGGATTCCCATGAGCTTCTCCCCGATGACCAGGCCCAGCAGGGTCAACCACATCGGATTACGAATTCGGTCACCAATGATCTTGGAGTTCAGGAAGTATTCGCCCTTGTGCAGAACCATCAGGAACATCAACGCCGCCAGAGCCATATTGGGGCTGATGGTCAGGCCAATACCCACGATGAGGGTGTTGCTCAGAAGGTTGCCCACGATGGGTAACATGCCGAAGAGGAAGGTCAGGCCGATAACGACAGTGACAAAGGGATAACCGTTCCAAATGAGGAACCCGGCCGTGAAGGTGGTGTTAATCGTCGAGATGAGCATCTGGGCTCCCATCACCTTCGAGAAACTATCGTAAAGCCCCCGGAAACGCTCTGCGATCTCACGCCCGACGGCCGTATACAGGTTGTCGTCTCCAGCCTCGGGTTCAGCCCCGAAATCGAGTTTGAGACTCAAGAAGAGACTAATGGAGACCACGAGACCGATGAGCAGCGATACTGCCTCAACCGCCACAATTCGAGCATACTGCCCCAGGTTGGCCAGCTTGGCCTTCACCATGTCTAGCGCGGTGACCTTCAGGCTGGCCAAATCCGTGAACGGCAGTTCTAAACTGTTCTTCTGCGCAAGCTCCACCACCGCCGGGATCGTTTTTTCGGCGATCTGCGGCAAAACGACATAAGCGTGTTTAACGAAACTGTAGAAGCCGACTCCGAGTGCGACCAAAAGGAGAAGGAACAGCGTCAGTCCAATCCATCGGCTCCGCTTGAGTGAGAGCAGGTTGAGAGCAAAGTAGGCAAATAAGGCGGTGATCAGCGGGGTTGCCAACTGAAGCACCCCCACCAAGACCAACAGCACAGCCATGAACGCGTAGGAAATGCGGATCGGTTTGCCCATCGCCACGAAGTCTAACGGGTCGCCTCAAAAAAGCGATCTCCAGAGAAATCCGTCTTTAAGCGCGCGTGCCGCCGCTGTTGCTTGGGCAGACTTCCGAAAGACCAAGCCGGATGCCAGTGGGAGGTGCACCGATCAGACCGATCGTTCGAGATAGGCCACGTCCAACCAGCGGTCGAACTTGAACCCCACCCGCTTGAAGAGGCCAACTTGCTCGAACCCGAAGCGCGCATGCAGTTTCAGGCTCACGGTATTCTGAGCATCAATCGCTGCCAGAATAGCCCGGATGCCGATCTCCGCCGCGGCGGGAATCAGCGGTTCCAGCAGGCGGCCCCCCAACCCCTGCCCTCGGGATTCTTCGGCCACGTAAATTGAATTCTCGGCCGTGAACCGGAAACCCATCCGGTCGTGGTACCGGTTCAGAGCGCTCCAACCCACGATGCGCCCATCGCCCGCCTCGGCCACGAAGAGAGCGTGCCCGGTGCGTTGATGGTCCTCGAACCAGGCCAACCGGTGTTCCAGCGGGCGCGGCTCATAGTCATAAGTCGCCGTGGTCTTGAGCACGGCATCGTTGTAGATGTCCAAGATGCCGGAGCAGTCGGACCGGACGGCCCGTCGGATGTGGATTTCAGTCATGGGATCAGGAAACGCGAGCATCCTGCCGCGGATCCGTTGATGTGTCCTCGTTCGTCGTTCAGACAAGACAAGTAAGACCCGGAACCCGGATCAAGGACAACCCTCCGAAAGCGCCCTCGCGGCGAATCCATAGGCGGGCACCGATCAAGACCGATCCCGCCTCCCTCGCAGCAACCTGTCGAATTCCAAATCCCGAATCCGCCTCTCAACTACGGCGAATCCCCTGCTGTCATCGATACAGGTTCCCCCCTCAGCCCGGACTCTGCCCTGTGGAATTACCGTCACCTATTCGGCGATCAACCCCTGTTGTCCGCTCCCTGAATCGGAGCGAACCGGTTGGGAGGAAACCGATGGTATTGCGGAATCTTTTGGACGGTGCGTCGCGGGAAGAGCGAGAGGCGAGCCGATTGCCGCCCATCGACCAGCGAACAACGCTTTTGCGGAGATAAAAGCGGGCAACGCACCGAGGCAGCAGCCTTGATCCGTCCGAACCTTCAGCCTTTGCGATCTCCTGGGAACTGCGGGATGGATACGTTCACCTACCAACGAACTCACCACGAATTGACAGGATTCTTGGTAAAACATAGTTTTACACGATGGTCAAAACGATCTCCAAGATCGGGAATTCGCAGGGATTGATCTTCGATGCCGCGTTGATGGAATTGGCGCATTTGCGGGCGGGCGATCAGGTGAACGTGGAGGTCCACGACGGCGGCACGATCACCCTCACCCCCCTCCGCCCCAGACCCTCTCGTGAGGAGGTTTCGGAGGTGATCCGGAAAACCCTGAAGGACTATGCCCGGACGATGAAGAAGCTGGCATGAAGGCGATGCCGGAAGACCCGTTTCATCTCACGGTGGAAATCGTGCGGGAGATTCATGACACCGCCATCGCGGAATTCGGAGGTTCCACCGGTGTGCGCGAACTGAGTTTGCTGGAATCGGCAGTTGCCGCCCCTCAGGCGAGCATCGGGGGCAGGTCGCCTTATGCGGACCTCGCGGAAATGGCGGCGGCCTACCTGTTCTACTTGTGCAAGAACCACCCGTTCATCGACGGTAACAAGCCGGCGGCACTCGGTGCATGCCTCGTGTTCCTGAGGTTGAACGGCCTCGAACCGGAAGCCGACAGCCCGGCGTGGGAAGAACTCACGCTGGCCGTAGCCGCCAGCGAGATCGATCGTGAAGGAACCACCACCCGCCTGAGGCGCCTCCTGCCGAAGCGACACTGATCCACAGCAAAGTCGGAAAGTAGTCCACAAACGCCCGGTGAGGGTAGTTCGTAAACGCCCGGTGAGGGGACCGGGCCTACAGCGCTACCCCACCCACGACGTCACCCTGTAGGCCGGGTCCCCCGACCCGGCGTCCCCCACGCCAAACCCAAACGGCAAAGGCAAAGGCAAAGGCCAAGGCAAAGCCAAAGCTGTCAGGCTCACCGCTGCGAGAGCAGGTAGGCCAGGAGGTGGTGGAAGTCACCCGGGCTGAGGGTCTCGCCGAAGGTGTCGGGCATGAGGGACAACTCGCTTTCCTGCTTTTGAGTCACGGCGGATTTCTTCACCGAGAACTCCTTGCCGGACGGGTCAACGAGCACCAGCAAGTCCCCTTCTTCGCGGCGCATTAATCCGGCGAGTTCGTCGCCATCTTGGGTGGTGATGCGGGTTTGGCGGAAGGCGTGGTCCACATTGCGGTTGGGATCCAAGATGTCCTCGCACAAGCGCTCGACTCCTCGGTTGCCGATGCCGGTGAGCTGCGGGCCCACCAACCCGCCGACCCCTCCCAACTGATGGCAGGCCTGGCAATTCTGCTGGAAGATCCGCAAACCCTCCGAGGGCTTGGCTTGGGCGCGGTCGAAGCCATCGCGGCGGGCGGCTAGGAGCTTTTCGCGAGCCTCGTCCGCCTGGGGCAATCCCCGCGTCAGCTTCTCAACTCGCTCGGTCCATCGGTCCGGATTGGCACGCTGCAGGCGCTCACGCGCACCCGCTTGCTGGAGGATCCGCGGCGAGGCCAACCCCTGCTCCACCGCTTTCAGGAAGACCTCGGCTCCCTCGCGGTTGGCCGTCAGGGCGACGGCCCATTGCATCTGTACTCGATACGCTGCCGCCTTAAACGCGGCCGAAACCGACGCCCGACTCTCAGGCGTATTGCGCTCGGCCAAGAGGACGCCCAGACGTTCCCGAAGCGATTGCGGTTGATTGCCATCAGCCAGAACAGCCGACGCCACCGCAACACCTCGGAGCGAATCCAAGGCCATGAGCGCCTTGGCAGCGACCGCCCGCGGCTCCGGTTCGCCGGGACGGGACACCCACGCCTCCAACTGGGGCACCAACTCCTTCAACCCAAGCCGCGCCGCCAATTCCGCCGCTCCGGCCGCCCGTTCGGCCAGGGCGCGGGGCGATGCGGTGGGCAGCACTGGTGCTCCCTCGACCCCACCAATGGCCAACCAGGCGTAGGCATCGCCCGTGTCGGCGTCCGTGACTTCGATCACGCCGCGCTTCCCCGGATGCGCTCGGGTATCCCAGACCACCGGAATCAAGGTATCGCTCCGGGGCGGGCGGACTTCGAGAAGCACCGCGCCAGAAACCGCGTCCTTCAACCGCACGCCGTTCACTTGCTTGGCTGGCTTGTCGGGATAGCCGTCGTGACCGCAGAGCCAGAAGCGAATCTCCCCACCTAGGTCGAATTCGGGCGACCGAAGGACCCCGGTCTTCTGCTCGCCCCGCACGAGGCTCGAAAGAACCCGCAGCGGTGGTCCCTCGGCCCGCCGACGTTCCTGATAATCCCAAGGGCTCTCCGTCGGTGGATTCAGCGGCACCTGGATCCAGCTCGAGTCGGCTCCGGAGGTCAGGAGACGAGAGGCCAGTTCGGCCCCCCACGCCTTCAAGGCCGGAGTGAGCGAGGCGCCCCGTTGCTGGAGTCCCTGATCCATGGAACGGAAGAGGGTGAACTGGAAATCGAGTTGATTGTCAAAACGCCGCCGCACGAATCCGGACAGCGCTGGCCATTGGCTTTCTGGAGCGTATCGGGCCGCGTGGCGCAACGCCTCCGCCAACGTGGGAACGGTCTTCTCGTTGAGTTGATCCAACCGACCGATCAAGTACGAGGCCGCCTCGGCCGAAGGCACCGCCAGCACGACATCAGTCAGGGCGCGTTGGTCCGATTGCGACCAGTCGTTGCGCGACAAAACATGAGCGAAGACGCCCGGGGCTTGGAGGTGATCTCGAAGGGCCTTGCGCAGCACATAAACCCCGTGCGTGTCTGCTGCGGGAGTTCGGCTGAGCGCGTCCAGGATCGGCCGAAGATTCTCTCGGTGCGGCCACTGCCCCAAGACCTCGGCGGCGCAGCGGACTTCCAGTCCCTCACTCGAACCCAACCGAGCTCGAACGACGGCCAGCGTTTCCGTATCCACCGCCATTCCGCGAGCCTGGGCGTCATTTTCATGGGCCAGGATGCCTCGCTCGGCGATCCACCGGAGGGCATGAATGCGGATCAAGGAATCCCGCGGATCGGACAAGTCGGCCAAGAATTCCTTACTCTTCAAGCCAGCCTCAGCGCCACCCAACCGGTGCTGGAGCCACAGGGAGGAAACCCGCACCGCAGAGGCACGGTCGGCGCTTTCCGGACCCGCGCCGGGTTTCAGGCCACGGGCTTTCGCTGCGGCTCGGCGCACCGCCGGCAACGCCTTGGAACCGAACCGATCCTGAATCTCTCCCATCGCCAACAGCCTACGGCTGAGGCTGGGTGATCCCAGTTCGCCGACCAAACCGTCGAGATCGGTGGCCAGGGCCGGCGACCGCAGCCGGGCCTTGCCGTCGGCTCCCTTGTAAACCACACGCCACAACCGCCCACGCTCCCGGTCGCGGCCGGGGTGGATCAACGGCACCTCGTAGTGGCCAATGATGCGGTTGTAAAAGTCGGCGATGTAGAGAGCGCCATCCGGCCCCAGGGTGGCGTCGACAGGCCGGAACCACGGATCGGTGGTGGTGAGAAAATCCGGCTGCTCGGTCGCCTTCGGCGTGGATCCGTTGAAGGTGATCGTGTCGCGGTTCAGGCGGCTGGTCATCACGTTGCCGATGAAGAGCGTGTCGCGATATTCGGCCGGCCACAGGTTGTCGTTGTAGTACACGGCCCCGTCGATGGCCGTACTGCCGTGGGCGTGCTCGAGCATCACTGGAGCGAAGCCGAGTCCGTCGTGGGGTTTACCGAAGCTGGGATACCAACCGCCGGTCAGCAACTGGTAGAGCGGCGCACTGTGGCAGTCGCTGGAATAGAGGTTTCCGCGGGCATCCCAGGTGAGACCAAACGGATTCACCTGACCGTGCGTGTGGTGCTCGATACGGGAACCGTCGAGGCGGATGCGGTAGGTGTTGCCCGAGTTCAAATCCACATGACTGCCGTCGCGGGCCGTGACATGGGAGTCGTTGTTGAACCCGTGGGTCGCATAAAGCCAGCCATCGAAGCCGCGGCGGAACGAGGCCTGGTTGCCATGGGTGTCCCGGGTGTGATCGAAGGGCCCATACAGCGGGGTTCGCTTGTCGGCCTTGCCGTCGCCATCGGTGTCCTCAAGGAGCCAGATATGGGGGATGCTCCAAACGAGCGCCTTCCAATGGCTGTTGTCGGTGCGAAAGGGATACACCCCGATGGGAATATTCAGACCCTCGGCAAACTGGGTCACCTTGCGGGCGCGACCGTCTGAACCAAAATCTTCGAAGATCATCACCCGGTCCCGACCGACCCGATTGGTGGGTGCAGCCCAGGGGTATTCGATACTGGTCGTGACCCAAAGCCGACCCGCCGCATCGAAAGCGAGGTTCATGGGCTTGTGGATGTCGGGCTCGTTGGCCACCAACTGAATTTCGAATCCGGGCGGTAATCGGAAAGCCTTCGCCTGATCAGCCGGACTCACGGGTTCGCTCGTGCGGACGCCCAAGGCCAGGTCGGGATCGTCCGCACCGAGCACTGTCTCCCCCACCCAAGAGAGAGCGGCAACAACAGCGGTGACAAAACAATTGCAAGCTCTCGGGATTTTCATGACGCGGCGGTGAAAGGGACACTATTTCTGCGAGAACACAAAATAAACCCCGGAGGTTCCCGGTCTACGACCTAGGGTGCGCTCAGGTTGTGGGCGGGTCTTACTGACAGCCTAAACCGAGTGGGATGCCCCAACTTCAGAATCTCTCCTTTCATCGAACACACCACCTGCCCGCTTTTTATTTCAGAGCGACTTTCCTAACCTCCAGCGGATGTCCGCTGAAGTAACACTCACCCCGATGATGGCGCAGTATCGCCGTATTAAGGGGGAACTCCCGAAGGACGTGCTCCTGCTGTTCCGACTGGGGGATTTCTATGAGATGTTCTTCGAAGATGCGGTGGTGAGTTCCCAACTCCTGCAACTCACCCTGACCCAGCGCAACGGCATCCCGATGTGCGGCCTACCCCACCACGCGGCCAACAACTACATCGGCCGCCTGCTCAAGGCCGGGCGGAAGGTGGCCATTTGTGATCAGACCGAAGAGGCCAAGCCCGGCAAACTGGTGCAGCGGGAAGTCACTTCTATCTTGTCGCCGGGAACCCACTTCGACGACCGACTGTTGCGGGCCGAGCGGAACAACTTTCTGGCGTCCATCGCCCTCCACGGCAACACCTTCGGACTGGCCTGCGTGGACCTCACGACGGGAGATTTCCGACTCACAGAACTCACGGGCGAAAAAGCCCTCTTGGCTGAGTTGGATCGCCTGCGTCCAGCCGAACTCATCTTCCCGGGAGCTTCCAAGGGCTTGTCGGAATTATTGAGCGAGAACAGCACACAGCTCTCGCCTCATGATGACTGGGTTTTCATGCCCGAGACGGCCCTCTTTACACTGCGCGAACATTTCAAGGTGGCCTCGCTCGATGGGTTTGGCCTGCGCAACCGCACCGCAGCCACCGGGGCCGCCGGAGCCATTCTCCATTACCTCAGCACTCACTTGCGCCGCGACGTGGCGCACCTGACCCGGCTCGGCTTCTACGAAGTGGCCGACTACCTCATCCTCGACTCCATCTCGCTGCGCAATCTGGAGATCCTGGAAACCATCCATGCAGATGCTCCCCGCAATACCACGCTATTTGGAGCCCTGAATCACACCGTAACACCGATGGGGGCCCGTCGATTGCGCGACTGGCTCACCCAACCGCTAGCCGCCGAAGATCCGATCCGACGACGGCAAGACGCCGTGCAATCCTGGCTCGATCATCCGCCCGCCCTGGCCGGCTTCCGAGCTCGATTGGCCGAGGTTCGCGACCTAGAACGAACGCTCAGCCGGCTCAGTCTCGGCAGCGGGAATGCGCGGGACCTTCTCGCGCTGCGACTGGCCTTGGAACAAATACCCTCCGTCAAGGCGGCCGTGGCCGGGGCCACCCTGCCCGGCCCCGACGCCCCACAGTGCGACCTCCTCCCGGTCCCGGCGACGGAGGACAGTCTCGAACCCTCGGAGCTCGGACACTTGGGCTCCCTGCTCAGCGAACTCCCCGACCTCATCGAACTGCTCGGCCACGCCGTCGCCGATGAACCACCCTTGGCGGTGAAGGAGGGCGGAATGATCCGGGATGGCTTCAGCACGGAGTTGGACGAACTCCGCTCCGCGGCCCGAGGCGGCAAAGACTGGCTGGCCAAGCTCCAACAAGACGAGATCGCCCGCACCGGCATTCCGTCGCTGAAAGTCGGCTTCAACTCGGTGTTCGGCTATTACATCGAAGTCACCAAATCGCACCTCGCCAAGGTGCCGGGCGACTACGTCCGCAAACAGACCGTGGCCAGCGGCGAGCGCTTCATCACCCAAGACCTCAAGGTCATGGAATCGAAGATCCTCGGCTCCGAAGAACGGGCCACGAAACTGGAGTACGACTTGTTCCTTCGCCTGCGCGAGGAGGTGCTCAACCACCTCAAGTCTATTCAAGAAACCGCCTCCGCACTGGGGCAACTCGATGTCTTGGCCAGCTTCGCCGAGTTGGCGCGGATTCAGGGGTGGAACCGGCCGGAGGTTCGAGACGAGGGACGCATCCAAATCGAAGAAGGCCGTCACCCGGTGCTGGAGTTGCGGATGACCGAGGAACGATTCGTCCCCAACGACACCGATCTCAATTTGGAGAGCCACCAAATCGCCCTCATCACCGGCCCCAACATGGCCGGCAAGAGCACCTACATCCGACAGGTGGCGCTGCTGGCAGTGCTCGCCCACACCGGTTCCTACATCCCGGTCGCCTCGGCTCGCATCGACCTGTGCGATCGCATCTTCACGCGGATTGGCGCCAGTGATGACCTGGCCCGCGGCCAGAGCACCTTCATGGTGGAAATGAGCGAGGCGGCCAATATTCTTAATAATGCCACCCGACGCAGCCTGATTATTCTCGATGAGATTGGCCGTGGCACGAGCACCTTCGACGGACTGAGCTTGGCCTGGAGCATCGTCGAGCACCTGCACCATCAAGTCGGAGCCAAGGCCCTCTTTGCGACCCATTATCACGAATTGACCGAGCTCGCCTCGCCTCACGTCAGCGGATCGCAGAACTCACAGGACTCGGTCTCCGAAAGAGCCTCAGGCCGACTGCAACGAGTACGGAACTACAACGTCGCCGTGCGGGAGTGGAATGATCAAATCATCTTCCTGCGCAAGATTCAGCCCGGACCCGCCGACAAGAGCTACGGCATCCAAGTGGCGCGACTGGCCGGGGTACCTCGGTCGGTCATCGATCGCGCCAAAACCATCCTGAGAGTTCTCGAAGAGGCTGAACTCAACTTGCAACACGTGGCCGTACCCGACGGTAGAACTCTGGGTGAAACCGATCCTAGCAGTAGCCGATCGCGAAGGGTTCGTCGTCTGGAGCGCGATGCGCTGCAAGAGCTAACACCGCCACCCCAGCTGGACCTCTTTTCCTAACGGCCTCGCCTGGAGGGCAGAAACAACGGGCAGCCAAGACTTTAAGATCGGCACCCGAGGAATCGGCACCCGAAGTGAGCGAGGTATAGACAGGGCCTCCGCACGGGGGGCCTCCACGCGGAGGCCAAAGCCCCAAGTCACCGAGGAGCTAACAACGATCCTCGGCCCGGCCTGCTCGAAGGGCTCGACGGGCGTTCAGACCCGACCCCGTTCAGAACTTGAACTGAACGCCTGCCATGGCCCCGAACACAGAGCCCAGTTGAATGCTGGTACCGCGGCCTTGCGTCGAAAAGTTCAGGTCCGAATTCGACTGAATGTCGCCGCCAGCGAAGACCGACCAGCTCGGGGTGATGGCGAAATCCACCAAGGCCCGGGCATAGAATCCCGAACGCCAGTCGGCGCGCGAGGCGCTGACCGTCAGGTTCTGAGTCGCAACACCAAACTCTGCCGGGTTTCCCGTGAAAGTAGTGGACTCGCTGAAGCGCAAGTCGGCCTGTGCATAAACGGTGCAGAAGCCGGCTCCCAGACCCACCGTCAACCGGTCAGTCACCGGCAATTCGACCCAAGGGCCGAACTTGGCCGTATGCAAGTCGGTCGAGACAGCCGCATTCAACGAGTTGATGCCGACGGCTTGCACCGCGGAAGACCGCACGGGATCAAAGTCCACGACTGGAGCAACGGGCCCGCCAGGGACCGGTCCAAAATATCCGCCCTGATATCCCGCAGACGGGGGAACGATGCCGCCCAATGAGTACACCGACTGGCGACGGGTGGCCGTGCCGGAGACCGATCCAGAGGCCGACGCGTCGAAGGTGGTGAAACCATAGCCTGCCTCGACGCCCCAATGACCGGTCCGCTTCTTGAAGGACCGGAAACTGTACAGTTCGTACATCGCCCATAACTCACCTCCATAGGCGGTGCTGCCCCCACTGCCATCCAACGTCCCCACCCGCGGCACCTGATCGAATCGAGTCAGCGTGAGTTCATTTCCAGCAACCTGATCGGCGCGTTGATAACCCCAATTCCAGGTCGCGGATCCCGGATTGGCGGTCACCACACCGGCATTGGTCGAGGTGGAGGTGTTCGATCCCAACAGCACATAACCATCGGCGAATTGCCCGGCCGCACCCGACAGGGGCACCTGAGTATCGGTGAACGAGGCTTTGAGGTTGAACTGCACCCGACCCGCTAAGCGGAAACGGATGCCCAAGGGCTCGGGACCATCCTCATTCTGAGCGCGGGCAGACAAGGCGGCACTGGTGGCGAGGAGCAGGAGGGCGGTGCGTTGAATCGAAGGACTCATGGCGGTAAAAGTCGACGTCAAGAGGGGCGAAGGAGGGACTGAATTTCAGCGGAATTCAAGGACTCGGTAGAAGCGGTTGGTCGGAGTATTTTCCGTCCGGGGCGACCCGTTGTCGAGCCACTGTACTTTCCGACCATTGCCCAAAAATGCCGGGCGGGCGGTTCGGATGACCGAGTTGGTGTTATCCTGCGCGCTGAAATCATTCAGCGAATCCGAGTAGCGGATATAGTAGCTGAAGTTGGTGAGGGTTGGGAACTCCAGCAGGACACCGCCGGAGAGAACCGGCTTGTAAGTCACCGGGACCAGACTGCGCCGACCGATCGGGGTCTGAATGGTGCTGTTCAAGGCGAATTCGCTCACATATCCAGGCGTTCCGATGCTGTTGGGTCGGCCATCGGATGCGTAGAACTCAAAGGTCAACCGGCGGACGGCGAACGCGTCCATGGGCCCCACAAATACCGAAGGACTGGGCGGAGTGCCCACTGGTCCCACCGAACTGGCCAGCGAGACGGGCACCCCACGGGTGTCATTGGTCAACCCGGTGACGATGAGCAAGACGTCCGCGAGGGCATCCGGACGTAGGTTGACCACCTGAGCCGCCTGCTCGAAATAACCCGTCTGTCGATTGAGAGTGACCGATCCGTGCGGAATCACCTGCGGCGTCATGAGGATGTTCAGGGGAAAGGTGACTAGGTCGGCCAGATTAGTTCCCAGAACTCGGTCACTGCCGCTAGGCAAAGGCAGGAACGGGCGAGCGATGTTGGTCGCACTATTTGCTTCAACCGGCACCAACTGGGCAGCCGCCAACGCCTGGGCTGGGTCGCGATTGGTGGATGTAGTCAGAACCAGTTGACCCATTTGCTGATCCATTGAGAACCCGACGGAGGCGTCATTGGTCAGGGTGTACGCAAAAGAGAATCGGCCAATCTCCAACGAGGTACGAACCGTGGTGTTGGTCGGTGCATCGGCACTGGGGACGAAGACCAAATTCCGAACCACCGTGGGGTCGAAGGTCCATGTCGCTCCGACACCCCGATCTGGTCCCATCACCGAGAAAATCACCGGGAACGAAAATTGACGTTCCAATCCAGAAGCAGCGTTCGTGCTGACCGAGACCGTGGCCAACCGAAGCCGTGACGCCACCCCGACTACCACCGACACAGTGGCAGGTTCGCTCACCACCGTGTTGGTTCCCGAAGACACGGCAACCCGGAACAAACCACTGTAAGCGGTAGCGACATTGGTCAGGACCAACTGAGGCAAGGTCGCGCTCGTCGAATTGTAGGCTCCCGCGGCGATGGGAGTCCGGTTGGTACCAGCCAACCACTGGTAAGTCAGGACCGCGGACGCATCTAAGGAGGACGGTACGGCGTCCACCGAAAGGGTCACCGTATCTCCGGCGTAGGCCCCTTGACTAATTGGCTGACGGCGGATTACCGGCAGGCGAGTTGCGGCATCCGGCAAAGAGCCGGCCACCAAAGCGACGGAGCCCGCCAACGGCAGGAGGCCCACCAACAGTCCACGGACAAAGGCATTCAACATGATTGGGTGCACCGGGCAAATTCAACCGCTTGGGCCGCCGCCGGCACGACGTTTCTGCGGGTCCACGGAAGGCCCTTCAAGCGCAATCTGCTCCGGCTTCCATCGGGGAGCCCTCTCACCGGGTTGGCGACAACAGCACAACGAGGATCCATAGAAGGCGGATTCTTCGGAAAAAGTTCATCGTGGCGCGTTGGGTTAAGGCGCGTTGGGTTAAAAAAGAGAGGTAGGCTTATCGGTCAATAAGACCCGCTGCACCTCCTCATCCTGGCGGGCGGCGATCCGGATTCTGCAAGGGATGCAACTCTTTGCGACCATGGACGTGGACGGCCGTCCACTCGGCCAAACGGCGGCCCAGAAGTCGGCACACTCCTTCAGCGTCCTCGCCCCGGGGCTCTTTGACCACGACGGCCCCATAGTGCGGCGTGTGCAGAGGGGTGGCGTAATCGGTGACGCCGAACACGAGGAACCCGAAGTTCATCAACACGGTGAGCAAGCTCTGACAGGCCAGTTCCATCCCACCGCCCCATCCGCCGGCGGTGCTGAAGGCGCAGCCAATCTTGCCGTCCACCTTCATCCAATGCGGGCCCATGACCTCGTCCCAGAAGCGCTTCATCCGCCACGACAGAATGCCCATGTTCGTGGGGCTACCCAGCGCGAGACCGTCACACCACAGGACATCGTCGGCCGTGGCCTCGGCGATGGAGCGCACCCGCGCTTCGGTGTCGGGCACCATCCGGGCCCCCTCGGCCACCAGTTCCGCCATTTTGGCGGTGTTGCCCGACAACGAATCGAAAAGCACCAACACTCGGTTCATGCCGACACTTCAAACCCGCAAACCCCGGAAGGAAACCCGATTCTCGAACCGATCGCACTTCGATCCTAATTGCCTGAATCGCCCCAATCAGCCGAATCGGGTCAGAAGCGACGCACCCGAAAGAACCGGGTGGTGCCTGAGATTTCAATACGGAACTCCTCGGCACGGGGGGCCGTGGCAGCGGGCCACGTGTTCAGCGAAGTCCAATCACCCTCCGAGAGAGAAACTCGTTCCTCCAAGCGGTGGGAAGAACCCACCACCGCATCGAAGCGAATGCGAATACCCGTTGCCTCTCGTTCGGCCACCACACGCACCGACTCCTCGGCCGTGTTGGGGTCCGGCACGCCGGGCGATCCGCCCAACTGGGCGCTGCGCTTCCAGGATGCGGCCAACGCTGGATCACCCGGCGCTCGAGGATTTGCCAACACCAACGAGTACCCTCCCCCGTCTGCCAACGGTTCCCACGAAGCCTCGTAGCGGAAGTCGAACACCGGCTCGTCGAGCGGACCGCTGAGGGCCAACCGTTCCCCGTCATTGGCCAACTGATCAGAGCCGTATTCACCGATCAAGTTAGTCACCGTCAGGTTGGCGACGGAGAACTGCGCCAAATTCCGAACCAAAACACCATAGGCACCGGGCGCCAAGGTCGGCGCATTGGTGAGCGACCAGGTAAAATCGATACCACCCCGGAGGCGCATGCCCGCCAACGGCAGGGCGCTGTCACCCCGATTCCAAAGTTCCACGAACTCCAAATTGTCGGCGTCTCCAGGAGCACCAGCGTCATCAGGGTGAAAGTGGATTTCACTCACCACCAGCGGGATGGGCTTCACCACATAAGTGGCCGACACCGGACCGGACCACGTGGATTTCAAGGGCGGATTGTTTGCACCCGTCAGCGCAGAGTGGAGAGGGTTCACCGAGCGGGCCACCAGCTTGGCATTGGCCTCCAGAGTGATGGGACTGCCCATGTAGCGACGGGCCGCGGGATTGGTTCGGCCACCGGGCCATCGAGGATCGGACCCGTCGGTCGTGTAATAGACGGAGGTGCTCAGGCCGGTGGGCGCGATGATTTCCGCACCGAATCCAGAGTCTACTCGGCCCGAGGGACTTGCCAAACGGGGCGGAGACACGAATTGGCGATCCATGAAATCGGTCCGATTCGAAATCCACGCCTTCATCAAGTTGACCTCCGCCTGATAACTGCCTCCTCGAGGGGCAACTCCCCATCGATTCTTCTCGCGAGGTTGCGCGGTTCGCACCTGACGGGCCAAATCGTCGATCCGACTCCAGAGGTTGGTGGTGGCAAAATGACCGGTCCGCAATTCTTGATAGCGGTCGATGTAGTCCTGGAAAAACTCTGGGTCGCGGAACACACGGTCCCACCAGGGATAATTAAAGAAGTCGGTGCCGCGATCTCCGCTTTGGGAACGCCATACCCGCGGGTTGGAGTCCCGACCATCGGTGGAGCCGAGCGTTCGATCGAAATCCCAGATCGGGCCGAAATGAATCTTCCCCTCGCGCTTCTTGTAGAAAAAGGCACTCAACCTCAAGGCATCGACGTTGAACGACAGCACGTTCAGGAGGTGATGATCCACCCAGGAACCGGTATCGATGTACGCTCGAAATCCGGTCACGGGGTTGGTGAACCGGTTGTTGTCATACAGGGCATTCCCGAAGGACGTGAGGTAGTTGCGGATATAATTCAGCTGGGCGGCGCGGGCGGGGAGCTTGAGTTGGTCTTCCCTCGGATCAACCAAGGCCACCGACTGATTGGCTGCGAAAATCCCAGAATCTCCCGGGTCCAAACGGTCGATCTTCATGAGGTAACCGCCGGACAGCGAGGGCAGCGTGAGGTTCTCCGGCTCCAACGTCCCGGCATCGACCCGGTCCTTGCCCACCTCGATCCGGTCCATCAGCACATAAATGCCTGCGTAACTGGTCGAGTCGATCGCCCCGGTGCCTGAGCCCACAAAATAGACCTCCACAAAGCGGGTATTCGGCGAGTAGCGCCCGATGTCCCGGCTCAGTTGGTGCATGAACGGATTGTGAATGAGTACCGGCTCGAAGCTGTTCGGAGCGTACATCACCCAGTCGCCGTCGGCGGGCATTCCCAAGGGTGACAGCGGGCGGTCGTTGTCCCACTCGTCGCGGAACTCCAATCGGTAGCTGGCCTTGGCAATGCCTTCGGTGCTGGAGCCCCGAACGGAAATGCCGGCCCGTGTGGCCAAGGTCGGTGCACTGGTGAGCCGAGTCACCCCGTTCGTATCAGGCTCGAAGAGCTGCATGTGAGCGAAGACTCGAGTATTGGCCGGAGGCCGGCCCCGACCAAAATCATGGATGAGCATCACCGGCAAGTCCGAACGAAAATTAACCACCGTCGATGAGAGTGGGAGGAATGTCTCCCCTCGGAGCTCTCCTGGCAGCAAGCCGCCGGAGAACGCACGCGCCCGCACTTGGACCGCCAAGTTAATGAACCTCAAGGGAGTGGAGTACACGGCCGAGGATTCGGTGGGCGTAGACCCATCAACCGTGTAGCGGATCACTGTCCCAATGGGTACCGGGGCATTGGTCGCCGCACTCAAACTCAGCCCCAGTTCCAATGTGCCGGAGTAGGTGCCGCTGGAAACCGAGAACACGATCTCGGGCGCGAAACCATCGCCCTTGGCTCCATTCGGCGCGCCTGGGGTGGGAACCACAAAGTATCCGCTGCGGTTCGGGGCCCCCTCGGCGTGGCCATAAGAAACGTCGGCCCGCTGAGGCGGATAGGCCGGGGAGTATTCGTCCTGGACCACGCCTTGCGCATTGAGCAGAGCCAAGCGTTCGCCCGCGGAACTGAGTCGGAACGAGGTGTGCAGACGGGCCGTGTCGTTCGTGCGGTTCTTGCCCGAGGCGAACACCCGCAGTCGCCCGTTGGGAGCCAGGAAGAGCGATGGAAAGACCCAACGGTCGGTCCCGGCTACCAACAACCATCCTTGGAGTGAGGCCAGCGATGTGCCGCTGTTGAAGAGTTCGATCCAATCGGAATTGTCTCCATCCTCATCGCGCACCCCTCGACTGTTGACTGCCAGGAACTCATTAATGAGCACGCCCTTGGCTTCGCTCCCGCCTTCGACAGTCACCGACCAGGCTGCACCCGCGAACGGAAGCCTCGCCGAAGACAAGTCCGTGATTTCGTGACCGGGAATAAATTGGAAACCCACCGTGCCCACTCCAACTTGAGGAAAGCTGAAGAGGTATTGATCTGGGGCCACGGCGACCACTGACTGCGCCACCACACCGTTGACCTTCAAATCGCCGGCGTCCACGCCCTGAACGGGTTCATCAAAGAGCACCTCCACCGAGGTGAAGGGAGCCACCACAGCACCCTCGGACGGCAAGATCCGAGCAATGCGGGGTGCCTGCTGATCCAAATCGCCCTCCAATTCCGCATCGAGAACCAAGTCACTGCTACCCAACGTCACATTGAAGGCCTGAATGGCCAACACGTTGTTCCCCGCCTTGAGCACCTCCTTCGGCAAGGCCACCGCATACTCCACAAAATCCACCGGCTCGGTCGCCGTAATCGAGGCCATCGAAGCGAAGTTGAACTCCCCCTCGGGCGAGCCGAATCGGGCCACCTCCCGACCATTGATCCAGGCAATGAATCCATCATCCACCTTCACTCGCAGGATCAAACTGCGAACGTCTGCCGGGGAACCCACCGTGAACGCGCGCCGCAGGAACACCGAGGAATACCGGTTCTGCATGTCGGTCAATTCGGTGCCCGTCAACGCCTCGCCGTAAAAGACCGGAAGTTTCGCCGCAGACCAGGAGGCATCATTGAAGGTGCTGACGCGCCATTGGGTCGCATCCGGAGAAGAGGCCTCGGCGGTTCCTTTGGCTAAGCGCCAGACATCTCCTCGCGGAATGAGTTGCTGGGTCTGAGCCTCCATCATCACGGTGGAAAGCAGCCACAACAGCGCGGCAACAGAACACGTCATCCAATGGGTCATCATCAAAAGACTAGGCACGGTTGCCAGAGTCCGCAAAGCCCTGAACACCGGAGATCCCTCACTAGAAAATAGCCGTTGCCGCTGGCTTGGGGGCTTCGATAACGTCGCTCCGTGATTTCGAAGCGTGAACAGGTAGCCGTACGTGTAACCCTCCGGGGCTGACGCGAACTGGCCGACTGTTTGGAATCCAGGTCGCCCGCGTCTCCGGCAAAGGATCGCGGGCTTCGGTTCTGTGCGGGGCCCGTTTCCAGAGACGGTGCGTCCAGGCCAGCCTCCACGAACCGAAATACCGATACCGTGAAAAGCGAAAATCCCATGCGCCACACCATCTCCGTGCTCGTCGAAAATAAGTTCGGCGTCCTGACCCGCGTCTCCGGCCTATTTAGCGGCCGCGGCTACAACATCGACTCGCTGAATGTCGCCCCAACCCATGATGCCACCCTCAGCCGGATGACCATCGTCACCCGAGGGGATGACGCCACGGTCGAGCAAATTTGCAAACAGCTCGAGAAGCTCATCGATTCGGTCAAAATCGTAAACTACAGCAAGACGGACTACATCGACCGGGAACTGGTCCTCGTCCGCGTGTCGGCCAATGGCCAGAACCGGGCCGAAATCTGCCAACTGGCTGAACTCTTCCGCGCCAAGGTGGTCAACGTGCAACCCGACAACATCGTCATCGAGATCACCGGGGCCGAAACCAAGATCAACCAGTTCCTGCTGCTGTTGAAGGATTTCGGCATCCTCGACCTCACCCGCACCGGTGTGGTCGCCCTGCCCCGGAACTGAGCCTGCGGATTCCCCCTTTACGGCGGGGAATCCGGCCACGAAAAAACCCGCCGGTTGGCGGGGGGATACAGAAAAGCCCGCCTGTCGGCGGGCTTTTGCTATTTTAAAGGAAGCCTGCTGCCCCCCGAAATCACTTCGCCTTCAAGGCCGCCTCAATGGCTGCAACCACCTCGGTGGCATCGGGCTGAGTGCGAGGGCTGAAGCGATGCAGCACCTTGCCGTCACGGCCCACGAGGAACTTACCAAAGTTCCATTCGATCGGGCCCGGAAACGCGGCCTCTTTACCCGAGAGCACCGAGTACAACGGGTGCTGCTCCGGCGGGTTGACGTTCAGTTTGGCGAAGAGCGGGAAGCTCACCGAGTACTTGGTCGAGCAGAAGCTCTTAATCTCATCGGCCGTGCCCGGCTCCTGAGCTCCGAACTGATTGCACGGAAATCCGAGCACCTCGAGACCCTGCCCGTGGTACTTCTTATACAGCGATTCCAACTGCTTGTACTGCGGGGTCAGACCGCATTGCGAGGCGACGTTGACCACCAACAGCACCTTACCGGAGTAGGCTTTGAGGGAGGTATCCTTGCCGTCGATGTCCTTAAGTTTGACCTCTTGGAGAGGAGTGGATGCGATCATGGTGAAGGTGGTTGCGGCCAGGGCGATGACGCGGGTCAGGCCGGTGATAAGGGACTTATTCATTTTTGGAAATGTTACCCCATCTCGCAGGGAGTCAACCGTGCGCTTTCAACCGATGCTTGCTGGTTGGGCGCTGAGGCCCACTCTCAGGCCATGCGCATTATCGGAGGACTGGCTGCAGGCCGACTACTGAAGGTTCCAGAAGGACTCGGAGTCCGCCCCACGCCCGACAAGGTCAAACTGGCGGTTTTCAACAGCCTGGGAGCCTTCTTGGACGGGGCCCGGGTCTTAGACTTGTTCGCCGGCAGCGGAGCCTTGGGACTAGAATGCCTGAGCCGCGGCGCTCGAGAAATGGTCAGCATCGAGAAGTCTGAGAAACACGCCCGATTCTTTCGCCAAAATCTCGCCGCCTCAGGATTACCCGTCACTGCGGTAACTCTGCGCGTTCAGGATGTGTTTTTGGTGTTTCCCCAACTGGCTCAAAGCGGACGCCAATTTGACCTCATCATCGCCGACCCTCCCTACGGCGAGAAGAACGTGGGCCGTCGATCGACCTCCCTCGCCCAACTGCTGCTCGACGACATCGTGTTGCCAGGACTTTTGGCACCCGGCGGGTTGTTTGTGGCGGGCCACACCAAGCGCGACACCCTGGAAATCCCCGCCACCTGGAAGGAGCGCAAGGACATGCGACACGGCGACACGGTCATGCGATTTTTAGAGCGCCCCGATGAGAAACGCGATTGAACTCCTCATGGCCGCCATCGCTCTCGCCTGCCTGGGGATGACTTCGATGGCCGCCGAACCCGATCTGGCCGGCCACACATCGGCCTCGCATTCCCTGGCCTTGCAGCGCTCGGTGGATCAAGCCGTTGCCAAGACCTTGGCCCGGACTTGGAACCCGCCGCTTCAGGCCCAGCAACTCGCCGTCACGGCCGTGGATTTGAGCGAACCCCGGAAGCCCACCTTCGCCTCGGCCCGAGGCACGGAACCCGTCTACCCGGCGAGCGTCATCAAGCTGTTCTATCAAGCCGCCGTGCATCGCTGGATGGAGGACCGAAAAATCCAAGACACGCCCGAAGTGCGACGGGCCCTCCGCGACATGATCGTAGAGTCGTACAACGAGCCCACCCACTACCTCATCGATCTCCTCACCGGCACCACCAGCGGACCAGAACTGCCCGAAGCGGACCTGAAGAGCTGGTGGGAACGGCGCAACGCGGTGAATCGCTGGTTCCATTCCATGGGTTATTCGAGCGCGATCAACGCCAGCAAGAAGCCCTGGTGCGAAGGCCCGTATGGGCGGGAAAGTCAGGCCATCGCCGCCTATGAGCCCCGGCGCAATTTCCTGACCACCGAAGCCACGGCGCGCCTGGTGCTTGAGATGGCGCTGGGACAGTGCGTCAACCCCGACCGATCGCGCCAGATGCTAGAGCTCATGGCCCGAGATTTCACCGCACCGGCCACCGACCCCGAAGACCAGGCACATGGGTACACCGGACTCGCACTAAAGCCCGGCACGAAGCTGTGGTCCAAGTGTGGCCTGACAAGTCAGACCCGCCACGATGCCGCCCTCGTGGAACTCCCCTCCGGCAAACGCATCATCCTGGTAATTTTCACCACCGATCACGCCACCGAACGAGACCTCATCCCCACCGTGGCCCGGGAAATTCTCAGCTCGATCAGCTCTCCGCCCGAACGTTGATTATTCGGTTCTCAGTTTCGGATCCCATCGCCCGCCGTCGGAACACGTTTGAATCGACCGCCCTCAAGACCGCCCTCAAGACCGCCCGGTGAGGGCACCGGGCCTGCAGCGCACCACCAACCCGCAACGTCACCCTGAAGGCCAGAGTCCTCCTACCTGGCGTCCCCCGCCCTTACCCGCCTTCGCTGCCCTTCCGGGGCCGCCAGGATCGGGTCCTCTCGGCCCGCACGTGCCCTCGGCGCTTTCGCAGAAAGCACCCCACCCTTCCCAGGTAGGGCTCCGATCTCCGAGCCGGCTGTACGTAACACGGCGCTTTCGGAGAAATCGCCCTACCTTCTGAGCTGCCCTTCCCTCTACTTCGCTCGTTTAACAAATTTCGTCGTCGATGAAAGGTTCGGTCGGGGCCGAGCGAATAACTGGGGACATGGCCAAGCCGCTCAATCACGACAGCCCTTGGAAAGACACCATCGAACAGTTCACCCGGTCTTTCCTTGAAGTCACCTTTCCCGAGGTCGCCGCCGGCATCGATTGGTCAGTCCAGCCCGAATCACTCGAGCAGGAACTCCGCGAGATCACCCCGGCCTCCGAGGTCGGGGCCAAGCGGGTCGACAAACTTCTCAAAGTCCGCCTCCTCGATGGCACCGACCAGTGGCTTTACATCCACATCGAGGTCCAGATGCACTACGACCCCGGTCTGCCCAAGCGCCTTTTCATCTACCACTACCGCATCTTCGACAAATACGGCGTCAGCCCGCTCACCCTTGCCATCCTCGGAGACACCAGCCGGAAATGGCGCCCCACATCGTACCACTACCAATCCCTCGGCTGCGGCATCACCTTCCTCTTCCTCATCTGCAAGACCATCGACTTCAAAGGCAAACTCGACGACCCGCGCTATCGGCACCAACAGGCCCTATTTATTATCGCCGCCCATCTCGGCACCCAACAGTACCGCCGGAACCCACAGAACCTCTTCGCCTGCCTCCTCGAACTCACCGTCAAACTCGGCAACGAGGGATACTCCCCATCGGAAATCCAACAATTGCACCGCCTGATCGACTGGTTGATACCGCTGCCCGACGACCTTAAGATCCAGTTCAGAAACCAACTCCAGCAACGCCTAACCGACAAAATCATGCCCCACATCACCCTCTTCGAAGAACTCGCCCTTAAAGAAGGCCTCGAGAAAGGTATCCAGAAAGGTCTCTTGGAAGGCCGCCAGGAAGGCCTTGAAAAAGGCATCGTCCAAACCGCCCGCGAGGCGATTCTTGATGTTCTCGACAGTCGGTTCGGCGAGGTGCCTGACTCCGTGCGCGAGCGCATTAACACCCTCGACGATGATCGCGCCCTCAGGGATCTGCTGCGCCGCGCCGCCCGAGTACCGAGCCTCGCCGAATTTTCAGTCGGTCTGTGAATCCACCCAAAACGGGGTTCTATAGACGCAGACCGCCCGGTGAGGGCACCGGGTGTCAACGACGGTTTGAAAACCAACGAAACCTGCCGGTTTGAAAACCACGTTTTTCAGAAACCTGTCGTCGCATTCATCCCGCCCGGTCTTGGGAGGTGTCAAAGCGAATCCCGATTAGACCTACTCGGCGTTGAACGCTCGTGACATCCATTCGAAGAAGGAAGAAGCACTGGCGCTCAATCCGGGAGAAAACGCCCCCAAGAACACGGCAAAACCATGGTTTTCAAACCGGCAACTTTCTACGGGTTTCAGAACGATGCTGAGAACCGGGCCTACAGCACTCCACCAACCCGCAACGTCACCCTGAAGGCCAGAGTCCCCCGACCCGGCGTCCCCCGCCCTTACCCGCCTTCGCGGCCCTTCCGGGCCGCCCACCTCCCGGTAAGGAACGAGTCCTCTCGGCCCATTTCTTGCCAAAATTCCTCTGCAACCAAGATTCGGCCCACTGCTCTGCCGCCGCCCTCAGCGACATCCGCAGCCGTCTGGGACAGTTCGCTGCGGCATTCCAAGGTCCCGTCCAACCGGAGACGGCAAACGACCGAGCACAATTGGTTGCGGTCGCTCATCGAAGCCAAACAGCACGCGATGTCTTTTCACCGGATCATCCCCACGCGGGTGGGGAGAACGGTTGGTCCTTGGCGTTGATCTCATCGACCCGCGGACCATCCCCACGCGGGTGGGGAGAACAGTAAGGCTAACCCGTGAGAACTATCCGAGAACGGACCATCCCCACGCGGGTGGGGAGAACTGATGGACACGTTGCCGGGACAGGTGTAATTCCGGACCATCCCCACGCGGGTGGGGAGAACAAATACATTATCTGGTAAGCTCATTTAAGCCGCAGGCTGGCAGGATTGGCCAGCGTGTGATTTAGGAATTCGGCAACCCTCTTATGGATACGGTTGCTCGTCACCTGCGTCGGTAGGGCGAAGTAGATGCCTTGGTGATGGCCCTCAGAGATCCACTGTTGGGCCAACCGGAGGGCAGCCTCAGTCTTGCCACATCCCATCGGAGCTTCAACGATGACAAGCCCAGGGGCTGACTTCGCAACGGTTTCCTGGACGGAGTTGGGCTGAAACGAAGGGCTTTCCGAGCCGGTGAACGCCTCGGAAAACGAGGTCATCCGTAGTTCTCCGCCTGGCCATCCGATGGCTGCCAATGCCTGCGCAGCCCGCTGCCGGCTTTCCTCCGACGGCAGGCCACGGTCCACTGGGAAAAAAGCCTCATTGGAACCGATCCAATCGGCGACGGTGATCAAGCCGGCCAAGAGCCACAGGTCAGAATGGGCTGGACCAAACCGTGGCTCGGGAGGTTTTTTTGGCAACGAACCAAAAAGGTTGATCAACTTTTGGGCAACTACCTTGCGGTTCGCTTCCGCCCAACCATCGCATGCCTCAAAATCGAGACGTTTTACATTACGCCCTTTTGGACGCCCGTGATGGGCGCCGATGGCCGCGGCCCAAAGGTGAGCTCCAACAGCCTTCAGTTGGTCCTGAAGAAATACTTGGCTGACCAGCGCATGATCGCAAATAGACAGCGAGGCTTCGCGCTTGGAGCGGTCACCCAACTCAATCGGAACAGTCCATGCCAGGCATTTGGTCTGGAACCCTAACGTAATCTTGCCGATGTCGTGCAGGGCAGCGAGCACTGCAGTGGATCGGCCATCGTCGCCTGGCAGCAAGGTCGTCACCCCCCTCGGCAATCTCTCAACGAGGTTGTGTGCCACCCAGCCGACGTTGACGCAGTGGTCTAGGACCGAAATGCCCGGAACTTCTTGGTCCCGCGAATTCTGGTAAGTTTTGGCCCAGAAAATGGCTACGTCATCAGATATCATCAAGGGTTCGGGATTGACTGACGGTGGTGGTGTAAGCTGGAAACGAGGTTGGCGGCTAGTTGCCTTTGGATAGACAACGACCAACCAAACTCTCTGGTCGGTCAATCAGCACTTTTTTGCTAGGGCTGCTCCATTCATATTTTTTCTCGTACCAACGGGCTTGGCTTTGAGGGCGGGTCTTAGGGCTCATGGAAATCCTTTGGCTACGGAGAATAATGCAACTTTTGCCCATGAGTTTCTCAGTTGCGGTAGGACAAAAACGGTCCAATGGGGTGGGCTTTATTTTGCTCGTTTTGATGAGTATGGAAGGCCTCGATAAAGGGCCAGCTGGCATCCTGAGGTGGACCCCAACAATTGGACCAAAAAGCAGAAAATTTACGTTAAGCTTTTAGGTCTGACATCAGGTGTGGTTTTGGGCGCGTTTACCCCGTGAGCTTTCCTCACAGATCGCCTCTGTCGCCAGACCTCCCCCGGCCTTATCTACCCAAGATGAAGCTGCCGTGTGCTCGCTGATCGCGGTACACTTCCCCATGTGTGGCGTGGTTCAGCACCTCATGCGGGCGATGGTTGTTATAATCCCGGAACCAACTCCCAAGACCACGGCCCAGTTCCATCGCGTCCAGATAATTGCGCACGTACACGTCCTAGTACTTCACGCTTTTCCAAAGTCGCTCGATCAACCGATTGTCCATCCACCCCCTTTGCCGTCCATGCTGACCTGTGTGCCAACGGATTCAATCGCCTCAATGTACGCCTCACTCGTGAACTGAGAGCCTTGATCCTTGTTCGAGATCCATGGGGCCTCCCAGCCGGCTTCCATGGCTCGTTCCCACGCCCGGATGCAGAACTCGCTTTCAAGAGTTTTTGAG
>SYMJ01000022.1 GCA_005805505.1 Verrucomicrobiales bacterium | reverse complement strand
GCACACCCCGGATCGGATTTGGATGAACGAGACGGGTCCTGATCACGCCCTGCGCTTCCGGGAACTGGCGTCTTGGGCACTGCGGAGCAACCCGACCTTCTCCATGGGAGTCGATTTCGGGGACTTGGACCGCGACGGGCATGTCGATTTCTTCGCCGTCGATATGTTCAGCCGAAACCGGGCATGGCGGCACACTCAAACGGCGGGCATGGCCCCCCTGTTGCGCCTGCCCGGCCGATCCGCCGATCGGGCTCAGGTCCAACGGAATGTCCTGCAACTTAACCGTGGGGATACCACCTGGGCGGACGTCGCCTGGCAGTCGGGTGTCGAGGCCAGTGAATGGTCTTGGGGCCCGGTGATTCTGGATGTGGATCTCGATGGATACGAGGACCTGCTAGTTCCCAACGGCCAGTGGCGCGATTTCCAGGACGGGGACGGTGCGCGGCGCATTGCCGAAGCCCAGCGGCGTGGTGATCTCAAGACACCGGCCGCCATTGCCGCGATGGTTCGATCCTTTCCCAAGCTGTCGACACCCAACGTGGCCTTTCGAAACCGCGGGGACGCCACCTTCGAGGACGTCTCCCTGGCCTGGGGCTTTACTACCGATTCTATTTCGCAGGGTGCGGCTATCGGGGATCTCGACGGGGACGGGGACCTGGACGTTGTGATGAACGACCTCATGGATGCGCCGGCCTTTTACCGAAATAACGCGAGCGCTCCGCGGATCCTTATCCGCCTCAAAGGCAAGCCCCCCAATACTCGAGGCATTGGTGCTACGGTGACCCTTCGTGCCGGTGGATTGCCGGACCAGACCCAGGAGATCATCGCTGGCGGGCGGTACTTAAGCGGGGATGAGCCGGCGCGTTCCTTTGCCACGGGTCAGGCTGCTTCCGCAGGCCTTCGTGTTCGCTGGCCCTCGGGACGAGTCTCAGAATGGCAGGAAGTTCCGGTCGGTTCTGCGGTCGAAGTGTCGGAGGAAGAGTCCCTCGGGACCGAGGCGGTTTCTTCCGTGAAGCCGCCCGGGCCGTGGTTTGAAGACCAGACCGCACGCCTCGATCACCGTCACGAGGATGAGCCCTTTGATGATTTCGGCCGTCAGCCGGCTCTGCCGCATCGACTGTCGCAACTAGGACCGAGCTTGAGCTGGACCGACCTCAATGGGGATGGGCGTCCGGACCTGGTCATCGGTGCCGGACGTGGTGGCAAGCTTGGCATTCGCATCCAAGATGGATCGGGTGGATTCGAGGCACGAGAGACTCCGCCGTTCCATAAGACAACCCTCCGAGACATCACCTCGATTCTTCCCATTAATGGAGTCCTGTTGGCGGGGATCTCTAATTATGAGGACGGTCTGACCAATGGTGGAGCCCTGCGCATGTATGACATGGCCGGAGGACGCAGCGGTGAAATTCTGGTGGGCACGGCCTTTTGCGTCGGGCCCTTGGCTGCCGCCGATGTGGATGGGGATGGATCGTTGGAGGTGTTTGTGGGTGGTCGATCCGTGGCCGGTCGTTATCCGGAGGCGGCTCCCTCGTTATTGTTGCGCAATCAAGGGGGACGCCTGACGCCGGTGGCACGTTGGGACAATCTCGGTCTGGTGACGGCCGCCTGTTTCACTGACCTCGATGGCGATGGTTGGCCCGACCTGGTGGTCGCCCGTGAATGGGCTCCACCTCAATTCTTCCGGAATGACTCCGGTCGACTGACCGAATGGACTCCGACCCTCGAAGCCGCGTCCGGCCGGCTTTCCGGACTTTGGAATGCTGTGGTGGCCGGCGACTTCGATGAAGACGGGCGGATGGACCTGGTCCTGGGGAACTGGGGGCGTAACACCCGCGGGAGCGCGACGACGACGACGGCGGCGGCCCCACGGCGATTGTGGTATGGCGACTTCGGTTCCGGCCAAGGCCTAGACTTGGCCGAGAGTTGGTATGATCCAGTGCTCAAGGCCGACCGCCCGGAACGTGAGATGGGATTGTGGGCAGCCCTTTTTCCGAGCGTGCGGGATCGGGTGTATTCTTTGTCTGCATTTTCCAAGGCCACCCTGCCGATGCTTTTGGGTGATGCGTTGCCGGGGGCCCGATCGGTCTCGGTAGATACTCTCGACTCGGTACTGCTGCTCAATCGGGGAGGGCACTTTGTCGTAAAATCGTTGCCGGCGGCCGCCCAGCGTGCCCCGGTGACCTCCCTTTGCGTGGCGGACTTCGATGGGGATGGGCACGACGACCTATTCCTTTCGCAGAATTTGTCCACGGCCCATCCCTTTGCCGAGCGCTACGACGCGGGGCGGGGGTTGTGGTTGAGGGGCGATGGTCGGGGTGGATTTGTCCCGGAAGAAAATTCGGGTGTCCGCGTTCAGGGGGATGGTCGGGGGGCTGCGGTTTGCGATTACGATGCGGATGGTCGAGTGGATTTGGCGGTGGGGCAGAATGGCGCGGAGACGACGCTCTGGCGCAATGTGTTGGCGCGTCCGGGTCTGCGGATTCGCCTTTCCGGCGGCGGGGGCAATCCAACAGCGGTGGGGGCCCGAGTGCGATGGAGGTCGGCTTCGGGCTTCGGGCCGTGGCGGGAGATTCACCTGGGTTCTGGCGATGGGTCCTGCGATGACCCGGTGACAATCTTGGGTGTCGGAAATCAGAAGGTCGAAGCGGTGGAGATTCGTTGGCCCGGAGGCGCATTGGCTTCGGTGCCCGTGATGGCAGGACAGCGCGAGGTCTTGGCCAGCCAGTCCGCCCGATGAGCAGGCGGGTTGGATGCCCTTTTTTGATGGTATGACGGTTGCCTTTGCCGGAGGAGAGGCTTCAATACAAACGACTCCTCTTTCCCGTGATCCACAGCATCCCAAGACAACTCGGATTCTGGTTCGGAGCCCTTTGGGCCTCCGTGCTGTTGCTGTCTGCTGCAGCCACCTCGTCGGGCTCGGGGGATCCGCTGGGACGGAGCGCGGTGGTTTTGCTGCGCGATGAATGTTTTTCCTGCCACGGCGAAACCAAGCAGAAGGCTGGGCTTTCGTTGCTGACCCGCGAGCAGGTGCTCAAGGGCAGCGAGGAGGG
>SYMJ01000187.1 GCA_005805505.1 Verrucomicrobiales bacterium | reverse complement strand
GCTTTGGGACGACAGGTTCGCTTTAGGTTGTTCCCCACCCCGCCTCTCGGCGACGCAGTTACCTTCAGCTACACGGTGCCATGCCAGCACCGTACTCGGTCTTTCACCGGTTAGTCGTTTCAGTTTCATGCTCACACATGCAGTGCCCCGTTGGGGCACCCCGAATGCAAGCCAGAGGACATTCATTGAATCCCTTGGAACCTCGAACGCGTGGACCGTGGGCCCATTGAACCGTTGGATTCCGAGGGTGGGTGAGCGGATTTCTATTATCGCTGCTTTCTGCGGTCCTACCGGTTCACCGGTTTGGCGCCGAGGGTTGTCCGGACCAACAGCTCCATGGCCAAGGGAGCCAGACCCGGCAGGTCGGCGATATTGGTCATTACCCGCCGGTTGATATTCAATGCCGCCATCTTTTCCGACAGGGGATCTTTGACGTCCACGAAGCGGACGCGCCCCAAGGTCAACTCCAGTCGGTCAATCCCGCGAAACGTCCTATTGCCCACCTGCTGGGCGCGGTTGAGGTCGATGCGGTTGGTGAGTTCGCCGATACGGTTGGTGTACGCGACGACCAGTTCCGAATAGCCCTGCAGGCGCTGGAACATGTTGGTCTGCCCGCCAGCGAAGCCGTCCATCAAGGTCAGCTCATTAATTCGGATGCGCACCAAGCGAAACTTCAGTTCCTGGCGCTTAAAGGCGTCCCGATCGTACTCCACACGCAGTTCTGGCAAATCAAGCAACTGCACACCCCCGAACTGAGACTGACCAAAGACCTTAAGGTCGCGCACTTCTAGGTGGGAACGGAACAGTCCAATGTTGAGGCTTCCGATCTCTACCTCGGCCACTCCACTAGCGTTAACGCGCGATTGAATGGTCCGCTTGACGATCCAGTCGAAACTCAGCAAACCCACCAACAGCAAGGTGACCAAAACCGCTACCCCTCCCAAGACGATCTTGAGGCCGATCCGAAGCCATCGAGGCATCCGCGATGCGGTGGTAGGAGGCGAATTCTCCGAGCCCTCCTTCACAAGACCACATCCTCCGGACGCACTTCCAAGCACTCGTCCTGATCTTCCCAAATCACGGCCGCGTACGACTCCAAAAGCGGCGGCATCAATTCGGTGGCTGCCTCGATGAGGAGCTTCTCAGCATCTTGAGCGGCATCTTCGAAGGCGGCGTCATAGTCCTTGGATTTGCGCCGCTGTTTGTCATCCCAGTGGGCGACCTGATGGACCTCCTCATATTGCTCAGCCCAGCGCTCGAACCGAGGTCGGAGTGCGTCGGAAACTTCCTCGAACGGCACGCACGTCTCGCCGCAATGGTGGCACCGCAAGCCATTGGCGACCACATCCCGGGTGAAGAGCGGCAGCAGCGGAGCCCGGCAACACGGCGACTCGATGTAGCCGGCGGGAATGCTGACCAGACGCTTGAGCCAAATTTGACGATCATGGGCCAACTGGGATCCCAATCGGTAAGCGCCCACCAGCGGATGAGACAGTCGCCAAACCTGCCCATGGAGCTGCCCCAAGGTCTGGGAGCACCATCGGGCCAAGGTCAGATCGTCGAACTGTCGGAAGGTCCGGGCGTACTCCTTCCAGAGTCGATCCAACGGTGAGTCTTCCTGCAATTCGGACATAAGTTAGAAAACCTAGCGGATCGGCAGACGGAATCCAAGAACGCTCGACAGAAGCAATGGGGCTGAGTTTGGCCCGATTGAAGGCCGTGGAGTGTGTTCAAGCCAGGGGCCCCTCACTCATGCAACGAGGGCCTGGAAACCCGCAGAAATGGACGATCCGAGCGACACCAAATCTCGGGCTTCATTTACCGAACCTGAGAGACCTCTGGCCTTAGGCCTCGCGGCAATTGTATCGTTGGCCCAGCCCCCGACTCGGATCCCTATTCGAACACCCACCGACTCTGCTGCTTCCGACGGTCCTGCTCACTCGCACACACATGGTTTTCCAACACCCCATCCCATGGCTTCGATTTGTTCTGGGAGGCCTACTGGCTCTCGTTGGGGGCCTTATGCCCGTCAACCACTTGTGGGCGGGCGATTATGAAGCCGTGCTGAAACCCCTACTGAGGGAACGGTGCGTGTCCTGCCACGGGGCCCTCCAGCAGAAGGCTGGCCTGCGGCTCGACACGGTGGCGGGAATGCTCCGGGGCGGGAAGCACGGTCCGGTGCTGGTGGTCGGCAAGGCAGAGCAGTCGGTGATGGTTCTGCGGACCTCGAGCGCCGACGCCGACGAGCGCATGCCGCCCGAACACGAGGGCCAACCCTTCAGCGAGGCTCAGGTTGCGTTGTTGAAGCAATGGATCACGGACGGAGCGAGCGCCCCTGCGGGCGAAACCCCCGAAGCGGATCCGAGGGATCATTGGGCATTCCGACCCCGCCAACGCCCGCCCGTACCGACAGTGTCTCGCGGCGATTGGGTGAGGAACCCCATCGATGCCTTCATCTCCCGGAGCCATGAAGCCGCGACTCTGTCCCCGCGGCCCGAGGCCCCTCGACGCCTCCAAATCCGTCGCCTGTACCTCGACCTCATCGGGTTGCCGCCCACCGAAGCCGAGATGCGGCAGGCCCTGGGCGACCCGTCCGAAGAGGGCTACGCACGCACGGTGGATCGACTTCTCGAAGACCCTCGCCACGGCCAACGCTGGGCACGTCATTGGATGGACGTGTGGCGCTACAGCGACCCGTGGGGCCTCGGCGACCAACACCGCAACAGCGCGCGGCACCTGTGGCACTGGCGTGATTGGATCGTCGAGTCGCTCAATGCCGACCTGTCGTATGACGAGATGATCCGCCTCATGCTCGCCGCCGACGAATCGCACCCCGACGACCTTGGACCGCTACGGGCCACCGGTTTCCTGGCCCGAAACTACTTCCTCTTCAATCGCAACCAATGGCTCGACGAGACCGTGGAGCATGTCGGCAAGGCGTTCTTGGGGCTGACGCTCAATTGCGCCAAATGCCACGACCACAAGTACGATCCCCTGCCCCAGACCGACTACTACCGGATGCGGGCTTTTTTCGAGCCCTATCAAGTGCGGATGGACCTGGTACCCGGCGAGGCCGATCTGGCCCGCGACGCCATCCCGAGGGCCTATGATCGAGATCCTGAGACGCCGACCTATCTGTTTATCCGAGGTCAGGAGACTCAACCGGACCGCTCGCGGGTGATGGCGCCGGGCGTGCCCGCGCTGCTGGGCGTCGCGCTTCCGGACATCCGGCCCGTGGACCTGCCATCCTCATCCTGGCAGCCCGAGCGGCGGCCCTGGGTGTTCGAGACGCAGGTTCGTGTCGCACGGCAGGAACTAGAGACGGTGCGCGCCGAAGCGGCCCGGGCTTTGGCTAACGCTGCGGCTTCGGTGATTTCGTCCGCAAAAATTGCCGTGGCCGAGGCGCGTTTGGAAAGCGTCGTCCGGCGCGCCCAGGCCCAGCGTGCTTCGTGGAAGGACGGTCCGACGGAGAAAACATCGGCCACCGCAGCCGACGTGGCCCGACGCGCCGCCGTGAAGGCCGAGCGCCGCGAGAAACTCGCCCGCCATCGAGTGACTCTGGCCGAGACCGAGCAGAAGTTGACCACCGCCGAGGCCGGCAAGAAGGACGCCCTAGCCAAGGAGTTGGCGACGCAAACCGAGCGACTCGCCGCACTCGAAAAGGAGACCGCCCAGGAGCCAGCCTCGTCGGACACCTTTTCAGCCCTGTCCGGGGCGGCCTGGGTCCCCACTCGATTCCTCGATTCCACGAAGGACGACCCCGCGATGCCGCCTCAGCATCACAGCACCGGACGCCGCACAGCCCTGGCCCGCTGGATCACCGATCCAGGCAATCCTCTGACCGCGCGGGTGGCGGTGAATCACCTGTGGAACCGGCATTTTGGTGCGTCCTTGGCGCCGGCTCTCTTCGACCTTGGCCGTAAGGGTGGCACGCCTGAGCACACCGAACTGATCGACTGGCTAGCCTGCGAATTGGTGGAGCATCGTTGGAGCCTCAAGCACCTCCACCGGCTCATCGTCACCTCGGCCGCCTACCGCATGGACTCCACGCTGGCCGGTGCCGGTGCGGAACTGGCCCGCGATCCGGACAACCGCCATTGGTGGCGACGGACACCCATCCGCCTCGAATCGCAGGTCATTCGGGATGCACTGCTGGCCCACGCGGGACGTCTCGATACGACGCACGGTGGGCCTACGGTCGGTTCGTCGGATCAGGCGCAATCCCGCCGACGGAGCCTGTACTTCCACCATTCCAACAACGACCGAAACCTCTTCCTCACCACCTTCGATGAGGCCTTGGTCAAGGAGTGCTACCGGCGTGAAACCAGCATCGTACCCCAACAGGCGCTGGCCTTGCTCAATGGCCGAATGGTCGGCGACTGCGCCCCGGACATCGCGCGAAACCTGACGGCTTCGGCCCCGGCCCCGGGCGACGAGGCCTTTGTGCGCCACGCCTTCGAGCAGCTCCTCGGGTTCGAGCCGAGCCCCGCCGAACTCCGGGCGGCCCTCGAGGCGCTGCGTGGCCCCTTCTCTGGCTCTTCCGCTGACTCGGGCGGCAAAGCAGGCACACCGGCCGCAGAAGCTTCAAAGGCCAAGACCCAAGCACGAGCTCAAGCCCGAGCCCGACTCGTCTGGTCGCTGGTCAACCATGGTGATTTTGTGACGCTCCGATGAACCCTAAGCCAATCATCTCGTCTATCCCGACCATGACTTCCGCCACGTCGGTCGGGGCTTCGCACCCACTCGACCCTGCCGATGGGCAGACGCCGCTGCGCCCCCGACGGGCCTTCCTCGCTGACCTCGGCATGGGCTTCACTGGTCTGGCCCTGGGCACGCTCCTCCAGCGAGAAGCCAGAGCGGCCAGCTCGGCCCTGTGGACGCCCCCCGACGGTCGCCCGCATTTCACGCCGAAGGCCAAGAACGTGATCTGGCTTTTCATGAACGGCGGGGTCAGCCACATGGAAAGCTTCGACCCGAAGCCCATGCTCACGAAGTACGCGGGCAAGACCATCGCCGAGACCCCGTTTGCCTCGGTGCAAGATCCGAAGAAGCTGGCCCTCGAGCGCCTGGTGGTGCCCGACGCCAACGGCAACCAGCGCAACACGCTCTTTCCGCTCCAGGTGGGCTTCCGCAAGCACGGGCAGAGCGGCATGGAAATCAGCGACTGGTTTCCACATATCGCAGCGCATGCCGACCGGTTGGCGCTCGTGCGCTCGCTGTGGACCACCGACAGCAACCACGGCGCGCAGACGCAGTTCCACTCCGGCCGTCACCAGAACGACGG
>SYMJ01000186.1 GCA_005805505.1 Verrucomicrobiales bacterium | reverse complement strand
CTCCTCCTACCGGAAAGCTGGGGGCGAATGCATACCCCCGCCCTCAGAGCCGCTGCATAAACGTCATACTCGGCAAACTATGGCACCTATGCGGGGAGGTGCCTCGGGTGACGCTTACCGCCGAAGCACACCCCGAACGATTCAAAGGTATCGTTGATGCAAAGGGTTCGGATCCTGAGTGGTTGAGTCGAGAGTTGCGGTCTCCCAGTCGTGCTGACGAAAAGCTCGTCAGGATGACCAATGTTCTTCGAGGGCCGTCCAATGAGGTCTTCACTGAAGTGGTGTATTCTCGTCCAGGAAACGGGCTATCGAATACGGATGCGTGGGAGGTGGCTTCTCGGTATCAATACAAGATCGAACTAGAGAGTAATCCTGAGTTCGCTGAGATTTTGTCCATTCTGCAGGACGAGCCGGCTGTCCAACGGTCCAAAAGACTTTATACCGGAGCGTTGTCCGTCATCTACACTCAGCATGGAGTGACTCAAAGGGTTCGAAGTATCCATGACGTGGTAGATGGACTGAGAGAGTCTCAGGTAGAGCGTTCTCCTACCGACGCTTTCGCTAGGGAGTGGGATCGCTTGATTGCCAAGGACCAGATTGGTTGGCACAGAAGCGGCATAGCTAACAGTTTCGGATCTCTGCGGCAGGTATTTTATGAATTGTACGGCTTGGGCGGGATCCCCGAGGCCACGGCTCAACGACTGATGGCCACTGGAACTCGGGCTGCGGATTGAAAGGAATTTCAGGCGTCGGAGCCTGAGATGGGTGCTGGGTGACCACCGGCTTGGATGGGATCGGCCGACGGCATCGGGGTTGGCAGAGGGGTTGTCGGGGCGGACTCGTTGTCCCTCCAGCACTCAGCAGTTCAGGGGCTCCGTCCTTTTGGTTGTAAGATGGGACTCGGCGCTTCCGCGGCTTCGAGATTCGTGGAGGCGCGTTGGCGTGATCATCCGGTCGGGTTGAGCGTGACTCGGGTGAGGGTTTGGGGGAGTTTTTAAGAACTATCCACTTTTCGATGCCATCATCCTTCATTGACGCGTTCATCCGTCTTGTTTTCCGCGATTCCCTTATGAAACCGATCTCGATCTTCGATGCGTTTGCCGTTGCTGGCCGTGCCTTGGCCTTAGGTCTGACCTTGGCGACGGTTGCGGTGTGGACACCCGCCGCGGTGGCCCAGACGGCTTCGACCCATCATTCGCCTGCCTTGCGCGAGGCGGCTCCGCGGAAGGCGGGGGTTTCGCCCGAGCGACTGGCCCGCATCGATGCCGTTTGCCAGCAGGCCATCCGCGAGGGGCGTATTCCGGGCGCGGTGGCGCTGGTGGCCCGCAATGGCAAGGTGGTGTACCACAAGGCCTTCGGCATGGCCGACAACGAGGCCGGTCGGGCGCTCCAGCGCGACGACATCTTCCGCATCGCGTCGCAGACCAAGGCCGTCACCTCGACCGCGGTGATGATGCTTTGGGAGGAGGGGCGGTTCCGGCTCGATGATCCGGTGTCGAACTGGATCCCGGAGTTCAAGAAGCCCCAGGTGCTCAAGACCTACAACGAGGCCGATGGCACTTGGACCGGCGAGCCGGCCAAACGCGAGATCACCATTCGCGATTTGCTCACACACACCTCGGGCCTTGGGTACGGCGTCATCGACGGCGACGCCCGCTTCAAGAAGCTCTACGCCAAGGCCGGTGTGGTGGACCTTTTCACCACCGAGCCCGTGACCATTCGCGAGAGCGTGCTGCGCTTGGCCAAGATGCCGCTGCACCATCAGCCGGGCGAGAAGTTCACTTACAGCGAGGGGCTCGATGTGCTCGGTTATTTCATCGAGGTGGTCTCGGGCATGCCCTTTGATACCTTTCTGCAAAAGCGTCTCTTCGGGCCGTTGGGCATGAAGGACACGGGCTTCTACTTGCCGGCTGGAAAGGCCGGTCGGCTTGTGGCGGTCCAGAAGCCCGAGGGCGGAAAGTGGGTGCGCTATCCGGTGACCTTCTACGATCCGAACTATCCGATCACAGGCGCCAAGTCGTTCTTCTCGGGCGGCGCAGGGCTGTGCAGCACGGCCCTCGACTACGCGACCTTCCTGCAGATGTATCTCAACGGTGGCGAGCTGGGCGGAAAGCGAATTCTCAGCCGCACAACCATCGACCTGATGATGCGCGAGCAAGTGGCCAAGAACCTCTTCGGCGGCGGCGACAAGCATTATGGGCTGGCCTTCGGGGTGGTCACCGAGCAGGGACAGGCTCGGGGTGGCGAGGGCAGCGCGGGCACCTTCGATTGGGGCGGCTATTTCAACACGCAGTACTTTGCTGATCCCAAGGAGCAAATTCTCGGCGTGTTCATGAAGCAGACGCAGGGCGGCGACGACAACACCGGTTGGAAGTTCCGCCAATTGGTCGGGCAGACCATCGATGATTGACTGCCGATGACTGCTGAGCGTCGGCTAACCGTCAGGTTCTGTATTCTCCGCAGCCTGCGGGCCTTAACCCTTTTGCTGGCGGTCGTGGGTCTGGTTTTCTCAGGGTCTATGAGGGCTGCTGAGACGGTGGCGGCGCTGAGCGGATTTGCGTTCGAGTCGGCCTCGGGAAGGCCTCCGGTCGTCGCGGGGGTCAGCAATACGGTGGTCGCGTTCCGCGCGGTGACGGGCAAGGCAGCCCCCTCAGGTTTGGTGCCCATCTTCGCCGTTGAGACCCACGGTCGCGTTGAGCTGCGTCGAATCCCAGGCAAGGGACAAGAGAGTTTCAGCGACCCGGTCTTTTTCGCCTGGCCGCCGCGCCGTGAGTCCGAGGCTGGAAAGGTCTCAGGTCGATGGGAGGCGTTGGCCATTCGTGAAGATCGCTCGCGTCATCGCTTCGCCTTGGAACTGGCGGTCGATGGCCAACGCGTTTCAGCGCGATTTGACCCCGACACCGATTATCGCTTCGCCCATTTGACCGAGGGACGCTTGGAGTGCGGCCGCTTGGACCTGCAGGTTGCCTACCTCAACGACCACTACCGCCTGTTGGTCGAACGACGGAAGGATCGATGGGTCGGCTCCTGGAAGTTGGAAGACGACTCGGCGACCGGCCCGCTGGAACTGTGGAGGGAGGCCCCGTCGACAAAGACTCCGCCCCGACGCGGGGTCATTGCCTTGCACGAATGCCGAAAGGCCGGAAGCCCCGAACGGATTTACCGTCTGGCCGATGAGCCGCTGCCGCCGGGATGGCAGCGGGTGTCTCCGCCTCTCTGCGAGGTGTGGAAACCCGCCAAAGGATCCCGGCCTGGGCCTCGTTGAGAATGGCTGAGAACGGTTGAGATTCGCTGAGCTGCGTTAATTTCCGCAGCCCTGTGCGGAGGCGGTCACTCCACGATGAGTTCGCCGCGCATGAGTCGCCAATGGCCAGGGAAGGTGCACAGGAACGGATACCGTCCCGGAGTCTTCGGAGCCGTGAACTTCAATTCGGCGCGGCCCTTGGGGTTCACCAGCGGCGTGGCCTGGAGCACCTTGGGTGACACCGGCAAGTAGCCCTTGGCCATGCCCTGCGGGTCGGCTGCCAGTCGGTCGGCGAGGGCTCCGATTTCGTCGGCGGCACCTGCGTCCACTAGCACCAGATTGTGGATCATGAGGTCGGGGTTTTCGAAGACCAGTCGCACGGGTGAACCTGCGGCCACGCGCAGTTCGCGGGGCACGAATCGCAAGCCGGCTGCCGCCTGAACCCGCAAGGTGGGGCCGGAGCTACGTTCAGCCGCCTCCCAAGCCTGAGCGAATTGCCCCAAGGTCGCGGCGGCGTCAGCGAGGCGGACTCGGGCCAGGGGAGCTCCGAGCGGGTCGTACAGGAAGACGGCGGGAGGACGCCCGCCGAGATTGCGGAATGAAACCTCGATGCAGTTGAGGCCTGGCTGCAGCTCAAGCTGAACTTGCTGTTCGCTGCTCCATTGTGAATCGTGCGACAGCAGTTGTACTCCGTTGACTGTGATGTCGAGGAAGCCGTGTTTGACCGACAGGGTCGCCGGTTGGGAGACCTCGCTGCGGAGGAAGGTCCGGTAGAGTCCGGCTCCAGTTCGGGCCGTGTCGGTGGCCTCGGCATCCCAGGCGCGCGGTTCCGAATTACCCTGAGCACCGAGCCACTGCCAGTGGCGCAGCCGAGTACCGGGGGCGACCTCTAGAACGGGCACACTGCGGCCGCGGGCCGGTCGGGTGCCATGGCGGAGGTCGGCGACCATGCCCTTTACGTCGGCATGGATCTCTGGAAGGCCTTCGAGCGCTCGCTCGACCTCGGGCATGGCCGGGCGCAGGTGGGCCACCGCGTCCACCACTTCCATTTGCACTCGCGGGTGCGGATCGGCCGCCGCGGTGTGCAGCAGGTCGGCCACTCCGACCAGCCGGTCGGCTTGGTAGCGGGTCAATCGTACGGCGGCGGCCCGGTGTGAGTGCGATTGGGCCATGCGCAGTTGGTCCAGCCAAGTCGGGCGGACCTCGCCGAAACTCTCGGCCACGAATACCGCCTCGAGCAGTGCCTGCCCGTCGTTGGCATGGGCAGCAGCCCAGCGGTCCAGCGCCTTCAGGGCGGTGGGGCCGCGGCGGCGCAGTTCGAGGCGGACGTGCTTGCGGATAAGGTCCTGGCGGTGGGTGAGGAGATCCAACAGGGCGGGGAGTTTGGTTCCCTCGATTTTTGGCCATTCGGTAGCCAGTGGGCGGGAGGTGTTGTGGATACGCCAGATGCGGCCCTTCACGTGGTTCCAGCGCACGTCGCGCATGGGGTGTTGGGCATGACCGATGATGGCACTGGCGAAGTCTGAGACATAGAGAGCCCCATCCATACCGAACTCCACGTCCACGGGTCGGAAGGCCGCATTCTTGGAGGAAACCAAGTCGAGGCGTCCGTTGCCGCGGACCATGCCTTGGCTGAAGTCGAACCGGGTGAGCGACACCACGTAAGGCCCGATGCAGGCGGCGGAGGCCATGCCTTGCTGGTATTCGTCGGGAAAGTTCGGGCTCGAGATGCTGGCGGCGGCGCTGCCCTTGCCGTAGCCCACGGTCTGGGCATGGGCGAAGGGGTGGTAAATGCCTAGGGGAGTCCAGGTCAGCGGCAGCCCGTCGAGAACCAGTCCGTCGCCGTACATTTGGAAGACGTTACCGGTACGGTCGAAGGTTACCTTCCAGGGGTTCGGCGTGATGCTTTGCCATTCCGGCTCGATGCGACCGGTGCGGGGATTCATTCGGTAGGTGGTCGAATCCACCCCGCGAACCGGGCCGAACGGGGTCTCAAATTGGGATCGGTGGAACACGCCGTCGCTGAACCAGACGGCTCCGGTGGGATCGGTGGCCATCATGCCGCCGTGATGCGAATCGGTGAGATCGAGGCCGCGGAGATGCTCGGTCTTCCGGTCGGCGCGACCGTCGCCATCGGTGTCTTGCAGAAGCCAGTGGCGAGATTGTTCCGAGACCAACACGCCGTCGGCCGTGAAGGCGACTCCGTCGAGGGCATCGAACCCGGAGGCGAAGACGGTGAGCTTGTCGGCCTTGCCGTCCCGGTTGGTGTCTTCGAGCACCACGAGCTGATCTTCTTGGGGTTGGCCCGGCAGCGTGTGCGGGAAGCTGGGCATGGTGACTACCCAGAGACGGCCTCGGCCATCGAAGGCGATTTGCACCGGGGCGCGCAGCGCGGGAAATTGCTCCTCCGAGGCGAAGAGATTTACGGCATATCCCGGGGCGACCTGGAATCCGGCCAGCATCTCGGCAGCCGATTTCACGACGCCCACGCTGTGGGTGGATCCACCGGAGGGCGGCACAGGCGGCGGGGCTAGGGCGATGAACGGGGCGTCGGCGAATCGGGCGCTTGGGTGGGTAGTGATTTGCTGCACCAACGCGTCGGCCTTCTCGATACGCTTCAGGAAGAGCGGGATCTCGGCCTCGCGTTCCTCGGCTCGCTTGCGCTGGCCATAGTAGAGGATGCCGTTCTTGGGGCGGACCACCTCAGCCACGAAGTGAGCCAATTGTGAGGACGCGGCGGCGACCTCTTTCAGGCGGGCCGGTTTGACTCGCTCCAGCGTTGGTGCGCCCACGATCGCCTCGGCGATGATCCGGGCGATGAGGCGGTTTCCGGAGTCGTTCAGGTGAAGCCCGTCGGAGGTTAGCGGCGCTTTGGCGTTCGCAAAGGCACTCTGGCTGGGCCCGAACAGGTTCACGTATATTGCCTTTCGCTGGGCAGCGACCTCACGAAGCACCTCGGCATACCCGGCGAGATCGGCATTGCGAGCAGAGGCGTCCGGCCCGGGATGCCCCGCCTCCACGGCGGTGGGCGACAAGACTACGAGCCTCGCACCCAAATGCAGCCGCTCCAGTTGTCCGAGCAGCACCTCCAGTTGAGAGCGGAATTCCGGTAGCCCTTTGGCGCCGGCGAAGGACTCATTCATTCCAAAGCCAACCACCACGACCTGGGCGGGCCACAGCGCCAGCAGGGATTTCATGTGTTCGGCATAACCTTCGGCTCGCAGCCGGTGCCCCACCTCGTCTCCGGTCCAGGCGAAGCTACGGAAATGCAGCGGTCGGTTCGTGTCGGCCAGGTGGATCCAAGCTTGCAACTCACCCTGTTCCAAAAGGCGTTCCACCAGCGAATTGCCGTGAAAAACGAGGGTGTCGTCGGGTTTGAGGGAGACTTGCGCCGACAGCGTACCGCGGGTGGTCCAAGCCCAGATGAGGCTCAGGAACAAAAGTTTTTGAAACCGGTGCATGGAATACCGGGAGGGTCCGGCAACGGACCGCGGCCGCAAGCTCAGAGCGGAGCACAGAGCGAGTTATCACACCTATCTCAGACGACCTTTCAGACGATCAGAAGGTCTCTAAGGAATCGCCAACGCGCAGGGTGGCCCCGGCTCCGCGAATGAGAATCAGGTTGTGGCCGAAGAGCGGGGAATCAAATCGAGGGTCCATGCGATAGCGGGCCAGGGTTCGCAATGGCTCCGGGCCGCGCCGGGTGGTTTCCTGATCAGTCGTGGTCATCACACAGCGGATGCAGGGTTTCACCAGGGCGAATTCGACGGCTTCGGAGCGAAGGGTTGTGCCCTGGTCTTCGGAGCCCACGCCGCCGCCGGCGATGACGAGGTTCGGGCGGAATCGGTCCATGGGCAGGTTTGAGCCGCCGCCGATGCGTTGATTGAGGTCGGTCAGGGATTCCTCGGAGGCCACCAGGAACGGGTAGCCGTCGCTGAAATAGTTCTCGGCCTCCCGGGACCCGGTCCATTCCTTGGAACTGAGGCGTCGACGCGTGGGATCCCATCGGACGAGTCGCGCGCGCAATTCCAGAAACTCGCTCAACCAGGCCGCAGCGCGGTCCCCCTCGTCGAGGGCCTCGGTGGCGTGCCGCCAGACGGTCACTGAGATTGTGGGCTCGAACGGGCTGCCTGGGGCCCGGAACCGGGGGACCGTGAGTGGTTCCATCCCGGGGGCCCGGAGTTCTAGCGAGTCGGTGGTCAGAGCCGTTTCGATCAGGGCCATGCGGGGCGTCTGCCGTTGGGTGACAAAGCGGCCAGCCTCATCGGCCACCATCCACTCCCGGTCGTGGGCCAACCCGTGCGGCGTCACTAGGGATTGTGTCAGGGCGATGCCCCGCGCGGATTTCACCGGATACACCACCAACCCCGTCAAGCGAACCATCTGCGACATGGCCAGATCGTCTGGCTTATCCGACCCGTTGGCAACCGATCCAGTCTCCAAGGAGCCTGTCCCTTGGGAGGAGCCTGTCCCT
>SYMJ01000021.1 GCA_005805505.1 Verrucomicrobiales bacterium | reverse complement strand
TTACGGCCTCGGAACCGAAAACCGAGACCTCCCTGGGTACGTGGTCCTCGACGGAGGGCTCATTCCCTCGGGCGGCGTGGACTGTTTCGGACCCGGTTTCCTTCCGGCCAGCCATCAGGCATCGCTCTTGCGCAACGACCTACCCGCCCTGGCCAACATCCAACCCTTGGAGACAGCGCCCGGCCTTCAACGCGACAAACTCACCTCAGTGCGCGCGCTCGATGCAGCCGCGCTCACGCGACTGGGCTCCCACGACGCCCTCGAAGCGGCCATCGCCAACGCTGAACTGGCTTATCGGATGCAAATGTCGGTGCCCGAGGCGACGTCGATCCACGGTGAATCGGAAGCCACCCGACGCCTCTATGGCTTAGACTCCACCTCCGAACACACCCGCTCTTATGGCAGGCAATGCCTGGTGGCCCGGCGACTCATTGAGCGCGGCGTCCGCTTTGTCGAACTCACATGCACCCGGGCCCACGGCAACTCCCGTTGGGATGCCCATGGAGATTTGCGCAACAACCACTCGATCAACGCCCGTGCCATCGACCAACCCATTGCCGGTTTGCTGACCGACCTCAAGGCGCGCGGGCTGCTGGATGAAACCGTGGTCCTCTGGTCCGGCGAGTTCGGTCGCACCCCCTTCGCTCAAGGTCGGGATGGCCGAGACCACAATCCCCACGGCTTTAGTCTTTGGATGGCCGGTGGCGGCGTTCGGGGTGGCATGGCCTATGGATCGACCGACGAGTACGGCTACAAGGCGGCCGAGAACCCCGTCGAAATCCACGACTTGCATGCCACCCTGCTGCACCTGCTGGGAATCGATCACGAGCGGTTGACCCACCGCTTCGGCGGCCGCGACTACCGCCTCACCGATGTCCACGGCCGCGTGATTCAGGCCGTGCTGGCGTGATGCTGATCCAGCACGGGCTAGCTTGCCGACACGACCCACAATTCCATCGGGCGACGTTGAACCGCGCGTCCGACAACGCAACACCTCTACCGGGTAATGCCGACTTGGGTCATTAACCACGCGTACTCGAAGGAAACCTCCTTCAGCCGGTCGTAGCGTCCGCTGGCCCCGCCGTGTCCGGCGCCCATGTTGCACTTCAACAGCAGCGGCTGGGCATCCGTCTTAAGGGTGCGGAGTTTGGCCACGTACTTCGCCGGCTCCCAGTACATCACCTGGCTGTCGTTGAGGCCGGTGGTCACCAACATCGCCGGGTACGCTCCCGGCTTCAGGTTGTCATACGGACTGTACGAACGCATGTAGTCGAAGGCGGGCTTCTCGTTGGGATTTCCCCATTCCAAGTATTCACCCACGGTCAGGGGGAGGCTTGCGTCCATCATGGTGTTTATCACGTCCACGAACGGCACCGCCGAGTGGACCGCCCGGAACAAGTCGGGGCGCAAATTAACCACCGCACCCATGAGCAATCCCCCGGCACTCCCGCCTTCGATCACCAGGCGATCTGGGGCCGAGATGCGGTTCTTCACCAACCATTCGGCGCAGTCCACGAAGTCGGTGAAGGTGTTCTTCTTGTGCATGAGCATGCCGTCGTCGTGCCAGGCCTCACCGAGTTCATCGCCGCCGCGAATGTGGGCGATGACAAACACCATGCCGCGTTCAACCAGCGACAGCCGGGCGATGGAGAAGCTGGCATCCATGCCGAGGCCGTAAGAACCGTAGCCATAGAGGAAACACGGCGCAGAGCCATCGAGCTTCACGCCCTTCTTGTAGACAATCGATAAGGGCACGCGGGTGTTGTCGCGCGCAGTGACCCAGCGCCGCTCGGTGACATAGCTCGAGGGATCATACCCCCCGAGAACCGGAGTGCGTTTCAGCAACGTAAGACGACCGGTGGCCAGATCGCAGTCGTAGACGCCCTGAGGCGTGGCCATCGATTGGTAGGTAAGCCGAAAAGCCTTGGCTCCCAGCTCCGGAGTGCCGGTCGCGTGGGCTGAATACACGGGTTCCGGAAAGGCGACCTCCAGCCAATGGGCTGAGTTCCTGTTCTGAATTCGCAAGTGGGTCAGTGCCTCCTTCTGTTCGGCCACCACCAGGTGATCACGGAACACCTCAAGGCCCTTGAGCAGCACGTCGGCACGATGCGCAATCACCTCGGTCCACCGCCCGGGTTCGGCAACCGGGGCACTCACCAGACGGAAGTTCTTGGCGTCCTTGTTGGTCCGCAAAAAGAGCACTCCGTCGCGATGTTCTAGGTCGTACTTGTGCCCCTTCTCCCGGGGCAAGACCGGATGGAAGGCCCCCTTCGGATCGGAGGTGGACAAGATTCGCTGGTCCCAGGTGTCTGTGCTTTGCGAGGAGCAGACAAACCACTGATGATCCTTGGTCCGCCCCAGGCCCAGGCCGAACAATTCGTCCTTCTCTTCCATCACCAATTGCGGCCGACCGCCCTCCAGGGACAGACGCCACAGTTGGTTGCTCCGTTTGGTCACGGCATCCTCGGTGGTGTAGAGTACAAACGCACCGTCGGCCGACCATTCGAAGCTGGTGACCCGCTCTGCCAAGGGAGCGGAAGTCTTCCCGGTGGCAAGGTCTTTGCGGTAGAGGGTGTACTGGCGGAAGCCCGTGACATCGGTGCTGTACAGCAGCGAGGTGCCCGAATCGCTGATCTCAAAGCCACCGAGTCCGAGGAACGAATGGCCCTGAGCCAAGAGGTTCAAATCGAGCAGGACCTCCTCTGGGGCCTTGGCATCCGAAGCCCCATCCGTCGACACCTTGCGCCGACAATGAATGGCATACTGACGCCCCTCTTCGGTCCGAGAGTAGTAATCATGAGCCCCACGCCGAAGCGGGACGGTGAGGTCGGTTTGCTGGATGCGCCCCAGCATTTCCTTGTAGAGCGATTCACCGAAAGCCTTGGCCTGCACGGTGCTGGCTTCCATGTAAGCATTCTCCGCTTCCAGGTAGCTAATCACCTCCGGGTTGGTTTTTTCGCGGAGCCAGAACCAGGGGTCATTGACTGATTCCCCATGCCAAATCGATCGGTGTTGTTGGGTCTTAGCGACCGGCGGTTTCGGATGCGAGACGTTGGAGGTATCAGCCATGACAACTAGTGATGCGCTCATCCAGGCAACTCGGAGCACGAGGACGAAACCGACGGTCCGGGCACGCAGCGATCGCCGACCTGGAGTCGCTCGCGCAGTGGAACAGCGCATCATGAATCGACGTTTGGCCCAGAACCGTCGGCGTGCAAGCCGCGAGCAGCCATTCCAACCAGGCAACCTGACCCACACCGGAGGCTCACCAAAGCCACTGTACGCGACCGGTGCGCGGGATTAACGTGAGCACTCAATGGGCGAGACTTTGGACATTCGATGGAAACAGCGTTTCGAGAATTTCGATCGATCCTATGTTCTGCTCCGATCTGCTTTGGAGAATGGACCCGAGGCTTTAAACGCGTTGGAAAAAGAGGGGGTCATCCAACGCTTCGAATACTGTTTTGAACTGGCTTGGAAGACGGTCAAAGACTACCTGGAAGCCAGTGGATTGGTCTTCGCCACAGTCACACCGCATCAGGTGCTCAAAGACGCGTTCGCCGCCAAGATCCTCAAGGAGGGTCCAGTTTGGATGGACATGCTCGATCACAGGAATCTGCTGTCTCACACCTACGATTCGACCCAATTCAACATAGCCCTGGATGCCATCCATCGCCGCTACCTGAACGCGCTCGCAGAACTTCATGAATTCCTCCATCAGGAGGCGTCATCGTGAAAAACCCGCCACTGACACCCACCGAGTTGGAACTGGTGAGATCGGTTTTCCGACTCCACCCGGAAGTTCAGACCGCCACCCTCTTTGGGTCGCGAGCCAAAGGAACTCACAGCCCCCGTTCGGATGTAGACTTGGCCATCACCGGCGCCGTCAGCGCGCTCCGCGCCGAAACCATCGCCTCGGAACTCGAGAAACTTCCCCTGCCTTACCGATTCGATGTCCAAGCTATCGATCAGATTCGCTTCAAGCCCTTGTTGGAACACATCCAACGCGTCGGCATGCAAATTTACCCGGCCGCCTGAACAGCTCAGGCCTGTGACTGAGGACGGCAGTCCAAAGACTGTTTCCAAGATCCCGACCCAACCTGCTCGTCCCCGTGGATGGTGATCCCGGAGTTGCAGTCTCGGGGTTTTGGCACCATCAAATAGCCATGTCGTTGCGCGTTGCTGCCCTGATTTCCACGGCTCTTGTCGCCACCCTGACCCTGATGAGTGCTCCCCTCCATTACCCCGCCACGTCGAAGAGCAACATCGTGGACACCTACCACGGGGTTCGCGTCGAAGATCCCTACCGCTGGCTCGAAGACGACAACGCTCCGGCGACTCAAGACTGGGTGAAGCGCCAGAACGAAGTCACTTTCGGTTACCTTCAGGAAATCCCGCAGCGTGAGGGTATTGGCAAACGGATGGCGCAGCTCTTCAACTTCGAGCGCTTCGGGGTGCCCTCCAAGCAGGGCAACCGATACTTCTTCAGCCGCAATGACGGCCTGCAAAATCAGAGTGTTTGGTACACCACCCCCCGTCTGGATGCCGAACCCACCGTCTTGCTCGACCCGAACAAACTCAGCACCGACGGCACCGTCGCCATCGGCCGGTTGGAACCGTCCGAAGACGGCAGCAAGGTCGCCTATCAATTCTCAAAGAGCGGCAGCGACTGGCAGGAAATTCGCATCCGCGACGTGGCTACTGGCCAGGAACTGCCCGACCGCCTCGAATGGGTGAAGTTCTCGGGCATTTCGTGGGCCAAGGATGGCTCGGGCTTTTATTATTCCCGCTACGACGTCCCGAAACCCGGATCCGCGCTGACCGCGGTGAATGAGTTTCAGAAAATCTATTTTCACACCGTCGGAATGGCACAATCGACCGACCGGCTCGTGTACGAGCGCAAGGACCAAGCCAAGTGGGGATTGGGCGCGAGCGTGTCCGACGATGGCCACTACCTGCTGTTCTCGGTCAGCCAAGGCACCGATACGCGGAACCGGTTCTTCTATCAGGATTTGCAGAAGGCCGGCTCACCCGTGATCGAACTGCTGAACGACTTCGATGCCAGCTACAACTTCGTGGGCAATGACGGCCCGGTGTTCTGGTTCCTCACCGATCTCAAGGCACCGCGCGGTCGCCTCATCGCCATCGACACCCGCACTCCCGAACGCACCGCCTGGAAAGAACTCATCCCGCAATCGGAGGCCACGCTCACTCAAGTCAGCGTGTTGGGTGAACGCTTTGTCTGCGACACCTTGCGTGACGCTCGGTCCGAAGTGCGCATCCACCAGCTTAACGGGGCTTTCGAGAAGGCGTTGGAGCTCCCCGGCATTGGCAGCGCCTCGGGCTTCGGCGGAAAACGGGAAGACACCGAAACCTTCTTCGGCTTCACCAGCTTCACCGTGCCCGGACGCATCTACCGCTACGACTTCAAGACCGGGCAAAGCGCTCTCTGGAAGCAGCCCAAGGTGGCGTTCGAGCCTGACGACTTCGAGACCCGACAAGTTTGGGTCACGAGCAAGGACGGCGAGAAGCTGCCCATGTTCATCACCCACAAAAAGGGACTCAAGCCCAACGGCCACACGCCCACGCTCTTGTACGGCTACGGCGGGTTCAACATTTCGCTCACGCCGACCTTCAGCGTGGGCAACCTGGTCTGGCTCGAAATGGGCGGCATTTACGCGGTGCCCAACTTGCGCGGCGGCGGCGAATACGGCGAGGAGTGGCATCAGGCCGGCACGAAGCTCCGCAAGCAGAACGTCTTCAACGACTTCATCGCCTCGGCCGAGTGGCTGATCCAACAAGGCTGGACCTCGCCGAAGCAGTTGGCCATCCAGGGTGGCTCCAATGGCGGCCTGCTCGTCGGCGCTTGCATGACCCAGCGCCCGGAGTTGTACGGAGCTTGCCTCCCGGCGGTGGGAGTGATGGACATGCTCCGCTTCCACAAGTTCACCATCGGCTGGGCTTGGACCAGCGACTACGGATCGAGCGAAAACGAAAACGAGTTCAAGGCACTGTACGCCTACTCACCCTACCACAACCTCAAGCCGAAGACTGCCTACCCGCCCACGATGGTCACCACCGGCGACCACGACGACCGCGTCGTGCCGGCCCACAGCTTCAAGGTCGCTGCGCGCCTGCAAGAGGTTCACACCGGGCCGAATCCGGTGCTCATCCGCATTGACGTCAAGGCAGGTCATGGCGCGGGCAAACCCGTCTCCAAGCAAATCGAAGAACGCGCCGATCAACTGGCCTTCCTCGCTCGTCAATTCGATGTTCCGGCACCGAAAGCTCCCTGAATCGAACCTATTTCCGGGCCAAATTCCTTTATTTTCCTATGACTCCCCATCGCATTGGCATCATCGGCGGCAGTGGACTCTATTCCATCGAAGGCTTTACCCGGCAGAAATGGGTGAAGGTGAAGACTCCCTTTGGCGATCCTTCCGACGCCTTTCTCACCGGCGAACTGGCTGGCCGTGAGGTGGTGTTTTTGCCGCGCCACGCACGCGGCCACCGGATCCTGCCGGGCGAGCTGAACCACCGGGCCAACCTCTGGGCGATGAAGAAGCTCGGCGTGCAGTGGATCATTAGCGTCAGCGCCGTCGGCTCGCTGCAAGCCAAGCTCAAGCCGTGCGACATCGTGCTCGTGGACCAGTTCATCGATCGCACCAAGCGCCCGACCGAGCATTCCTTCTTCGGCCGTGGCATCGTGGCCCACATCGCCTTTGCGGATCCCATTTGTGATGAGTTGCGACAATTGCTGCTCAAGGCGGCCAAGGCCGAGAAGGCCCGCGTCCACAATGGCGGCACCTATGTGAACATGGAGGGACCTGCCTTCAGCACCCGCGCCGAATCGCTGGCCAACCACCGTGACGGCTACGAGGTGATCGGCATGACTAACTTGGGCGAGGCCAAGTGCGCCCGCGAAGCCGAGATCGCTTACGCCACGATGGCCATGGTCACCGACTACGACTGTTGGAAGGTCGACGAGGCCCACGTGACCTTGGATATGGTCATCGCCAATCTCCACCGCAACGCCGGTCAGGCCAAGGCCATCTTGTCCCGGGTCATCCCCACCCTGCCCTCCGAACCGAACTGGCCCTGCCATGACGCCCTGCGCAATGCCATCATGACCGAGAAATCGCTGTGGCCCGCGGCGACCCGCAAGACCCTGGGGCCGATTCTCAAGAAATACCTCTGAGCCCAGAGCCCGTTTAGCCTGACACCGCCTGAGCCTGACACCCCCTGAGCACCCTGCCCCCTGATCCAGAAAAGGCCCTCGGAGGTGCTGCACCGGGAGCCGCCGCTCAGGCCACAGCCATCGCAAGCCCTGTGCTTCCGGTGATCCACGACTGGTTTCGCCGCCGGCACGGGCAGCCCACCCCCATCCAAGCCGCGGCTTGGCCCGTGATCGCGGAGGGTCGGCACGTGCTCATCGTGTCGCCCACGGGCACGGGCAAGACCCTCGCGGCATTCTTAGGAGTGCTCGATGCCCTGAATCGAGAACACGCCTCGGGCCAACTCCGCGAGTCGCTCCGCTGCCTTTACGTCTCACCGCTTCGGGCGCTGGGCTATGACTTGGCCAAGAACCTCCAGGCGCCGTTGCAGGAAATCTATGGCGAGACCAGCCCGATCCAGATCGGCCTCCGCTCCGGGGACACGAGCACCGCCGAACGCCAGCGCCAGTTCAACCATCCGCCCCACCTGCTGCTCACCACACCCGAGAGCCTCTGCCTGATGCTCAGCCAGGAGAAGTGGCTGCCAAAGCTGGCCACGGTGCGTTGGATCATCATCGATGAATTGCACGCGCTCGCAGAGAACAAGCGGGGCGCCCAACTCACCCTGACGCTGGAACGACTCGAACAGGTCATTGCCTCGTCCCTCGGTGCTTCCGGAGCTTCAGCCTGTCCAGCAGGCCCCAATCCCCCGTTACCCCTCCTTCAGCGCATCGGGCTTTCCGCCACGGTTCACCCGCGCGAAGACGCCGCCGCCTTCCTTGGAGGCACCGGTCGGAATGTCTCGATCATCGAAGCCCCGACGGCCAAACGGATGGATTTGCAAGTGTATTGCCCGCTTCAACGCGATCCGTATCCGAAGGCTGGATTCACGGGCCAACGCCTCATCCGCGAGTTGGCCAAACTCGTCACTGCGAACCGCACCACCTTGGTTTTCACTAACACCCGCAGCGGTGCCGAATCGGCCACCTACTGGCTCAAGGAACAATTGCCTGAGCTTGCAGACCGCATCGAATGCCACCACGCCTCGCTCGACCGCGAACTGCGCCTCGACGTCGAAGACCGCCTCAAGCGCGGCGAACTGCGGGCGGTAGTGTGTTCTACCTCCCTCGAACTCGGCATCGACATCGGGAGCATCGACTTGGTGGTGCTGTTGGCCACGCCGAAGGGAGTCGCCCGAGCCTTGCAACGAGTGGGGCGCGCCGGGCACAGCATCCATGAGGTGAGCCGCGGATTACTCATGGCCACCAACGTCGGCGACTTGGTGGAATGCTGCGCCACCGCCTTGTTGGCTCGCGCGGGCCACCTCGACCGCATTCGCATCCCCGAAGCACCGCTCGACGTGCTCGCCCAGCACCTCATGGGTTTGGCCTGCGTTGCCACGTGGTCGCGCGACGACGCCTACCAACACGTTAAACAAGCCTACCCGTACCGAAACCTCAGCCGCCCCGATTTCGACGCGGTGCTCGATTTCCTGGCTGGCGGCGGCGCGTCTCTCCGCCAGCAGTACACCGATCTTTTCGGCAAAATCCACCTCGAGGCCGATACCTTCGAAGTGCGCTCCGGACCCGCCCGGCGGGACTTCCTTCAAAATATCGGCACCATTTCCAGCGAGGGCGTGGTGCAGGTGCTCTTGCGCAACACGCGGATCGGCTCCATTGAGGAAGGCTTCTTCCGACGCCTGCGCATCGGGGATGTCTTCGCCCTGGCTGGCCGAGCCCTCCGCGTGGAACGGGCCGGAGCCATGGAGTGCACCGTGACCCGGGCCGATGGCAGCACCCCCACGGTTCCACGCTGGGGTACCAACAAGTTCCCGTTGGCCAACCGCGTGGCCCGCGAAATTCGGAGTTTCCGCCGTGAGTTGCGCGAACGCTTCGAAGCAGGCCAAGCGGCCGGTTCGCTTCAAGATTGGATCGCCCGACGGCTCGACTGCGGGCCCACCAACGCAGCCGTGATCCATCGAGTCCATGCGGCACAACACGGCATCAGCGAAATTCCCACCGACCAATTTCTGCTGGTAGAAACCTTCCTGGAGCCCCCGGAGGCAGACGCGCCCCCCGCGGCCCCATCCCAGCCGCTCCGGCGTCGCTGCCCGGCCCCGTCGGCAACCGAGCCCGGGCAACTGGCGATGGCGGGCGTCTGGCTCGACCCGCGGGCTCGCTCGAGCCGAATCGCTTCGGCTTCGGGTGCGCCAGTGAGCTCCCCAAACGCTCCCTCTCGAATCGCCCCGGCCCCGGGAGTGTCCGTCCGCCGCCATTACTTCTTACACGCGCTCGTCGGGCGTGCGGCCAACGAGGCCCTCGGTCGGGTGATCGGCCTGCGCCTGGGACGCTTGCGCGGCGGCAACACCGTGACCACAGCCGACGACTACGGCTTCGTGCTCACCGTTTCGGCCGACCAAACCCTCAGCGCGGGTGATCTACCGAGCCTATTATCCCCGGAAGGTTTTCAGGAAGACCTCCTGGCTTCGCTGCATAAATCCGATCTCCTCAAATACCACTTCCGCAATGCGGCCCAGACCGGGCTGATGGTGTACCGCAACCACTTCGGATCTGAAAAAACGGTGCGGAAAGTCCAGTGGAGCACCGAGGTGATCTTCAACGTGCTCGAACAACATGAGCCCCAGCACGTGTTGCTGCGGGAAGCGCGCCGGGACGCCCTGCACACCTTCCTCGATGGCGAGCGAGCCCAAGCCTTCCTCACCGATTTGCGCGATCAACAGCGCCCCATCCGCCTGCGCGAAGTCCCGATGGTTTCTCCTCTGGCCTTCGGCATGTACGCCACGAAGATTCGTGAAGCCCTCATGGTGGAAGATCCGCAGGAAACCCTGGAGCGGCTCTACCATCATTGGTGGGCC
>SYMJ01000185.1 GCA_005805505.1 Verrucomicrobiales bacterium | reverse complement strand
GGCGCGCCATTTTTTAAAGTCGGTGACACGATGGGTTTGGTTCCGCTGAGGCACTATGGGATTCTCCTACCGCAAATCCGTTCGCCTGGGGCCCTTCCGGATTAATGCCAGTTCGGCCGGTGTCGGATGGTCGGTTGGCACTCGAGGTGTCCGCACCACGGTGACTCCCAAAGGACGCCGCTACACCACCTTCTCGGTGCCGGGCACCGGGGTGAGCTATCGCACCGACGGCAAGCAGGGATGCTTGGTACCCCTGGCCCTCGGTTTGGGTCTGGGTGCGGGCGCGCTCTGGTGCGGGCTCCGCTGTATGACGTAGAGGTTCAATCTCATCCTTGGTTGCTACGATCGCCCAATGCCTGTTTTCCATTTTCAGTTTATTTTACACCACTAGACACCCCTCAATCCCATGACTCCCCTCCGTTGGACCCGCACCCTGCGCACCCCGCATTCCGAACGACTCTTGGCCGTCCGTGATGGTCGGGAGGCAGTGGCGGTAGACTTTCATTACCTCGCCGACGGTACCGTGGCGGGCACGGTGATTTTGCTCAAAGACGCCGGGTTGGGAGCCGAGCAGGTGCCAGCCCTGTTGGCGGAGTTGGACCAGGAGTGGCTGCCGGGCGTAGACTTGGGCAGCGGCAACCTCAACTTCACGGTGGTGATCGGTGAGCTGCTGGGGAACTACGAGCCCGACACGAAAGGCTGATCGGTGGGGCTGGACCCCGCGCCCTCGGCCGCCGCTCAGATCGAGGCCGACCGGTTGCGTGCTGAAAAAAAGCTCAGGCAACCCAGGAAGCCAAGAAGGCCGGCCAGAAAGCTGCCAAGACGCGTTCTCTGAAGCTGGTGCCCGCGGGAATCGAGCGCATCGAGTTTGTCGCCGTGTATGCCGATACCGTTTTCGGACCCTACGATCCCGAGGTGGCAGGCCTGTCGTTGGTGACCAGCGCTTTGCTCAGTCTCAACGAGGCACTGACCAAATAGAGGAACGGGAAGGGGAAGGTCGGCGGGGGATTAGCCAACGATCTGCTGTGCCGACACTTTCTTGCCCACTGCCTTGTTCCGGCTTGGCCAGAACGAGGCTATTGGATCGGTCGTGCTGGCTTGGTTTTGGCTTAAGAGGATGGGCACTTGGAAGATGATCGTTGTGCCGCGGTTGGGTTGGCTGTCGACGCAAATTAAGCCGCCAACGGATTCCAATCGAGAACGCATGTTGCGGAGCCCATGGGACTGGGAATGACCGGTGTCGGCGTTGACCAGCGAAGGGCAGTTGCCTTGACCGTTATCGGAGACGTAGAGGGACAAGTGTTCGGGAGTTAGATCAAAGCGGATGTTTACTTGATCGGCCTGAGCATGTTTGAAGACATTGTTCAGTGATTCCTTGAAGGCCAGATACAGGTTGTGCCGAACCCCCGCTTGCAGGGTTTCGGCCATCACCACCGGTGGCTTAATTAGGTCCAAACGGATGCGGGCGGCATACAGGAAGTTCTCTGCGAATCGTGAAGCGTGTTCCACAAAGTTCTGGACCGAGTCGGCTTTGGGATCGATAGACCAAACGATCTCTTCCAACGCCTCCACACTTCGGAGGGCCCTCGATTCGATTTTACCCAGTTCCTTCGCAGGATTTTTAGAGGACAGAGCGATGGAGCAAAGCAGCGAAATTTCCGAGAGCGTGCTACCCAGATCGTCATGAAGGTCTCGGGCGATTCGTTTGCGTTCCTCTTCCAAGGCGCTTTTTTCCCCTACCAACACATCGCTCTTTCGTTGCAAGCGCAGCTCCCGACGCTTGGCATTAAACCAACCCAGACTGCCAATCAACGCGCTGACCACCGCCAATCCGAGCACGATGAACCAAGGTTTTTGCCAGGCATGCGGGTTGGTGAGGTCTTCAAATTTCGTGGCAATCTCCAGATTGCCGATCCGCCAACCATTGCCAGCTCCGCGGTGACTGAGCAGGATCTGGTCGAAGGAGGCATTGGCCCGAAAAGTAGTCGTCTGGTCGGGGGTCATCCGCAGTTCATCAGAGCCAGCCCTGAGGTTGGGTTGCAACCAGACGGTGATTTGGTCGTCTTCTCCGGGAATGAATTGGACCCGGATGACAATAGTCCGTTTAACCTCGAATCGAGGGGATTCAAAAAAACTCCGGCCGGTGAATTCATGGATTTCTGAATTCAGGTCAAATTCTCCTGTGTCTTGATTGCCGAACCCCTTTTGGGCCGCATGGAATGCACTGTAACCCCAGGCATCCCAGGCGTTGCCGATTCCCAAGTGAGGGACTCCCTTGTCGGAAAAAATCAGCCCCGCCTCATACTTACCGGTTGTTTCTGTATAAACATCCGAGAGGGGATCGACCGTGAACCGGAAAAAAAGCGTGGATTTAGAAGTGTTAATAGCGCCGGGCAGTGCGCTGAGTGGGATTGGAAGCACCTGGTTGGTGTTGCAGAGCAGATGCCACTCGTGATCGCTCCAAAGGATGCGCGCGTGCAACGGCGTCGCTCCGGCTATGCCCAGCAGACACCTAATCAGAAAACAGATCCAAAAATTACAATTCAAGGCTCTCACATGCTGGCCGTTGCAGAAGATCGCACAAAACTGCAGGCCTTGGCTTTAGTTTTTCATTCTTTATTGAGGCTCAGCCCATTTGCGCGAGAATTCGAACTGGGCCGCGCCGGTGAGCCTGTTTCAGGGGCGTGATCGGGGTCAGGCAACGATTCTTGACAGGAAAAGGAAAAGGAGTCAGTTCTTGATATTGTTAACTACCCGCCCAGCTTCCTCCTGCGATACAAGAGATGGTTCAGATAACCGATAACCGCGCGTGCCCATCGCCAGATGCTCGGCGATCCACCCCACCATCATCGTCGTCTCCGCCCGCAAGCCCGCCGCTAAAGCCACTTTTACTGAATCCCCACTTGGACCGAGTTTTGAGATCAGCTTCCTGCCACCGCCCCAGCTTCAACTCCGTCGCGATGATTAGTTTCGCCAGCGCTTCCGCTGTTGTCAGTGACGGTGTGAAAACCAATAAAACCGGCCGGTTTAAAAACCACTGAAAATAGCGAGGATCGGCTTTTCCTCCTTCCTTCTCCTGCTTCCTCCCGGTGGTCCCCTGGTTCCGCTCTTTACTCTTTAGCAGAGCGACCAGCGTGGGAAACCTGGTGGAACAATCAACCGACCTTCAAAAACCCCAACAAAAGATGGTGGAGGCGGCGGGAACTGAAACCAGGATGGGCGTTTCGAATCTCTGCTCAAAAATGCGATTAAAGCCCGTATTCATTGGGTTAAATGCGCTTTCAAAGCCTTGGGCTCAGTCGTCGGAAATCGCACCGAAGCGCACGAATCCGCAGAAATTCTGTCATCAATTGTCATCAATTTCTCCGAGCCTGAGCGGCCGGTTTTAGATCTTCACGCGGCAGGGCCTTCGATGGCTGAACTCTGAGAACCGACCTCACTAGCCCAAGCCAAGGTCGAAACATCCGGAGTTCGCCCTTTTTGGGCAAAGGGTCAGTAGATGCCGCCGGATTGCCGTTCGGTTAACCGTGGCGACTACCCTGATGAGGGGAGCGGTGCGAACGGTTGCGGGAGCTGTGGGATTTGAGGTAAGCGTAACCGTTGAGTGCTTCAGCGGTCGTGGCTTTCGGCTGACTTGAAACCGAGGCAACCGTGGCCCGCTTCACTTGCGAAGGTGGAGGCTTCGCAGAGTCCGGAGGAGGCTGTTGGGGCAGGGGACCAGACATCAGCTTGTTCACACGGTGTAGTTCGTGGTCAGTCCTGCTGTTCCGAGCCGGTTCCGTCATTTCTAATCAGTCAACGCCCCCGGAGTTCGTCGATACGGGCGAAGGTTCCTGGAGGGATCAGGCTCAGGACCTGGGGATGGCTTTCGCAAATTCGCACCAAGTCCGCTTCGTCCTTCGCCCGCTTGCTGGACCTGCGCGAGGTGTCGGTCGCGGCCCAGAGCTTTCCCTGAACCACATCCGGGAGCGAAGCCACCGGCACCGGAACTCCGAAAATGACACCCTCGACGGCTCGCGAAGGGAAACTGCCGTAGCGATTGTTGATAGTGATTTGAATCCGAAGACGGCTGCCCGGTTGGGTGGCGTTCATCGAATGGGGAAATGCCTCAACGACAAACCCGGCCCCTTCGAGCGCTGTGCGAACCCCATCTGAGGCGGTGATGGCGAAATCGGCGTCCAGCGTCACCACGGGTTCTACGTACTGGTTCACCGCCAGCCCGCCGATCAGGCAGAACGGGACGCCGGTGCCGCGAAGCGCTCTCACCAACCGGGCGAGATCATTTTCGCTGCCGGTGATTCCGGCAAAGAATTCGGCTTCTGACATCATGAGGTGAGTTGGGCTTGGCGTTCTTCAGGGGCTCGGATGAATAGACCCTGATTGATAGAACCAATGTCTCGGCTTTTTGAGGCGGATCAAGCCACCATGTGAACGAATTGATATCCGGGCGGGATTCAGGCCGCACCCGCGGAAGTTGTGTCGATTACTCCAACCGGAATCGCCTCGAGCAACAGACGAACGACTTCGATATAGGCCGTGTTCATCAGGTGAGGCTGAGTCGGGTACCGCTTTTAAGCCGGGCCGACCATCGGCCACCGGTCAGGTGTTTGGCTGCCGCTCGTCGGGCGGTCTCGGCCCAAGGAAGGCTCAACTCTTCGGACCACCGCACACAGAGCCGGGCGGCTTTGACCCGCTGGAAAAGGGGTCAAAAAGGGGTCAGTTCTTGATATTGTTCACTACCCGCCCAGCTTCCTCCTGGGATACAAGAGATGGTTCATAAAAGGGGTCAGTTCTTGATATTGTTTACTACCCGCCCAGCTTCCTCCTGCGATACAAGAGATGGTTCAGATAACCGATAACCGCGCGTGCCCATCGCCAGATGCTCGGCGATCCACCCCACCATCATCGTCGTCTCCGCCCGTAAGCCCGCCGCTAAAGCCACCTTCACTGAATCCCCACTTGGGCCGAGTTTTGAGATCAGCTTCCTGCCACCGCCCCAGCTTCAACTCCGTCGCGATAATTAGTTCCGCCAGCGCTTCCGCTGTTGTCAGTGACGGTGTGAAAACCAATAAAATCTGCCGGTTTGAAAACCATTGAAAATAGGGAGGATCGGCTTTTCCTAATTTTTCCTCCCGGTGGTCCCCTGGTTCCGCTCTTTGCTCTTTAGCAGAGCGACCAGCGTGGGAAACCTGGTGGAAAACTGTGTGAAAAATCAACCGACCTTCAAAAATCCCAGCAAAAGATGGTGGAGGCGGCGGGACTTGAACCCGCGTCCTAAGCCATTCAACCCGAAACGACTACATGCTTAGTCAGCCTTTTGTTCTCGGAAATGTCGTGACCGGCTGACGTAGACCGACATTTCCCAGCCCGCATGAAGTTTCTCGACTACCGACGCGCGTACTCCGCCGGAGGTCATGCCTGCTGATAGCGTTCCGTCCCCGTAGCAGGTGTTCAGGGCGAAACGTCGAGCCGATTAGGCCGCGAGAGCCAACTCTTCGTTAGCAGTTATGTTTTTGACTCGATGTTTTACGAGGCCAACGAATCATCCTCGGCATGCCATCCCGGGCAGGATCACCTAGTCGAAACCGGTACGCCCCCCCATGAACTGACCCGAGAGAATTCGCTGACCGGCTGCTTCCTGTCAAATACCACTTAGGATTCATTGTTTGGAGGGGCCTGTTGCCTCATGGGTTTTAATAGCGACGTGAGTGGGTCCGAAAGCCGAGTCCCCGGTCGTTGACTCAAAAACGGTGACACCGGCTAGGGTGAGGAATTTTGATGAGGCGGAAGGGGGCTGAGAAGATCTTGCTGCGACTGAGGCAGCGGGATGTTGAGCGGGATCCATAGCAGTTTTTGCCTTGGTTTAACGAGGTGCGCGAGCAGTGGGGTTGCCGCCTCAAACAGGCAACTAAACGGTGAGGCGGTTAGGCGATCAGGCGGGGTAGGGCGGGGTAGGGCGGAGATTTAGTTGCGCTCAAAAGGGCGAACTCCAAAAAACACGAGCTAGAGTGGGTCGCTGCTGCGATTTCGGGCGGCCTGGCGGCACAAAGGCCGATTTCGCGGTTGCCGCGGCCTCCGGCACGGGAATAAATAGAGACGTGAATTCCCCAGTGTTGAGAGCTGCCGCGGCTGTCTTGGTCGCGTGGGTACTTTGCGGATGTCAGGCGATCCGGCACTCCAGCCCCAGTAGCGGTTTTTCTGTGGTGGAAACCAATGAGGTGGTGCGCATTGCCTACGGGGCGTCGTTGGTGTCCGAGTACCATTTCCGGAACGTGTCCCGGCCGTTCTTGTATCCGCTCTTGGGTCCCGATGGGGTTCACATGACTCGGCGTTGGCCGCAGGAGGAAGTTGGGGGCGAAGAGAAGGACCATCCGCATCACCACGCGCTGTGGTGGTCTCACGGCGTGGCCAATGGATCTGATTTTTGGAGCGAGGTGGCAGGAGCCGGAACGACCGTGCATCAGTCGTTCACCGAACACCGGGTCGTAGGCCACGGAGAGAACCAAAAGGCGGTGGTGGGCTCGCGAAATCGCTGGGTGACCAAGGCCGGGATCGTGGTGGCGGAAGACGAGCGCCGGATGGTGTTCCATGCGCCGACGGCTGAGGTACGTCAGTTGGATTTCGAGATCACCGTGCGTCCGGTGGGCGGAACGCTGGTCTTGGGCGATACCAAGGAGGGCACCTTCGCCATTCGGCTGGCTGAGACGATGCGCTTGAAGCGAGCGGACAAGTCCAAGGGTGGAACCATTCTCAATTCGCGGGGACAAACCGATGGTGACACTTGGGGCAAGCGGGCCGAGTGGTGTGATTATTCGGGCCCCGTGGCGACCCCTCAGGGCACAGGAACCTACGGGGTCACGATCTTCGACCATCCGACCAACCCACGGCACCCGACCTGGTGGCATGTGCGCGATTACGGGTTGTTCGCGGCCAATCCCTTCGGCATCCATGATTTTGAAAAGAAGCCACCGGGAAGTGGCAACTTGGCCGTCGAGGTCGGCAAGACCTTGACCTTCCGCTATCGGGTGGTGCTGCACCGCGGTGACTCCCAGTCAGTTCCGTTGGAGGCGTTGTATCGCTCGTATGCGGCTGAGAAAGACCTGAAGTAATGCGCCTTCAGTCTCCCATTCTCATCGCTGGTGGGTTGGCTCTGATGAGCATTTTCTCGGCCGGCTGCACCGCGCCAGAAATTCTCAATCTGGGCGGACGCACGGCGTTGGCCACAGGGGCCTTGTATCGTCAGGCCGAATCCATCGTCATGGCCCGCGACCGGGAGGCCGCTCCGCAGTGCAAGACGCGGAGTGTCTTGGGCACACGCTTGCTGGAAGCGCCCGAGGCCATCGCCGACCCTCGCGGAGGAAGTGAGTCGGTATCGTTCTCAGGATCCGGAACTCCGTCTTCCTACGTCATTCCCTCAGAACGGCGTTATTCCCGATTTGTCGAGCGATGGGTCGTCCAACGCTGCGATGCCGAAGTTGTCTACCGGGTGATCTTCACCCCCAGTGCTTCGGGCTCTGATATTTCTGCCGAACTGGAAACCACACCTCCCTCACCATGAATCGTCGCCAATTCCTCACCGCCACCTCGATGGCCGCCGGTGCCGTCGTCACCGGTTGCTCCACCACCGCTCCCGTGGCCCGTTTTACCCCAAAATCACGGGTGATCGGAGCCAATGAAGATATCCGCATTGCAGTCGTGGGTTTTAACTCGCGCGGCAACGACCACATCGCCGGATTCAAGAAGATCAAGGGCGTGCGTTTGGTGGCCTTGTGCGATGTAGACTCCAATGTGCTTGAGAAAGGCCGCGCCGACTTGGCCAAGGACGGTATCCAGGTCCAGACCTACACCGACGTGCGCAAGTTGCTCGAAAGCGGTGAGATCGACGCCATTTCCACAGCGACGCCCAACCATTGGCATGCGCTCTTGGCGACTTGGGCCTGTCAGGCGGGCAAGGATGTGTATGTGGAAAAGCCCGTCTCTCATAACGTGTGGGAAGGTCGGCAAATTGTCGCCGCGGCTCGCAAGTATGGTCGCATCGTGCAGACAGGCACACAAAGCCGTTCAAACCCGGGCCTTCGCGAGGCGATCGCCTGGCTCCACGCAGGTAATCTGGGGGCTATCCAAGTGGCTCGAGGCTTGTGCTACAAGCCGCGCCAGAGCATCGGGAACGTGGCGGTGCCGACCCAGGTGCCCGATCACATCAACTATGATTTGTGGTGCGGTCCGTCGCCGCTGAAGCCCTTGATGCGCTCCAAGCTCCATTACGATTGGCACTGGCAGTTCATCACCGGCAACGGCGATCTGGGCAACCAGGGTATCCACCAGATGGACATCGCCCGCTGGGCCTTGGGCGCCACCACGCTGAGCCCAAAGGTGTTCAGCGTGGGCGTTCGTGCCGGCTATCAAGACAATGGCGACACGCCCAATTCCCAGTTCGTCTATCATCAGTACGAGAAGGCATCATTGATCTTTGAGGTTCGGGGATTGCCTAAGGCGAAGGAGTTTCAGGATGCCCGGTGGAACAAGAGCATGCCCGAGTTTCGGGGTGCTCAGGTCGGGGTGATTATCCACTGCGATAATGGCTACATGGTCATTCCGTCGTACGAGAGCGCGAAGGCCTTCGACAAGAATGGCCGCGAGATCAAGTCGTGGAAGCAAGGTGCCGATCATTACGCCAACTTCGTAGCCGCGGTCCGCAGTCGACGCTCCTCGGACTTGAATGCCGAGATCCTAGAGGGTCACTTGAGCAGTGCCCTGTGTCACACGGGCAACATCAGCTACCTGCTGGGCAAGAAGCTCGCGCCGGGGGCCATTCGTGAGCGGCTTCAGGATAGCCCGGAGGCTGCCGAGACCTTCTCTCGGTTGTCCGAGCACCTCATTGCTAACGGTGTCAATTTAGAGGTTCAGCCCTTGGTTCTCGGAGAGATGCTCCGCATGGATGTGAAGACCGAGCGCTTTGTCCGCAACGATCGCGCCAACCAGTTGCTCACCCGCGAATACCGCAAGGGCTTCGAGGTTCCGTCACACGTTTGACGGTTCGATTCAAGGTTATCGCTCTTCAGCCAAAGCCCCACCCGTGTCTAGTACCCGGGTGGGGCTTTCCTTCATTCAGCCGTCAGGTGGCTTCAGGCCTGCGTCCGTTGTTCAGGTAGAAACGGGCGCAGTTGTCTCCCCAGAAGTCAGCGGCGTGCTCCGGTCCGAGGTGGCGCACGTAATCTCGAGCGAGCCCTTCGATTTGTTCGTAGCTGCCGCCCAGCAGGCATACCGGCCAGTCGCTTCCGAACATCAGCCGCTCGGGTCTGAACGTTTCGAACACCACATCAAGGTAAGGGCGGAAATCTCCGAACTGCCAATTCTGGTGATCGGCCTCGGTCACCATGCCAGACACCTTGCAGCAGACGTTCGGGTGTTGTGCCAATTCACAGATTTGTTGGGCCCAAGGCTCGATGAGCCCCTGCCGGATGAGCGGCTTGGCAATGTGGTCGAGAACGAAGGGTTGGTCTGGGAATTGCGCCACAAGTTCCAGAGCCGCCGGCAACTGTTTGGGGTAGATGAGAATGTCGTAGGTGAGCCCAAATTGGCGGAGGGCTCCGATGCCCTGGAGCACCGATGGGCGGACGAGGAACCGATCGTCGGGCTCGTCTTGTGCGACATGGCGGACTCCGACAAACCGAGGATGCGCCGCCAGTGGGGCGAGGCTTTCTTCCAGCCGGTCCGACTGAAGGTCTACCCAGCCGACAACTCCTTTCACTCGAGGGTCGGCATCCGCCAATCCGAGCAGCCACCACGATTCGGCCAGCGACTGACGGGCTTGGACGGCGATGGATCCATCAAAGTTTAGGGAGCGGTGCAGTCGTTCCAAGTCGGCGGGTAGCCAGTCGCGCTGAAGGGGCGATCCAGGGGGGATCCACGGATATTCGGACGCGCTGTACCTCCAAAAATGTTGGTGGGAGTCGAGCTTCATGCCGGCAACCTGACAGGGTGAGGCTTTCCTGAAAACCGCTGAAAATTGGCACGCAGACGTGATTGGCTTGTTTCGAGGGTTGCGGAGGGTCTGGGCCGACAGGTATCAACTCCCAGTGCCCAGTGTTGCTGATCAATTGAAGGCCGAGCGTGAGCGTCAAGGACGTACCGTCCACGATGTGGCCAATGTGACCAACATCAAGACCGACCACATCCGCGCGCTCGAGTCGGGCGACTGGGATGCCTTCGGTGCGCAGGTTTACATTCGGGGTTTCACGCGGACCTACTCCAAAGAATTGCGCCTCGACATTCCCCAGATCATGTCCGAATTGGAGACAGAGCTCGGAAAGTCTGAGGATTACTCCGCGCCGCCGCCGCTCAACGGTCGTCGAAAAGGGCCTCTCGATTTTATCACTCTCTGGCTCTCGCGGGTCCGCTGGCAGTGGTTTTTTCCCATTCTGATTGGTGCCGGCGTACTGACAGCCGGGTGGATGGGTTACCGCTCATGGTTGTCATCCCGGTTGGTCGGAACAAGCAGTGGGGCCCCGGCCCGGAGCGCGGTGGTTCCAGCGCCTGTGCCTTCCACGGTTCCCTTGGGCAATGCCCTTCGCCCTTTGCCGCGAAAGGCTCTCAACGCCCAGGCACCGTTGCCCACCAACGCGACAACGCCACCGGTACGCACGCGCTGAGAGCCTGTCTGAAAATGGGGAGGGGTTCTGCGGCTGGGGAATTCTGGGGTTGGGCAAGGCGGTGAGCGGCGGGGCAGACCTCCTGCGGTCTGTTCCGCCCGAACCAACGCAGTCCAAGCCGGAAAGATCCGCCGCCCGGCGGGTTTGGGAGAGAAGGGCCCGCTGGCGGCGTTGCTTGTCGGTCACAGACCGCTGCGGGTCTGCTTCCTCCTCGCGCTTTGCCAATCGAACCCTTCCCTCCCAAACAGAACCCATCCCCATTTTCAGACAGGCTCTGAGCGCGGCACCGGTGGCGTGGGGAAGTGCACTCGCGGGCGAGTGGCTGCGTGGGGTCAACCGCCGATTTTCGTCCAAGCGGCGTTGGCCTTGGAAGAGGCGACCACGGCTTCGATGAAGGCCATGCCGCGTACGCCGTCTTCAATCTTCGGGTAGTCGTTGGCCACGTCGTCCTTGGCCAGTTTCTTGCCGGCCTGACGGGCGCGGATCGCGGTGGCGAAGTTTTTGTAAATGTTGGCGAAGGCCTCGAGGTAGCCCTCGGGGTGGGAAGGGGGCGTGCGGCCAGCGGCCTTGGCGGCGTCGCTGAGGTAGCCATTGGCGGTACGATAGACCTGCATGGGCTGGTCCATCCACTTCACGAGCAGCGTGTTCGGTTCATTCTGGTGCCATTCGAGGCCACCGAGTTCTCCGTACACGCGGATGTTCAGGTTGTTCTCTTCGCCGACCGAGATTTGCGAGCTGTGGAGCACGCCCTTGGCTCCACCTTTGAAGCGGAGCAGCACGTTGCCGTCGTCATCGAGCTTGCGGCCTTTGACAAAGGCGGTCAGGTCGGCGGCCAGTTCACTGATTTGCAGGCCGGTGATGTATTCGGCGAGGTTTTCGGCGTGGGTGCCGATGTCGCCGATGCAGCCGGCGGCACCGCTGCGCTTGGGGTCGGTACGCCAAGCGGCCTGTTTCTGACCGGAGGCTTCGAGCCGGGTCGCCAGCCAACCTTGAGGGTATTCAACGACGACCTTGCGGATCTTGCCCAATTTGCCCGAGTGGACCAAGTGGCGAGCTTCTTTCACCAGCGGATATCCGGTGTAATTGTGAGTCAAGCCGTAGAGGCGGCCGGTCTTTTTGACGATGGCCGCGAGTTCCTTGGCTTCAGCCAGATTGAAGGTCGCCGGCTTGTCGCTCAGCACGTGGAACCCGGCCTCTAGGGCGGCCTTGGCCGCGGGAAAATGAACGTGGTTGGGCGTGACAATGGACACGAAGTCGATCCGCTGGTCGGCCGGCAGAGCGGCCTCCTGGGTCACCAGTTCCTGGTAGCTGCCATACACTCGATCCGGGGAGAGGAAGAAGTCTGCACCGGAGGCCTTGGACTTCTCCGGATCCGATGAAAACGCGCCGGCGACCAGCTCAATCTGGCCGTCGATGTTTGCGGCGATGCGGTGCACTGCGCCGATGAATGCGCCCCGTCCGCCGCCGACCATTCCGTAACGAATCTTTCTGCTCATGATGGGTGTGTGTTGAACGACTGTGATTGCCGTGAGGAAACGGTGCTAAACATCACCGCCCGTCGCCAACCGAGTCAACGGCCGAGGCATGCTGAGTCCGGGCTGCGAATCGCGAGACGTAACGAGTTTTCACCGTGGAAACTCTTTCCCTGTTCTCCTGGCGGCGGACTGCCTTAGCTTTTCGCCCGCCTGGGGCGCGGTTCTGACGCCCGGGCTACTTGTCCATGCTTGTCCACCTGCTCAAATCCAAACTGCATCGAGCCACCGTCACCGCAGCCAGCCTCGACTACGAGGGGAGCCTTACCATCGCCGAGGATCTTATGGAGCGCGCAGGTTTGCATCCTTACGAGCGCATCCTCTGCGGCAACATGGCCAATGGAGCCCGCTGGGAGACCTACGCCATCTGCGGTCCTCGGGGCTCCGGGGTCATCGAGCTGAACGGTGCCGTGGCCCATTTGGGAAAGATCGGTGATCGACTGACTATCATGTCGTTCGCCGAGGTGGAGGAGGCTCAGGCGTCGGTGTGGACTCCTAAGGTCATCGTCCTCGATACCGCCAACCAAATTATCAACGAGCGCGGAATTTAAGCCGGAGCGAGGCCGCTGGGAGGAAAGTGATTGATGGATGTCCTCTGGGTTGCATTTGGAAAGCCCCAACGGGGCGCTGCATACCAGCCCAGGGTGCAACCCTGGGGAAAGAGGTTCCCAGAGTTTAGCGTTCTGTAGGAACGCCGCATAAACCCGACGCAAACCGACGATCCCGGAATATGCGGCGTTCCTTCAGAACGCGAGATATTGGGTCTTTTGGTCCCAGGGTTGCACCCTGGGCTGGTATGCAGTGCCCCGTTGGGGCACCCAGAACCCCATTTCCATGACCGGTTCGATGTCGGTTCCATACCCCAACAGGACATCGCCTCCATGGGTGTCGCCGTCGGTTCCATATTGGGACGGGGCATCGCCTGCGAAATATTGGTCTCCGGTGCCATGCCCCAACCGGACACCCAGAACCTCATTTTCATGACCGATTTGATCGTGGTTCCATATCTGACGAGGCATCGCCTGCATTCGGTGGCGTTGTCGGATCCATACCTCAACACATCATTATATACCCAACGGGTTGGCCATTGGCCCCATGCCCCAACGGGGCGTCACCCGCATCCGGTGTCGTTGTCGGTCCTATGCCCCAACGGGGCAGGGCATACCAGCCCAGGGTGCAACCCTGGGAAGAGAGGTTCCCAGAGTTTGGCGTTCTGTAGGAACGCCGCATATCCCGGAATGCCTAGACCGTGCGGGCGTTATGCGGCGCTCCTTCAGAACGCGCTGATTCTAGGGGGTCATACCCAGGGTTACACCCTGGGCTGGTATGCGCTGCCCCGTTGGGGCAGGGGGAGGCGGTATAGAGGGAGTCTATGAGGTCCGGATAGCCGATGCGGGAAGCCTCTAATAGGAGGCTATAACCGTAACAGATGAATTTCATGTTGGTCTGAAGGACATCTGCGGCGCATAGTTACCGACCGCCCATACTGGGCTGCCTACTTTGAGCCGATCATGAGAGACGAACTTGAGAAACTGGTTGCCGCCGGAAAGATTCAGAAACCCCACATCACCCCGCTGCTGTCGCTGAAGGAAGCGGGATTCTGCCATCACAAGAGCTGGGGTTTTGGCCGCATCGTTTCTGTGGATCTGGCCCTAGGACGGATGAACATCGACTTCACCAATAAGGCGGGTCACTCGATGGACCTCGCCTTCTCGGCAGAGTCGCTCAAGCCCATTGCTAAGGACCACATTCTCGCTCGCAAGGCTCTCGACCTCGACGGGTTGAAGCGCGAGGCAGCTCTTCATCACCTTTCTGTGGTCAAGCTGGCGTTGAGCAATTTCGGTGGCTCGGCCACCGCCGACCAGATCCAGGTTGTGCTGAAGGATATTATCAGCAGCGATTGGAAAAAGTGGTGGGAAGTTGCCCGGTCCGAGATGAAGCAGGACGGCCACTTCACCGTGCCGCTCAAGAAAACTGAGCCCATCCTCTATCAGGATTCCGAGGTCAACATCGGCGTGCGCTTGGGCACAGACTTCAAGGCCGCTAAGGGCCTGAAGGCCCGCGTTGCGGTGGCTTCAGAAATCCTCAAGAGCGTCGCTGATATTAATGACAAGGCCGTGATCGCCGAGATCGTCGCCATTCTTAGTTCCGACATCACCAACCATGCGGTGACCATGCCAGCCTTGGCGTTGGAAGGTGTCTTCGTCCGCGATGACCTCAAGAAATTGGCGGGCCTCGACATCCCTGAAGGACCGATCACGGCGCGCGAAATCCTCAACGGCCAGAGCAGGCTGGTAGAGTTCTTCTCCGAACTTCCCGCGGCCAAGCACCGCCGCACCTTAGAGGCTCTGCGGGATTCTGTGCCCGATTGGGGTTCCAAGCTCATTTTCATTATCAACAACGTCAGCGCGAAGCTGGCCGGTGAATGTGCTCGGCTCTTGCTGCTCGAGAACCGGGGTCAGTTGCTCAAGCAAGAGTTGATCCGGCTCGTCAGTCAGCACGGCGCCAGCAGCGAACTGCTGCTCTGGCTCGGCAAGGAGCGCGATGATCACTTCGCCGATATTCTCGGACCTGAGGTTTTCCGCGCGATGCTGACCGCCATGGAGCGGGATGCCTTCAACGAGAAGCGATCCAATCGTCTCCGCGACTTCATTCTCGACGATATCAAGCTCCTGCCGGAGTTGATCGAGTCGGCGGACGTCGATGTCATCCGCGATCTGACTCGCAGTTTGCAGCTCTCGCCCAGCTTTGATGACATGGACAAGCGGTCCCTTTTCGCTCGCATCGTCAAGGCCTACCCGGCGATCCAGGAGATGATCACCGGTGACAACAAGAAGGAGGATCATATCTTCCTAGTCAGTTGGTCTAGCCTTCAGCGCCGTCAGGAGGAGTACCAGGATCTGGTCACCAAGCGCGTACCCGCCAACGTCAAGGACATCGCTCTGGCCCGCAGCTACGGAGATCTCCGCGAGAATCACGAGTACAAGTCCGCCAAAGAAATGCAGCGGGTACTCCAACGCCGTAAGGCCGAGTTGGAGCGCGATTTGGGGCGCGCCCGAGGAACCGATTGGGCCAATGTCCGCACCGATGCGGTCGGCCCAGGGACGGTCATCCACGTCACCGAAGTTGAGAGTGGCCTCAAGGAGCGTTTCGAAATCCTGGGAGCCTGGGACGGGGATCCTGACAAGAACATCCTCAGCTACCTAACTCCCTTCGCGAAGATCTTCGTGGGACAACCCGTCGGAGCCGAGGTCGCCTTCAGGTCGGAGGGACAGTCCAAGAAGTACCGCATCGAAAGTATTGCGGCCTACGTGGTGGCCGCCTAGTTGGCCCGCAGTCGAGTCTCGTAGTTCATCGGGATGCCGGGTTTCGACCCAGGCATCCCCGGAATCATCATGGCCTCACATCCTTCCGAATCCTTTGAAGAGGACGATCCACTGTCGATGGAACCCGAGTGGACGGAGTTAACATGGTTTGTTGCTCATTGTCGGCCGCGGACGGAGAAGAAGCTGTCTGAATTCTGCCTAGAGCAGGGTTACGAACACCGGTTGCCCGTGTACCGCAGCGTCAAGACCTACGTGCGTAAGCGTGTCGTTTTCGAGAAGCCGCTGTTTCCGGGCTATCTCTTCGCACGGGTGGAGAAGCGCCATCGGCAGATGCTGGTGCAGAATCGGTATGTGGCCAATGTGCTGAATATCCACGACCAGGCGGAGTTCGTGGGTCAACTCGATGATATTTACCGCGCCCTCGATGCGCAGGTAGAAATCCGGGTTAGCCCCGAGATCAAGGCGGGTCTGCAGGTTCGCATCAAATCGGGGCCAATGCGGGGCATAGAAGCTTGGGTGGAAAGCCGCGCCAAGATGTCGGATGTTCACTTGCGGCTCGATTTTATCGGGCAGGCTGTTGTTGTAAAAATTCAGGCCGATGATCTCGAACTTATCTGAGCGCCCACCACGGGCTCGTCCGCTGCCACCGCCCACGGCCCGTTCATCGGTGCTGGAGATTCTTCTTCAATGCAGTGAGCCGGGGGATTTTCTTGAGCACCGACTGGAGCGAATCCCGGGCCTGCAGGCGCTCTCCGAGGGCGACCGACGTCTGGCACAAGAGATTGCCTTCGGTGTCCTGCGCAATCGCACGGCCTTGGACCATATTGTTGCCTCTCGCACCGACGGGCGGCCTCAGCGTCCGGTCCTTCGGGGCATTCTGCAAATGGGGTTGTACCAACTGCTGTTTCTCGATCGGGTTCCCGATCATGCGGTGGTCAACGAGGCGGTTTTGTTAGCCCGTCAGCGCGGGTTTTCGGCGCAGAGTGGCTTTGTCAACGCGGTGTTGCGCGGCGTGGCCCGTGAAAAAGACGCCTGCCGCCGGGCCCTCTATGCGCTGCAGTCGAAGGATCCAGCCGTGGGTTGGTCTCATCCGGAGTGGTTGGTGCAGCGATGGGCTGGAGTCCTGAACAAGGCAGATCTTCAACGATTGCTGGCATGGAACAACTCCGCGCCGTCTACCTGTGCCCGGGTCAACCGACTCCGGACGACGTCGCAAGACCTATTGGCCCGGTGGAAGACCGAAGGGGTGGATGCGACTCCAATTCAGGTGGACTGGGCCGATCCCGACACCCTCTTCGCCCTCGGTCGCCATCCTTCCCTTGAAACCCTGGGTTCGTTCCGGGAGGGCGGTTTCTACGTCCAAGATCCCAGCACCCTGATGGCCGTGCACTTGCTCGATGCCCAGCCCGGTGAGCGTATTCTGGATCTTTGCTCGGCTCCGGGCGGCAAGACTTTGGCCATCGCTGAGCGTCTTAAGAATACCGGATGCATCGTGGCCCATGATGACCATGCCGGTCGGTTGGATCTGGTCCGTGAGAATGCCCTACGCCTCGGGGTTACCGGAATCGAGTTGCAGCCCAACCCGGAACTCGGTGGGCCTGAGGAGCGTTTCGATCGGGTCTTGGTGGATGCCCCGTGTTCCAACTCGGGAGTTCTTCGTCGGCGCCTGGAACTTCGCTGGCGCATTCAGCCCCAAGAGATCATCCGGTTGGCGGCTGAACAGCTTCAGTTGCTCCACCAGGCGGCCTTGCGCGTCCGTCCGGGCGGCGTCTTGGTGTACAGCACCTGCAGCTTGGAACCGGAGGAGAACGAGCAAGTGGTCGACGCATTCCTTCGGGATCACCCCGGGTGGACCGAGTCGGTCCGGCGCAGCCTTCATCCGGTGCGGACACCCGTCGATGGAGCCTTTGCCGCAAAGTTTCTCAGGCCCAGCTGAACCATCGATAAGATCTCCACCCTTCGCCCTCCGCCATCATGCTCCACGCCACCTTGAATTATCCCGAGACTTGGTCTCCGTTCCTTCGATCCTCCCCGGTCTGGGGTGTGTGTCTCGATTGGTTGCGGACCCTGACTCCAGAGACCCCGCTGGGAACTTATGAGCTGGAGGGTCCTACGCTGCATGCGTCGGTTCAGGAGTACACCACTCAAGACCGCCAGAGCTGTCGTTTTGAAAGCCACCGGGAGCACATCGACATCCAGTATACCATCGCTGGCTTCGAGACGATCGACTGGATCCCGCGCGAGGCTCTGAGCCCGGATGGCCCCTTCGGCAACGACGTTCAATTTTGGTTCCCTGCCGACGATTACACGCCCATCACCCAGGCGGCCGGGCGGTTTTCGATCTTCTTCCCCAGTGACGCCCATCGTCCCAAAGTGATCCATGGGCAACCGACTCTGATTCGCAAGGTGGTCATCAAGATTCCCATTCAACGGGTCGGCTGACGATGAGGAGGCTCTGACCTCATTGACCTCGGTACACGCAGCGCGAGGTGCAGGTCTCGGCGATGACTAGTTCGATCAAGAGTGGTAGGCGCGGCTTCAGTTCGTTCCAGAGCCATACGGCCAACCGCTCACTCGTGGGGTTTTCCAAGCCCGGGATTTCATTGAGGTAGTTGTGGTCGATCCGGTCATGGATCGGCTGGAAGGCGGCCTTGAGTTCGGCATAGTCCATCACCCATCCCGTGTCGTTTCCGACAGGACCCTCGATGGCGACCTCGATGCGCCAACTGTGACCGTGGAGGCGGGCGCATTTGTGGCCCGTGGGCACGTTGGGCAGGCGGTGTGCGGCTTCGATCTGAAAGGTTTTGCGGAGTTCCATGAAGAGGGGTTTTAAGAGAGTGGGCTAGGTTTCGAGGTCAGTCCAAGTCACCAGGTCGCCCAAGGCGGGCCGGCCGTCGTGACGCCAAGCCGCCGGGGGTTCTTGCATGCGGCCAATAGGACAAATGCGGCTCACGCCCCAATGGGCTAGCTGACGAGCTATGTCTGGCAAACGGTCATCGGGCGCCGCGACTGCGACCGTAGAGACTAGATGGCGGAAGGGTTCAGCGAACCGGAGCACTTCGCTCCATTGTCGGACGGGTTTAAGTTCGATGAACCGGTGGAGGCAGGAGGGTTGAAAGCGGGCGTCGTGGTTAAGAACCACGGTCCAGGCCGTGGATTCGGTGCTGGCCCAAAGCCGCACGGTTGCGGGCGGATCGAAGAACAGTGAGCGGTTCAAATTCCGCTCGGTCAGTGACGCCATGGCCGCGGCTCTCAACGCAAAGGTGCTCCGTCGAGACTGGATGAGCGCCGATTCGGCGAGACCAATGGTGCCGCGTGGTTCGGTCGCTTCACGTCGCTCCAGTTCGTCAGCCAACTCGGCAGCCAGTGTCTCCGCACTGCCGGAGGCCTCTTCCTCGATATAGTAGGCGTGGGGAGAAAGGCATCCCAATTGGTTCCATGCGGTGATGTCGTCGGCCATGGCCCGCACCAGTCGCTTGCGGGAATACGGGCTCAACGATTCCTTGGTAATAAGGCCGAAGCTCATGCGATGCCCGTAGCCGATGAAGCGGGTGCGGGACGGAATGCGGGGGCGAACTTCCGCCAGCATGGTGTCGCTGCCGGTGGCAGTCACGCAGGCGGCTTCGGAGAAGAGCGTGTCTTCGAGCTCGCGGGCATTCCACTCGTCATGGCTCCAGGTAACGAGCTCTAGGCAGGCTCCGATCTTTGATTCGGTGGCGGCGAGCGAGTGAGCGAAGAGGCGGGGCAACAGCGAGGCGTCGCGGGGGCATTTCACGATCTGGGCCGATCGTGTGATCAGACCTAAGATGATGGAGAACAGGGCCGGATTGGGCAGGTTGCCCGCCGTCAGGTGCACCAACAGCTCGGGCCCCACGGCCAGTGAGGTGCGCCCCGTGCGGTGCTCGGCCGATCCCGCCCCGAAGTCGTCGAGGCGGCGGGCGTCGCCGAGATCCTGGGCGACGAGGGCCTCGAGCGACTCCACCGTGATGGATCGGAAGAAGGTGTCGAGTCCGCGCGCCAGGGTGGCCGGGCTCCAGCCGGTTTCCTGGGGGCCGTCGCGGAGGGCTAGGATGCGAAATTGGTTTCCCGGCTCCAGCCATTGATCGGCGGTATGGGCGATCATCTCGATGACCGCTCGTGTGCGCTGTTGCAGCAGCCATTCGTTGCGGTTTCGGCGCACGGCGAAGCTGGCCTGCCGCAGTGTCTCCGCGGTGAGCTGGAGTTCTGGGCCGAGGTCGGCGAGGAACAGTTGGTGGAGGTTCATGGCCACATTAAAGGGTCATCCGCGAGCAACCGCGGGGCTCTGCCTCTGCGGCGCGCCCCAGCAGTTCAAAGGACTGACCGTGACGACGGCCGAGGTCGGTGGTTTCCAGAGCAGCGACCGACCAGACATTAGCCAGGTCGTGGATCCGCAGGATTCCGGGTTCTCCCTCGGCCGTATCAAGGCCGGTTTCGGGATGGATGGTGCGGACGCGGACCCAGGGCGGAAATTGGAAACGGCCGCCCGACTCGTAGGCCTGTGAGGAGAGTTCGCTCATGCCATATTCGGGGATGATTTTTGGATCACCCAGTTGCTGGGCGATGGCCGCGTGCAGTTCAGCGCGGGGCAGGGAACGGGATCGGCCCTTGTAGCCTCCGGTCTCCATCACTCGCGAACCCGCGGGCAATCGGAAGGAGCGACCCTGGGCCGAGAGCGCGTCGAACAAGTGGACAAACAGGAAGGCCGTGCCGAGGACAAGGGTCGGGATTCCGTTGGCGCAGGCCGACTCGAGTGCTTCGAGGGTGGCTTCGAGGTCTAATTCCCAGGCGCCGTCACCGCCCACGCGGCCCGTGAAGCCAGAGCCCGTGCCGCCGAAGTCTTGAATCACCACCTCCAGCATGTGGACGAGCGACGAATGGGGTGCGTTCGCAGGCTGCGGTGTCAGGGCCAGGCAGCGGGGTCGTAAGCCTTGTGGGAAGGCGGCCTCCGAGGCCAGCAGGTGCGCCGCAAACCAAGGACGCAAGGACTCCTCATACAGGGCCAGGGATTCGGCATGGTGGAAGTGCCGGCTCGGACGCTGGGCAGTCGTGCCCGACGAGTGGAAGACTCTGGTTCGAGCTTCGGGTTCGATGGCGGTGAATTCCAATTCCTGAAAGGCCTGAGTGGGCACCGCGGGGATTTCTAGCCAAGACCGCACCTCTTCCGGTCGGCGCCCCCGAGCATTGCAGAGGAGTCGGTAGGCCGGAACGGTCTCGTATTGGAGAGCGAACAGGTTGAGAGCCACCGCTTCCCAATCGGCAGGTGGGGGTTCGGGCGCGTCGAGCAGGTTCTCCGGCTTCGGGCAGCGGCCAATGAGGGTGCGGACTTGGTCCGCCAAGATTAAATGGCTTTGGGTCATGCGGTTTTGCAGGAATCCTTTCCGGAGGCCCGTGGGCCGGGGTCGGGAATCCATCTGGCTGGTTTTCCGCGACAGCCATCTCAAGGGTTTAGGCGACCCATGCAGGGTCTGTCCAGACTTACCGGGGTTCAGAGGGTCGGCGATGCCGTGTTTTTGATCTGATTCGGAGACTCGAAGTGCAAGGAGGGGACGCATCGGGTTGATCTACGCTTGCAGGATTAGGGGGCACCCGGCCCCTGCTGGCAAAGTTTCTGGGGTTGGCCCCGGGCTCGGTCTTCAGAACGTTGCCTCTGGGAGGCTGCTTCTTGGTTGGATGCCAGTTGAAATCTCGGATAGCCTCAGTCCATCCATGAAGGTGCTCATCCTTGCCGCCGGTTATGCCACGCGGCTGTATCCGTTGACGTTGACCCAGCCCAAGCCTCTGTTGCCGGTCGCGGGCAAACCCATGATCGACTATGTCATGGATAATCTGGCCCCGATCGGGGGCATCGACGAGGTGTTCGTAGTGAGCAACGCCAAGTTCGCAGGCCAATTCTCTCAGTGGTCTGAGGCCTACCGCGAAGCCTCCCAGCACCCGTTCCGATTTTCTGTAATCAATGACGGATCGACGGACGATTCCAATAAGCTGGGTGCCATCGGCGACCTGAACTTGGTGCTCGAACAAGCGAAGCTGGATGACGACTTGATCGTGGTGGCCGGCGACAACCTCTTCAACCAGAGCCTCCGCGGGTTCGGGGACTATTGCCGCTCTCAGAACGGCCCGGTGCTGGGGGTGTATGATGTCGGGAGCCTTGAGCAGGCTCGCAAGTATGGCGTCGTGGACATCGATGCGACCGGCCGAATTAGCAGCTTCGTTGAGAAGCCTGCAGATCCTGCTAGCACGCTCATCGGGATCGCGCTCTACTACTACCCGCGCCAGTATTTAGCCATGGTTAGGCAGTACATCGCTGAAGGTAATAATCCGGACCAACCGGGCCGCCTAATCCAGTGGTTGTATCCGCGCACTCCGGTGATGACATGGAGTGTTCCTGGTATTTGGTACGATATTGGATCCAAGGAAACCCTGGCTGAGGCCAATCGCATTTTCGCACGCCGCTGAGCGGCCGTTTTGAAAGTTCGAGCACTGCTGCGGAGCGGTCCGCTTGGATGACTTGTCTGAGTCCGCACTGAGAGCACTTCCCAAAGAGAAACCCTCGGACGCAACGATTTCTGCCATGAACCACCTAGCTTCTGCATTCCTCGCCGTCGCCCGGTCACGTCCTGACAAAACGGCCTTGTACTGGGGCGATTCCCGGTACACCTACGGTCATTATCAAGACCAGATCCTTGGGACGGCGGGTCTCCTCAAGGGGAAGGGGATCCGCCCTGGAGATCGGGTGGCCATCTGGCTGAAAAATTGTCCAGAGTTTGTCGGAGCTCTGTTCGGGGTCTTGGCCGCGGATGCGGTGGTGGTGCCGATCAACAACTTCCTCAAGCCGGCAGAAGTGGCCTACATGCTCCAAGACGCGGGCATCGAATGGGTGATCGCCGAGTCGAGCCATGCGGGCCTGCCCGAGTTGAAGGCCTTGCATCCGTCGATTCAGATCTTGGATGCGGAGACACTGCCCACTGAAGCTGCAGAAATTTCAGATCCGGTCCGCGGCGGAGACGATCTAGCGGTGCTCATCTATACCAGCGGGACCACGGGCCACCCAAAGGGGGCGATGCTTTCTCACAGCAACTTGCTGGCGAACGTCGTCTCTTGCCGGGTCTTCTTGGAACTCGCCGAGGAGGATCGTCTGGTGGTGCTCCTGCCGATGTTCCACAGCTTCATGCTGACCGTGGGACTTCTGCTGCCCCTGCTTAGTGGGGCCTCGGTGGTGGCGGTGAAGGGACTCCATTCGCCCAAGCACATGATTGCGGAGATCTTGCAGAATCAGGGGACGTTGTTGCCGGCGATGGCGGCGCTGTTCCGTGCGTTATCGCAAATTCCCGCGGGGATCGAGTTTACGTCGCTGCGCTTGTGTGTGAGCGGTGCGGGCCCGTTGCCACTGGAAATCCTCAATGGCTTCAATGCGCGCCATCCTCGGGTGCCGTTGATTGAGGGGTACGGACTCAGCGAGGCCAGCCCGGTGGTGACCGTCAATCCGCCTCGGGATCCCAAGCCCGGCACCATTGGTGTGCCCATTCCGGGCGTGGAGGTGTCGGTTCAAGACGACGCGGGAAACGAATTGGGAGACGGCTTAGACGGGGAGATTTGCGTCCGCGGCGGCAATGTGATGCTCGGCTACTGGAATGCCCCGGACAAGACGGCCCAGACGATCCTCAAGGGCTGGTTATTGACCGGCGACATCGGGCACCGCCGCTCCGACGGTTGGTACGTTATCACCGATCGCAAAAAGGACATGATCAAGCCCAACGGCATGAATGTGTACCCGAGGGAGATCGAGGAAGTGATTTACCGTTTTCCGGGCATCCGTGAGGCGGCCGTGGTCGGTGAACCGTGCGAGCGGCGGGGCGAACGGGCCGTAGCCTTTGTGGCGATGGACGAGGGCCACATTTTCGATGAGCACGCCCTGATCGCGTTTCTTAAAGAAACTCTCGCCGACTACAAGGTGCCGCGACGTGCCATTGTGCTGCCTGCACTACCCCGCAACGCCACTGGTAAGATCCTCAAGACCACCCTGCGCGAGACGTTGTCCCGCGGGCACTGAGCTAGCGCGGTGTCTCAATTAAGTGTTTATTAAAACTAAAACGACTGTGTCCTCTTTTGGATAAGAGCCTCCGAGGTAGGGACGGATCTCCGAGCTACCCCTATGAGGCACTGCCTAATCGACGAGGTCCCGTGTAGGCCGGGTCTCCTGACCCGGCGTCCGGCTCTTGCGGGCCAATAAGGCACCGCCTAACCGACGGGGCCCCGTGTAGGCCGGGTCCCCTGACCCGGCGTCCGGCTCTTGCGGGCCAATAAGGCACCGCCTAACCGACGAGGTCCCGTGTGGGGGAAGTCTTTTCCTGCGGTCATCCGAGTTTTAGCCCGAAGAGGCGGTGGTGTTCTTGAATCAGGTAGCGGTCGGTCATGCTGGCCACGTAGTCGCAGACGGCCCGATGCAATCCATCTGCAGCGATGCGTTTTCGGGCCGCCAGTCCTAGCTCCTTGGGGTGTGCGATGTAAGATTGGAAGACCTCGCTGAGCATTCGGATCGCCCGGTTGTTGGGTTCGGCGACGACCGGGTGGTAGTAGAGGTTTCGGTAGAGGTACTTGCGCAGTTCGAGGTTCTCCAGGCGGCGCTCGGGACTGTAATGGACCAGTGCCTTGCGATGGGTACGCACGTCGTCGGCCGATCGGACTCCCGCCTCGAGGATGTGGGCTTCAGTGGTGTTGACGACATCGACCACCTGTTGGTCGATGATCTGACGAATGGTGTAGTAGCGCCGGCTTTCGGCGGGCAGTTCGCCAAAATTGCGTTTCACGGCCCGAGCGGCCTTGGCCCACACACGGACTTCCTTGAGCAGCTTTTTCTCATCGAGCAAACCGCAGTCGAGGCCGTCATCCAGATCGTGGCTGTAGTAGGCAACTTCATCAGCGAGGTTGGCCACCTGCGCCTCCAGGGAAGTCTGATGATGTTGGCGTCGTCGGGTGCCCTCGACGGATTCGAAGGCCACACCGTGCTTGGCGAGTCCTTCACGGACTTCCCAACTCAGGTTCAGTCCCGGGAATAGAGGGTACTTGCGCTCCAGTTCCTCGACGACCCGGAGACTCTGACGATTGTGCTCAAATCCGCCGTGGTCCTTCATGAGGCGATCGAGCATGGATTCGCCTTTATGACCGATGGGGGAGTGACCGAGGTCGTGGGCTAGGGCGATGGTCTCGGCCAAGTCTTCGTTGAGGCGCAGGGCTCGGGCGATGTTGCGACTAATGGCCGCCACTTCCATGGTGTGGGTCAGTCGGGTGCGTAGGTGATCGCCCGACCCGTTCAAGAAGACCTGGGTTTTGCCTTCGAGACGACGGAAGGCCCGGCTGTGGATCACCCGGTCCCGATCGCGCTGGAATTCGGTGCGCCAGGTGGGCGGATTCTCGGTGTGGACGCGTCCCCGGCTCTCCACACTTTTTTGCGCGTAAGGGGCCAGGAATTGGAGTTCCCGTGCCTGAAGCTCTGACAGCGTGACCGGCATGGCTGGAGCTTCTCCCAAGGGCGCCGATCAGGCGAGCGCAAGTCCGCCCGCCGCGATTTCGGCCGCGGGTCGAAGTTCCGTCGGCCACACTCGAATGGGTTCGTAGAAGGTGTTGCGTTGGACCGGTTCCCGGCCTACCTCGCGGATGGCGCGTATCAGGTCCGCTTCGGGCGTCCCTTGAGGAGATTTCGCGCCGGCCATGTGAAAGATGTGCTCTTCGAGGATTGTCCCGTGCAAGTCATCGGCTCCATGGCTCAGGGCGACCTGGGCCATTTTTAACCCCATGCCCACCCAGTAGGCCGTGATGTGGTCGATATTGTCGAGGTAGAGGCGGGAGACGGCGATGGTCCGCAACTGATCATACCCGCTGGGTGCGTGCTGGACGGGCATGCGGTTGTTGTCGGGCTGATAGGGCAGGGGAATGAAGCCTGTGAATCCGTGGCTGAGGTCTTGCTGGCGTCGCAGTTGGTCTAGGTGATCGATGCGGTCTTCGAGCGACTCAACATGGCCGTAGAGCATGGTGCAGGTGCTGCGGCCCCCGAGTCCGTGCCAGGTACCATGGACATCCAGATACTCCTCGCCGCTTTCCTTGCCGGTGGCGATGCGGCTGCGGACCTCCTTTCGGAAGATCTCAGCGCCACCGCCGGTGAGGGATTCGAGACCTGCTTCCTTCAGTTCTTGAAGGGTGTCCCGAACACTCTTCTTGGCCAGCCAAGCCAGGTGCAGAATTTCCACGGCGGTGAAGCATTTGAGCTGCAGGCGCGGATCGACCGCCTTCAAGGCCCTCAAGAACCCTGTGTAGTAGGAGAAGGGCAGCGATGGGTGCAGCCCGCCGACGATGTGAAGTTCGGTGATGCCCACAGCCAGCGCCTCACGGGCCTTGGACACCATTTGTTCTTCGGTGAGTTGAAACCCATCGTTGTCGCGCTTCTTGCGGCTGAAGGCGCAGAACTGGCAGCTTAAGATGCAGTAATTCGAATAGTTGATATACCGGTTGAGGATGTAGGAGGCCTTGCGCCCGTTGCGACGCTGGTTAGCGAAGTCGGCCATTGAAGCCAGTGCGTTGAGGTCCTTTGTTTGGAACAAGCGCAACCCGTCCTCGGGTGTCAGTCGCTCGCCGGCGATGACTTTGTCTCGAATGTCCTGCAGCCCGTCGGGGCGATTGAACAAATCCACGGTCTTAAGAAACAGCAAACAGGGCCCGACGCAACTCGTGCGTGCACGGGATCCTTCGGGCAAGGAAGGGGGTTTCCAGTCACACGGGATATGGGCATGGTCTGGGCATGCGCTTCCTTTGTCTGATGGCCTCAATGGCTCTGTTGGCCGGTTGCACGCTCGGTAAGGCTCCGTCGCGATTGGCTTCGTCGTTGGTGTTCCATGCTCCGTTTGACCAGTCGCCCGATGCGGTGGTGGGAGCGGGCGATCGGCTTTTCCAGACGGGGCCGAAATGGGATGCGCCACGCAAGACGACGGCGGGGTTGCCGACGAATGGCGCCCTTTGGATTGATCCGCACGCGGGCCGCCACGGAGGTGCGCTGCGTTTTGAAAAGAAGGTTTCCGAGGTGGTGGGGTTCCGGGTACCGGGCAACTTCCCCTGGAAGCCCACGGCCTGGTCCGCGACGGTTAGTTTTTGGCTGAGGACCACTCCGGAGATCGACATACCTAAGGAATATTCGGATGTCATCCAGATTACTTCCAAGGCCTGGGATGACGCCTCACTCTTTGTGGAATTCACCCCCGACAATAATCCCAAGCATTTGCGCCTAGGGACTTATGCTGACAAAAATGTTTGGAATCCCGAGGGTAAGGACTGGGGCAAAATGCCGTTGTCGGAGAAGCCGCTCCTTGTCCTGACGCAACCGCCGTTCCGTCGGGAGGAATGGCATCAGGTGATCTTTACCTGCGAAAACTTCAACACTGGAAAGCCGGACGGTCGGGTGGCTCTCTATATCGACGGTCAACCGGTGGGCCGCCTCTCGGAGCGGCAGCACACCTACTCTTGGAATGCGGATGACGCAGTGATGATGCTGGGGCTCGGTTACACCGGTTGGATGGACGACCTGGCGGTGTTCGATCGTGCCCTAAGTGCTGACGAGGTTCGTGCCTTGAACCGGCTGCCGCACGGCGTCAGCGACCTTCATCGCGGGCATTAAGGGATCCTTCGGGGCACTTTCAATTTTCTCTGGAGACACCTATGGTCTTGGCCGTGCATCGCTTATTTTCGTGGCTCTGCTTGTTCCTGTTGGTCATGACCGTCCACGCTCAGGTGGATGTAAAACTGGAGTTTGACCAGAACAAGTTTCTCACCGGTGAGAAGAGTGAGGTCATCCTGAGAATTGCCAATTTCACCGGGGGGCCACTGCGGTTGGGAGAGCGAGCGGACTGGCTCCGATTCGGTCTCGAGAACGTCTCGGGCGTGGGTGTTGCCCGTACCGCAGATTTGGAGGAGACGGGGGCCTTCACGTTGAAGACCGGAGCTCGGGCGACGCTGCGGTTTAACCTGACCCCGTTGTTCAAGATCGATCAGGTAGGCCGTTACAATGTCTCGGCCACGGTCTACACCGGTTCCGGTGACAATCACGTCATTACAGCTCCTGCCGAGTTCGAGGTGATGAATGGTGTGGTCTTGTGGGAGCGGGAGTTTGGAGTCTTGGGAGGCGTTTCTGAACGCCGCCGGTATGCCGTTGTTCAGGCCAATTACCTCAAGCGGGCGCGCATCTTTGCCGTGATCACCAACCCGGAGGCTTCGGTGACTTACAAGGTGATGCCTTTGGGGACAGTCGTGTCGTTCAACCCTCCCTCTATGGCGATGGATGCCCAGAATCGATTGCACGTGCTCCATCAATACGGAGCGGACGAATATCTCCATCACCGCATCCACGCCGACGGGACCGTGGCCGTGCGACACAACTATGTGTCTCGTGTCGGACGTCCTATTTTAGGAGTCGATGGCACGGGTGATGTGGCCGTGGTGCGGGCCACTCGGCGTGCGAGCAACCTAGACATTAGTCTTTCAGAAGACTCCGCCGGCTCCGGCACCAATGGCGTTGCCAATCCTTCATCAAAGACCAACTCGTTATTGTCTCCGACCTTGCCCCCGACCGGGGCCCCTAAAGCCCGCTGATTTCAGGGGCGGCCTCATCGGGTGCGTAGCTACTCAGACCACTGATCGAGGCGCCCCTTGTCGACCTTCCAGCGCAGGAGTTCACAACCCAATTGGCGAGGCCAATTCTCTTCGGTGCACGTCATGAACACTTGCCCGCCCGCACGGAAGGATTGCTGCAAGAGGGGAAGAAACGCCGATCGGCGTCGGGTGTCCAATTCGCCCATGACGTCGTCGATGAGCAAGAGCGGCGGAGTCCCGTACACGGCGGCAAGGTGCTCGGCCTGCGCCAGTTTCAGAGCGATGGCGAGGGTGCGCTTTTGGCCCTCACTGGTGTAGGGCGCTGCGGCGCGGTCATTCACTAGCAACGTCAGGTCATCGCGATGGGGACCGACGACCGTGGTCTTTAGCGCGCGTTCCCGGGCACGGGATTGAGACAGGGCCACGGCGAAGTCGCCGGTGACACTGGGTTGATAATGCAGTGCCAGTTCGTCGCTTTCGACCGCGATGCGCCGAAAGGCGGATTGAACCCGCGGAGCCAATGCCGGGACGAAGTCTTGCCGAGCTGTAATCAGCGACTCGCCCGCCAGGACAAGTTCTTGGGTGAATCCATCCAATTCGACGACATCCACCACGGGTTGCTTGAGCAGCGCATTCCGAGAGCGGAGGGCTTTGGCATAGCGCATGAACAGCGGGAGATAGCCCGGGATGGTCTGGGCCAAAAGCAGGTCCAGGAAGCGCCGTCGTCCTTGGGCCGGTCCCTTCACTAGGGCCAAGTCTTCGGAACAAAAGACAACGGCTCGTAAGACACCAAAGTAATCCGCCAATTTTCGGATGGGCCGTTCATTGAGCGAGAGCTTGCGTTCCTTCGGCGACCAGTAGGCCTTAATGTCGCTGACTCCTTGTCCCTCCACCGAGCCTCCGACGAAGTAGCCCTTGGCCCCCTGCCGGATCATTTGCGCTCCGCCGCAGCCACGGAACGATCGCAAGGTCGCCAACAAGTAGATGGCTTCCAGGATGTTGGTCTTGCCCTGGGCATTGTTGCCCAAGAGGACATGACAGCCGGGCCCGAACTCAGCGTCCAACCGGACATAATTCCGGAAGTCGCGCAGTTTGAGTCGGGACAGATGCATGCCAGCTGCAGTGTGGGAGTGAGGTGGCTGGAGTGTCCAAGCTGGAACGCGGTCGTCGTCGGAGCATCTCAGGCGCGGAGAGCCTGACAGTGCACGGCTGTTTGCACGGCTGTTTGCAAGGCCTTGGCCCGGACGGGCAGCGGCCAGTCGGAGGGGGCTTCTAGGGTGTAGCCTTTCGGACATCCGTTCTGGAGCAACCAGAAGGACTCCGGCCAATCGGGCCGTTGCGTGGGATCGATCGTGGGTCGGATGAGTCCAGGTGCGGTGGACTCTTTTCCGTCGATCCAGGGTGAGTGGTCGATGGGGCACACCGCACGCACCGACTCGAGTATGGGACCGGCCAGCGAGGGCAGGTTCCCCGGATTCAATTCGTACAGGTAGAAGCCGTGCGATTCCCAGTCTTCGTGCAGGCAAATCGACATGTTCCAAGGCGGGAGCGAGGACAGCCACTCGAGGTGGAGCCGGACCTCGATGGACCGCGGGGATCGGTAGTCGCGGTTCAGGTCGAGGCCCGCGGCGTTTTCGCGCGTGCCCAGCTCGCAGCCCTGGGGATTGAGGCACGGGCAAATTCCTAGGTTAAGGTCGTCGGGCCAGGCATTGTCCCGGATCAAATCGCGCAGGGCCACTAGTCCTGCGGGTTCGTCGCCGTGGATTCCGGCCGAGAGGTAGCATCGCGGACCGGGTTGACCGAGACGGGACAAGAAGACGAGCTCATGAACACCCACCGCGGAGACATGCTCGGTGAATCCGTTACGGTTCGCCAGAAAGCGGATTTCCTTCAGGAGACTTGCAGCGTCGATTCTCTCGCCGCGGTAGCCGGCGCGGTTCACTCCCAGACGCGCAGGAGGGGGCGGAGGATTGAGGGCAGGCTCCATGGTGATCATTCTCGGACGCAGACCGAAGCTTGAAGGCATTGGGAGTGGATCGCTAGTTTGGTCGTCACGATTTCCGAGAGTCAGGTTGCCGCAGGTTCTTTGTCTGCGGGCCGGCTCCGAGAAAATCTGAATGCTTCCCGTGCCAACCCGACTAGAACTCAACGGAATCGAAAAATCCTTCGGTGCCACCCAGGCGCTGCGGGGGGTGAGTCTGTCGCTGGGGCTGGGTGAGGCCCATGCCCTCATCGGGGAGAATGGGGCGGGAAAAAGCACGCTGCTCAAAATCTTGAGCGGAATCCATGAGCCGGATGCGGGCTCCATGATGCTCGACGGTGCGGAGTACCAGCCGGTTGATCCCATTGCCGCTCAGCGCGCGGGCGTGGCGATGATTCATCAGGAACTTAATTTGGCCCCACACCTGACGGTGGCTGAGAACATCACCCTGGGCGAAGAACCCTCCCGCTGGGGGTGGGTGGATCGATCGCGTCAGCGGCAGTTGGCCACCGAGGCTCTGAGGCATCTGGGGGCTGAGAGTATTCCACTGGACGCGGTCTCCGGGGAGTTGCCCATCGCCCAGCAGCAGCTCGTCGAGATCGCTCGGGCCCTGCGGTCCAAGCCGCGGGTGCTCATTCTCGATGAGCCGACGTCGAGCCTGACCCGTGCCGACACCGAGCACCTCTTTGCTGTGCTGGATCGCCTGCGCAAAGAGGGGGTTAGCCTGCTGTATGTCTCCCACTTCTTGGAGGAATCCCGCCGGGTTTGTTCGCGCTTTACGGTCTTGCGAGATGGCGCCAGCGTGGCCACTGGGGCGCTGTCGGACATCGCCAATCCGGAACTCATTCGGATCATGGTGGGGCGTGAGGTTCAGGACCTTTACCCGAGAAGTCCGCGGTCGTTGGGCGAGAATGTGTTTCGGGTTGCGGCGCTGCAGGGCGTCGAGAAACCCCGCGCGGTGACCTTCAGTTTGCGGCGGGGAGAGGTCCTTGGGTTGTTTGGTCTGGTGGGTGCGGGTCGCTCCGAGACCTTGCGCGCTGCCTTCGGGTTGGACGCCATTCGGTCGGGGACAGTCCATTTGGGTGACTTAGATATTTCATCCAATTCTCCCCGGCAGCGTTGGGCCGAGGGAGTTGGCTTTCTGAGCGAAAATCGAAAGGAGGACGGACTGCTTCTCGCTCGAAGCATCGCGGAAAACTTGTTCATTACCCGGCCCGGAGACTTGGTGCGTTGGGGTTTTTGGCATCCGCCCTCGGAGCATCGGGAGGCCCAGGCATGGATGAAGCCTCTAGACATCCGTGCCCACAGTCCTTCCCAGCCGGTCCATGAGCTTTCCGGTGGCAATCAACAGAAAGTGGCCTTTGGGCGTCTCATGTACCACGACTCCCTGGTATTGCTCCTCGATGAACCAACCCGGGGCATTGATGTCGGCAGCAAGGTGCACATTTACCGCCAGATTGATGCGGCCGCGTCTCAGGGCAAAGCCGTCGTGATGGCCAGTTCTTACCTGCCGGAACTCCTAGGGGTCTGTGACACCATCGGAGTTTTTCATCGAGGCCAGTTGGTGGCCCTCCGGCCGACTAATCAATGGACCGAAGCGTCCCTGTTGGCGGCAGCCGTCGAAGGCGGCGACCCGGTGTCTCCAGCCCACCCACCGGAGCGTTGATTGAGTCCCTGCGTCTGAATCTTGTCCTTGGGCAGATCTCAGGACATGGTTGGGCAATTCAATGAGTCAATCGCATGCCCCGGTCCGTTCGTTCAAGGCCGATGCCCTGGACGTTCATGTCTTCGCCAGCCAACCCGATCTGGCATCTTATGTGGCGCTGGATGTCCGCAACTATTTGGCGGACACCATTGCCCGCAACGGTTCGGCCGCGGCCATTCTGGCCACCGGCAATTCCCAGATTCAGTTCCTGAAGAACCTCGTGGCCTTGGGTGGCATCGATTGGTCCAAGGTGACCTTGTTCCACATGGACGAATACCTCGGCATCTCCGCTGATCATCCGTCGTGCTTCCGGTACCATATGAAGCAGCGGGTCGAGTCGCTGGTGAAGCCCAAGGCCTTCCATTATATCCACGGTGATTGCGATCTCCCTCATGTGGAATGCGCCCGCTACACGGCGCTGCTTGAGTCGCAGGCCATCGATTTGTGCTGCTTAGGTGTGGGAGAAAACGGGCATCTGGCCTTCAACGATCCCCACGTTGCCCGTTTGGATGATTCCGAGTGGGTCAAATTGGTCCGACTCGATGACGCCTGCAAAATGCAGCAGGTGAAGGAGGGGCATTTTTCCTCGCTGGAGACGGTGCCGCCCTACGCCTTCACGCTCACGTTGCCGGCCCTCATGACTGCCCGGAAAGTGGTTTGTGTCGCGCCGGAAAAACGCAAGGCGGTGCCTGTGAAGAATATGCTCCAGGGCCCTGTGAATTCGCTCTGCCCGGCCTCGATGCTTCGACGCAACCCGGCGGCTGTGCTGCTCATCGACACCGATTCCGCCTCACTGCTCTGAGCTATGCGTATCCTGGCCCTCGATCCCGGTACCGTTCGTGTGGGCGTCGCCGTCAGTGACGAACTGCGGATGATGGCCCGTCCGGTCGAGTTCATTCCGGCCGAACCATTTTTGGCTCTCGTGGAACGGGTGAAGGAACTCATCCGATCCCTGCAGGTAGAACTCATCGTGGTGGGCATGCCTCGCAACATGGATGGCACCTATGGTGAGGCGGCCATCAAGGCGCGGGAGTTTGTGGCGGCGCTCAAGGATGTGATTATGGTGCCGATCCGAACCTGGGACGAACGACTCACCACCGTGTCGGCAGCCAAGGCCCTCCGCAGCGGTGGCACCAAGGCGGCCCAACAGCGCGGCAAGATCGATGCGGCGGCAGCAGCCATTCTACTGCAGGGATACCTCGACAGTCTCACCTTGTGAGAGGTGAGGGTGTCGCTTCCCAGGAAACCACGATGTCCTCGGAGCAAGAAGTTCCTAAGAAGCGCACCCGTGAGCGTCCGGACTCGGCTCCCGAGGGCTTCCAACGCATCCGACTCACCGTCGCTTACGACGGCACCGCTTACCGTGGCTGGCAGGTGCAGCTCGAGGGCATCACGGTCCAGGGCTGCCTAGAGGTCGCCTTGGGCCGGTTGTTTCGTTGTGGTCCCCGGGTTGTCAGTTCCAGTCGTACCGACACCGGAGTTCACGCCCGGGGGATGTCGGTGCATTTCGATGTGCCCCGATCCGAATGGCGGATGACCCCGGATAAACTAATTTTGGCGGCCAATGCGCACTTGCCGGAAGACATTCGGGTGACGGCGGCCGCGCAGACCAAGGCGGATTTCCACGCCCGTTTCGACGCTATCGGTAAGCAGTACCGATACACCGTCTGGAATGATGCGGCGCATGATCCACTGGGGCTGCGTCAGCAGTGGCACGTGCCAAAACCCATTGATTTGCGGGCGATGAAGGCTGCGGCGGCCACCTTGGTCGGGTGTCATGATTTTTTGGCGTTCAGTGCGTCCCCGGGTTACGAGCGCCACCACACCGTCCGCAACGTGACGCGGTGCGACGTCCTTCGGTCGGGTTCCCGCATTACGGTGGTTATCGAGGCCGACGGCTTCTTGTACAAAATGTGCCGGGGCATCGTGGGCACGCTGGTGCAAGTGGGGCATGGGCGCTTTCGGCCTGAGGAACTAATCCCCCTGCTGCAGACTCGCGATCGCACGGTGGTGGGCATGACTGCTCCAGCTCTGGGGTTGGTTTTGTGGAAGGTGTTCTACCGCAAGCCCGGGATGCCACGCAGGCCACACCCAGCGGATGTGGAGTGAGTGATCGCTCGGTTCAGAGCTTAGTGCGGTCGTCTTGAAAATTCTGGGGAGTGAAATTGCGGGGCCCCTGAATCTGCCTTGCCAGTCGTCGGTTCGGCGACTAACTCGTCAGCGCCGATGATTCGACGCCTGCAACCACGCCTCCTCCTTCAGTTGGGGATGTTTCTCTGCTCCGCCACCCTGGTTTGGAGTTTGTGGTCTCTCTCACTGGCTGCCGAAACCACGAACACCGCCACCGTTGCCAAGAGCACGGACCTGGCCTCCAAGGCCAGCGCCCTGACGCGCAGGGTGATTGATGAGCAGTTCATCCAAAGCCATCAAACTGAACTTTCCTTTTGGATTAACGGCATCCCGGGAATGGAGGAGCCGTTCTTGGGAATCCCTCGTTGGCAGTATGCCGCATCGGTGGTTTACCTCATCTTGGCGTTTTACCTTTCTCGGGCACTGGATTGGTTCATTCAGAACCGGCTGAAGCATTGGGGGGCCAAGACGCTCACGGAGTGGGACGATATCTTGGTGAAGTTGGCCGATGGCCCGGTGAAGGCCATCACCCTGGTGTTCCTCATCCACATCGGGCTCGAGCTTTATGACTGGCCGAGTTGGCTCGAGATCAATCTCTCCCGATTGTCTCTCATCGTGGGTGCCGTCGCCTTGACCTTCATCGCGCTGCGAGTCATCGACTTGGCGATAGCCGCTTGGCGCCGGCAGACCAAACAGGGTGGCGACGTGGCCTTCAACGATCAGTTCGTGTTGCTCATCGGCAAACTGCTCAAGGCGGTGCTGATACTGATCACTTCGCTGACGTTGTTGGGGAATCTCGGTGTTGATATTACCGCGATCCTCGGTTCGGTGTCGGTGCTGGGATTGGCCTTTGGTTTGGCCGCCCAGGATTCGGTGGCCAACTTGTTCGGTGCGGTGGCGGTGTTCGTGGATAAGCCATTCAAAGTCGGGGACCGCATCAAGGTGGGTTCCGACGTGGATGGCGTGGTCGAGGCGATGGGCCTGAGAGCCACCCAGGTCCGCAATGCGGATGGGTTCCTGATCACCCTCCCGAACAAGTCGGTGGGCAACAACACGGTCATCAATGTCTCGGCTCGGCCTTCCATACGCACCGTCTTAAACTACGGCCTGACGTATGACACTCCGGCTCACCGCATTGATTTTGCCGCGAGCTTGCTGCGGTCCATCTTCACTGCGCATTCGTTGACCGGGGAATGTCAGGTCACCTTCAACCGCTTCGATGCCTCCGCCCTCAATATCGAGGTGAATCACCAGTGCCTGACCCGCGATTTGCCCACGTATCAGACCGCGCTCCACGGGTTGAATTTGCAGGTCAAGGAACGCTTCGACGCTGAGAAATTGGAGTTCGCGTTCCCGACCCAAACCGTGTTCCTCAAGAAAGACACCTCGGTTCCCGCGAACTCATCGGTGTGAGTCGCAGCGGTCGGATCACTGCTTGGTGGGGCGCTTGCGGTATTTTTCGTAAAGGCGCGTGTGGCGTGAGGATAAGTCGATTTCGCGTCCCCGAATCCACATCCGGGTGACCGTGGCCTTGAGATCTAGAACATCTCCGTCAGCGACGAAGAGGCTGGCTTCTTTGCCGGCTTCGATGGAGCCGAGGCGGTCGGAGACTCCGAGCATCCGCGCGGCGTTCAGTGTCAATCCTCGCACGGCCTCGTCGTAGGGGAGGCCAAAGGCACGTGCCTGAGCGGCGGAGTAGGGGATGTTGCGAATCTGACTGGTGCCGAATTGGCCGGTGCCTTCGCTGAAGGCCACGAGCACTCCGGCTTTGTTCAGAACGGCGGCTGCGGAGTAGTGGACATCGTACGCATCGGTATCGCGAGCGGGTTGGGTGAAGACGTGTTCGTAAGCGACCGGGATGTGGTGTTCGGCCAGGTAGGCGGCTTCGCGCCAGGCGTCGCGACCGCCGGCGATGATCGCCTTGAATCCGCGGCGCACGGACCACTCAGCCGCGGACCGGATGCCCCGGGCTTCGTTGACGTGAATCCACAGGGGGCGCTCCTTTCGAACGACGGGCAGCATGGCCTCCCAAGCCGGTACGTTTTTGAAGCCTTCCTTGGCGACTTTCTTGGCCTCGGAATAGGCGGTGGCCTCGGTGAAGAAGGAGTCGATTTCTCGCAGCTTGCGGTCCCGGTCTCGGACTTGGTCTTCAAGAGACGGGCCCGCATTCTTTCCAGGAGGCTGAGGGGTCGTGTCGAGGGCGAAACCGGGCCACTGGACGTGCAAGGCGACGGCTTTCTCAATCGTAAGGTCTTCGATGGTCCATCCGTCGAGTTGGATGAGGCCGCTGAAGCCGGAGACGGTCCCTCCGCCGGGGATGACATGAGCGTGGGTGTAGCCGTTGGCGCGGGCTACGGGGATGAGTTCGCTGTCTGGGTTAACGGCAATCCAGGCGCTGACATCGGCAGAATATTCGCCGACTTCGGTGGTGTCGCGTGTAGCTCGAAGGGCATCGATTTCGAGCAGTCCCAACACGGTGGAGGGAGCGATCAATCCGGGGAAGACTCGCTGACCTTTCAATTCGACGACGGTGTCGGCCTTGTCGGTGAGGCCGGCACCGACTTTTTCGATGCGACCGTCGCGAATGAAGATGGAGGCGTTGGTCAGGATGGGACCCGAGGCCGTGAAGATCCAGCCGTCCTTCAAGAGGAGGCTGGCTGCCTGGGTCGTCATCAGAGAGGCGACCAATCCTAAGGAAAAAATCAGGGGGTTCATGCGGAGGAAAATGCGCGGGGAATGATGGGCTTTAGTGAGTGCCGAGATAGACGCGCTGGGCATTGTGGGTGAAGAACTTGGATCGGGCGGTGGATCCATGGTGGCTGAAATAGTCGTCGACGATGCCGAAGACCGTTGCCAAGGGGGCGAAGCGTTCGCTTACAGGCCAATTGCTGCCAAAGACCATGCGGTCTTCTTCAAAGGCGTCGGCGATCGGATCGAGGATGAAGCGGTAGGCGTCGACTTCGCGGGGGGCGGTGCCGTCGGATCGACCGGTGCCTTCAACTAATCCGGAGACTTTCATGATGAGGTTCGGATGCCGGCGTGCGGCGCGCACGGCGGAGATCCAGGCCTCGGGCAGGGGTTGGCGCACGGGTACGTTGCAGCAGTGGTCGACGATAATGCGCAAGCTGGGGAATGCCTCGGCGATGCGGACGGCTTCGGGAAATTGGTCGGCTCCAGTGATTAAATCTAAGCTGAGATCGTGGTCAGCCAAGAGGGCGATGTCCCGTTTCCAATTCGGGTCGTTGAGGGGGAGGCCTCCGTTCCATCCGCCGGTTCGAATGCCGCGGAATCGGCGATGGGCCGCGAAGCGGAGGAGTTGGTCTCGGAACCCGGGTTGGCCGGGTTTCAGGTGGCCCACCAGACCGATGAGGAACGGGTCTTGTGCGGCCAGATCGAGGATCCACTGGTTGTCTTCTTCCCAGGGACTGGCTTCGACGACCACGGTGGCGGTGATGCCCAAGGGTTCGGCCAGTGCGCGGAAGTCTCTGGGGAGGACTCGGCGGTACAGCACGGCATCGTCTTTGGGTGGCCATGGGACGCCTTGTGGCCGGCTGGGGTCGTAGAAGTGGGTGTGGGTATCGATGATGCCCTGGTATGCGGTGCCGCGAACACATCCTGTCGGAAGGACCGCGGCGAGGGCGGAGGCTCCGGCAGCGGAGCGGATGAAATCCCGTCGGGTCATCATGTGGTAACGCTGCCTCAAGGTCTTTCGGGTGGAAACTCCAGATGTGGAGCTTTGTATCTGGGCTCCGCGGCATC
>SYMJ01000002.1 GCA_005805505.1 Verrucomicrobiales bacterium | reverse complement strand
GCCGATGGGTCGCAGTTGGCCCTCGGTGACGGGGGGGGCGGTCTTCCGGGTTATCTGCGGTTGGTGAGTGTGGCGGACGGTCGGATTCAGCGCTCCTGGAAGGCTCACGCCGACTCCATCTTTGATCTAGAGTTCAGCCGGGATGGTTCCCGATTGCTTTCGGCCGGCGGTGACGCGCTCATCAAGGTTTGGGATACGGCCAAGGCGGCACCGATCGCCGTGCTGGAAGGTCATACCTCTCAAGTGCTGGCCGCGGCTTTCAACACCAACGCCACCCAGGTGGTCAGCGGTGGGACCGACCGGCAGCTCAAGGTTTGGGATATCGCCACCCGCGAGAAGATTGTCACGCTGGGCGATTCTATGGCTGCGATCACGGCCGTGGCTTGGCCGGGCGACAGTGCCTCGGTTTGGGCCGCCACCGATCGCGGGGCGATTGACCGATATTCTCAGCTCAAGTCGCACACGGGCGAACAAAGTTCGGCCACCGCGGAGCATCGACGGGTGGCGCAATTGCTGCCGGTGGTGTTCAGCATGGCGGTCACGCCAGATGGTCAGAGGGTCGCTGCCGGTGACTTGGACGGGTTGGTCCGGATTTGGGATGCGCAAGGCAAGGTCTTGGGAGAGGTGAGCATGGCCTTGGAGGCGACGACCCCGACGACCCCGCAGACAGTGGCCACGAAAGTACCGCCGCCAAGCTTTGTGCGCGATGTGTTGCCCGCACTCAATCAGGCTGGCTGCGCCTCAGGCGGTTGCCATTCTAAGCCGGAAGGTCAGAGCGGATTTAAATTGTCTGTCTTCTCCTACGATCCCCAAAGCGACTACGCAGAAATCGTCCGGGATGCTCGAAGCCGACGAGTTTTTCCGGCAGCCCCGGAAGAGAGCCTAATCCTCCTCAAGGCCCTGACACGGGTGCCGCATGAGGGAGGGCAGCGTTTTCAGCCGGGATCCTCAACCCACCAACTGCTAACCCGCTGGATTCGTGCGGGCATGCCCTATGCGCTGACCAATGAGCCCGTGTTGCAGTCGGTTGCGGTGTTTCCGGCCGAGGGGCGGTATCGCAAGGGCGGACAGCAGCGACTGAAGGTCGAAGCGCGTTATACTGATGGGAGCGTCCGTGATGTCACGCGGTTGGCCGCCTACGATTCGAGCGACAAGGAGTTGGCCCGCGTGGATGAGACGGGTCGCGTTTCCATCGGCAAGCTGACGGGGCAGGGTGTGGTGGTGGCCCGCTATATGGGGCTGGTGGCTGCATCCTCGCTGATGGTGCCGGCCGACAAGGTGCTCAAGCCCAAGGCCTATGCGGCCATTCCCACCAACAATTTTATCGATGGCCTGGCTCTGGCGCAGTTCCAGCGTTTGGGGCTATTGCCTTCCGATCTTTGTACCGATGCGGAATTTCTCCGGCGGGCCAAGCTGGATGCCGTTGGCCTCCTACCCACGCCGGAAGAGGTGCGTGCGTTCCTGGCTGATCCTTCGCCAGACAAGCGTCAGCGGTTCATCAGCACGATTCTGGAGCATCCGGCCTATGCCGATTACTGGGCCAACCAGTGGGCCGATCTCTTGCGGCCCAATCCCGATCGGGTGGGCGTGAAGAGCGTATTCCTGCTCGATCAGTGGTTGCGCGAAGCGTTCCGGGCTAATCGGCCTTATGACCAGTTTGTTCGAGATATTCTTATGGCCGAAGGGTCGAACTACCGGGCAGGGCCGGCCGTGGTTTACCGCGACCGTCGGGATCCGCCGGAACTGACCACACAGTTCAGCCAGTTGTTCCTGGGCACCCGGTTTGAATGTGCCAAGTGCCACCACCATCCGAACGAGAAATGGAGTCAGGACGATTTCTACCAACTGGCCGCTTACTTCGGTCCGGTGAAGCAGAAGGGGGCGGGTTTGTCCCCGCCGATCTCCGCAGGCATCGAGACTTTTTATTTTACGCCGGGAGGCGAAGTGAAGCACCCGGTGAGCGGAGTGGTGATGACGCCCCGACCGCCGGAGGGGCCTGAACTCCCGAAGTCCGAATCTCGGGATCCGCGCCGGCATTTGGCCGACTGGCTCACCGCGCCAGAGAATCCCTTCTTTGCCAAGGCGGCGGTGAACCGAGTGTGGGGTCATTTTTTTGGACGGGGTCTGGTTCATCCGGTGGATGATTTCCGCAGTTCTAATCCGTGTGTGAACCCAGCCTTGCTAGACGCCTTGGCCGCAGATTTTGCCGCCCATGATTACGACCTGAAGCATCTCCTTCGGACGATCATGGCTTCGCGTACCTACCAACTGAGTTCGGTGCCTAATGCCACCAATCTGGGGGACACCCGTCAGTTCTCTAGGTCTTACCGACGGAGACTGCCGGCCGAAGTGCTGGTGGATGCGGTGAGCGATGTCACTGGGGTTCCTGAGACCTTTTCTGCGGTCCCGCCGGGTGGTCGTGCCATGCAGACTTGGAGTTACAAGATCGCGTCGCATTTCCTGGACGCCTTTGGTCGTCCCAACTCCAGCAGCGATTGTCCCTGTGAGCGCGATGCCCAGTTGAGCGTTGTGCAAACTCTGCACCTGATGAATTCCAAGATTCTGCAGGGGAAGCTCAGCGATCCGAAAGGCCGGGTCCGTCAACTAGCCAACAGCGATCGGAGCCAATCGGACCTCGTCGGTGAACTGTACCTCCTCCTGCTCAATCGCCTGCCCGCAGAACCGGAGCTTCAGGCTGCTTTGCGTGCGTTTTCTGCTCCGGGAGCCACCCGCAATACAGCGGTGGAGGATGTCTTCTGGGCGTTGCTCAACTCCCCTGAATTTGTGCTGAACCATTGAAATGAAACCGACCTCTGGAAACTGCGCTGGAATGCCCCGCCGGGATTTCATCCAACTGGGGATGGGAGGCTTGCTGGGTGCGGGCTTCGGCGACTTGTTGCGACTCGAGGCGGCCACAGCCTCGGCCGCCAAGTCGGTCCTAAAAAAAGCCATCCCGCCGGGTGCGGCTTCTGGCCAAAAACCGGTCAACTGCATCCTCATCTGGCTCGATGGCGGCCCATCCCATTACGAGAGTTTTGATCCCAAACCCGGGGCCCCCTCGGACATTCGTGGGATTTTTCAGGACATTGCCACGTCGGTGCCGGGGATCCGCTTCAGTGAGGCGGTGCCCGAGTTGGCCAAGGTGGCCGACAAAGCCACGGTGATCCGATCGGTCTGCCACAAAGACCCCAATCACGGCGGTGGCAACCATTACCTGATGACCGGTTCCCCGACGCCGGTGCCCGTGGCTTGCGGAGCGTACGTCACGTTCCATCCTTCGTTCGGGTCGGTGGTTTCCTGGCAGCGTGGGCAGCGACAAGGTTTGCCGCCCTACGTGTCTATACCCTCGGTGACCCGCAGCGGCGGTTCCAATTTCTTGGGTGGCAAGCACTCGGCCTTCGTGATCGATGGCCAGCCCAACTCGGCCGACTTCAAGGTGCGCGACGTAGTGCTGCCGTCGGAGATAAGCGAGGGGCGGGCGACCAGTCGGCGTGAATTGCGCGGAGCGCTCGACTCGATGGCCCGCTATGCCGATCGCCTGGCCGACGATCCGGCAGTCACCTTCGATCAGTACCTCCAGCAAAGCGTTAATTTAGTGCTCTCGAGTCCGGCTCAGGCGGCATTTGATTTGTCGCGTGAGGACAAAAAGGTTCGAGACGAATACGGCCGAAATGACTTTGGCCAGCGACTCCTAATGGCTCGCCGATTGGTAGAGGTCGGGGTGTCTTGGGTCACCGTCAACTCCGGCGGATGGGATCACCACACCAAGCTCTTTGAAGCGTACAAGGGCGATTCGGTCCGCAACATGGACCGCGGGGTGGCCGCGCTCATTCGGGATCTGGACCAACGGGGCTTGCTCGATTCCACCATGGTGGTGTTGCTGGGCGAGTTTGGTCGCACCCCCAAGGTGAACAAGGATGCTGGGCGCGACCATTGGCCTCATGCGATGTCCATCCTCATGGCTGGCGGCGGTTGCCCTCGGGGCGCAGTGGTGGGTGCCACCGATGCCAAGGGCTACGCCGCCTCGGAGGCCGTGTATCGGCCCGAAGACTTTGCCGCCTCCCTTTATTGGAAGATGGGGATCGATCCTAACCAGGTGCTCCACACCAACACCGGCCGGCCGGTGCAGTTGGTGAACAATGGGCGCCGCATCCGTGAGATCTTTACCACGTGAGGTTTTTGGGGATGAGCAGGAGTCGATCCTGGGTGGCGAGGGTGATGGTGTTTCTGATGACCTTCGACGGGCTTCGGGCCGCAGTCCCGGTCTTGGATCAAATCTTCCCCGCGGCGATCCAGATCGGGACCACTCAGTCGGTCACTTTGGTGGGTAAATTTGATCCCTGGCCCACCCGGCTCGATTTGGACATTCCCGGGGTGACATGGGAACCCACCACCAACAACGGTGTCATCCGTGTCCGTGTCGCTCCGGAAGCGCCTGTCGGTCCTCGGGTGATTCGGGCTTTTTCGCCGGAAGGAGTGAGTGAGCCCCGCTTTATCATCTTTTCGCAGCGGCCACAACAGGCCGAGGTGGAGCCCAACGATGCGGTGCCCTCGGCCCAGGCATTGACTCGCTTCCCGGCCGAGGTAACTGGGCGTCTCGAGAAGAACGGCGACGTGGACAGCTATGCGGTGAACCTCCGCGCCGGTCAGACCCTTGTAGCTCGGTTGGAAGCCTACACCCTCCAGTCGCCGCTAGATCCGGTGCTGCGGTTGCTGGATTCCCGCGGCGTGCAGGTGGCTTGGAATCATGATGAGGTGCGCTCACTGGACCCGCTCTTGGCGTGGCGGGCTGAAGCTAGCGAAACCTATGTGCTCCAAGTGTTTGGCTTTGCCTATCCAGCCGATTCGGATCTGCGCTTTAGCGGGAGTCCTAAGGGAGTGTACCGTCTTCATATTACCACCGATCCCGTGGCCCGGCATGCGTGGCCACTGGGGGTTAGTCGCACGATGGACACCCGGGTGAGTTGGGGTGATTGGGGCGGGTCTTCCGTCTCGTCGGAAGCCGTTGAGGTGCCCGCTTCGGCTGTTGCGCCGGGCGCCGTCTCTCACTCCCTTCGAATCCCCGGCCGTGCGGTGCCCTTGGAGTTGCCGGTGGGCGAGGGAAGGGAGTGGGTGGAAATTGAACCCAATGACTTGGCGGCCACGGCGCAGGCATTGGGAATACCCTCGGCTGTTTCCGGCGATCTCAACCGTCCGGGCGACGAAGATCGCTACCGGATTTCGTGTCAAAAGGGAGAACTGCTTCGGTTGGAGGTTCAGGCCGCGGGGCTCGGATTTCCCCTCGATGCTTGGCTCCGGATTGAGGACGCCTCCGGCAAGGAGTTGGTTCGCAACGATGACGCCGGAGGGGCTGATCCGGTGCTCGACTGGACCTCGCCCGAGACCGCTGAGTACCGCATGGTGGTGGGCAATTTGCTGCAGCGGGGTGGTCAAGACCAGCGCTACCGCCTCTCACTCCAACGTCCGAAGCCCGTGTGGAGCGCCTCGATGGCTGAGTCCGCCTGGTCCCTGGAACTCGGAAAAACAAACGAATCAAAAGTGACGCTCACCCGCCGATTTGGTGCGGACATCAAGTTGACCGTCTCGGTGCGTGGTCTGCCCGCGGGGGTGCGTGTCGATCCCGTGGAGGTCGCCGAAAAGGCGGACGCAGCGACCCTTCGATGGATCACTGCCACCAATGCCGCTCCGTTTTCAGGCCCTGTTTTCATCGATGTCTCGAGCTCGAGCCCTGCCGCCGTTCAGGAAGCACGGTTCTCTCTAATTAGTGCCGGGGAGAACAACGGCGTTCCGCAGGGCTTTCGGCGTCTGGTGGTTGAGTCGATCTCGCGTCTGTGGTTGACGGTCCTTCGCGCCCCGTCCGCGCCTGCTGACAAGAAGTGAGCTGGAACGAGTCACTCCGATGGATCGTGCTGGCGGAACTGTCTCTAGCCAGTGATGGGTCCTTGGCTCGTCGGGATCCTCGGGAAAGTCCTAATAATCCAGAGTCTTTTGGTTGGCTGCCCAATATTCGTCCGCGAAAAGAATCGGACGTGCTGGGTGTTTCTTCCCCCGATGGTACGGTTTCGACTAAAGATTTTCCTTTCGGGGAGTAAGGTCAAAACTTCCTTGACGGCGTTTGAGTCTTTGGCTTGCGACTGTGCAGCCATTAGTGATATAACATTCACATATGGCAGCCATCGGCCGGTTCCAAAAGGGTGAAGATATCTTCCACGCCAAGGTCGTCGACGGGGAGATTTTCAAGCTTCAGGGTGATGTCTTTGGCTCTCCATCCTTCGAAAAAAAACCGACTCCGCTCAAGGGTGTCAAGACGTTGACCCCGGTTCAACCGTCTAAGATTATCGCGGTCGGTCTGAATTACGGCGATCATGCCCGGGAGGCCGGGATGGCGTTGCCGAAGGAACCGCTCTTCTGGCTCAAGGCCCCGACGTCGCTCATCCCCGACGGCGCCAAGATCGAGATCCCGTTTGCCAATCATCGCAATGATTTCGAGGCCGAGCTGGCCGTGGTCATCGGGCGCAAGATGCGCAATGTCACTCCGGCCGCGGCCGCTCGTTACATCTTTGGTTATACGGCTTCCCAAGACATCACCGACCGGACGATCCAAGCAAGCGAGAGCCAGTTTGCGCGGTCCAAGTCCTTCGATACGTTCACGCCGCTGGGGCCTTACATCGAGACCAAGATCGATCCGCATGACCTGAGCATCCAGCTCTTCCAGAATGGTCAGTTGCGCCAGAACGGCAACACGAGCCAGATGATCTTCAACTGCTTCCAACTGGTGAGCTTCATCTCCACCAACATGACCCTCCTCCCGGGTGACGTGATCTTGACAGGTACGCCCAGCGGTGTGGGTACCATCGAGTCTGGCGACCGACTCGAGGTCCGCATCCAGGGCATGGCCCCGCTGGTCAACACGGTGAAGTGATGTCCGCAAGCTGAGCTTCCCATGCACAGGCCTCCTAGACGGGGGCGCTCACCGACTCTATCGGCCCCTCGGGTGAACCTTGGGGCCTCTTTCTTTCCCACTGGCCTCCCCACCCCCCACCCCCACAGACTTTCCCATGCTTTGGTCTCAAACGTTCATTCCGACCCTCAAGGAAACCCCCGCGGACGCAGAAATCGTGTCCCATCAACTCCTGCTGCGTGCAGGGTTGGTCCGAAAGCTCACCAGTGGTTTGTACACGTTCCTGCCGCTTGGCCTGAAGGTGTTGCGCAAGATCGAGCAAATCATCCGCGAAGAAATGAACCGAGCCGGCGGCATCGAGGTGCTCATGCCTGCCTTGCAGCCCATCGACATTTGGCAGCAGTCGGGGCGCTATGAGACGGCTTCTGGTGTGCTGTTCAAGGTTCGGGATTCGGCCCGCAAGGAGTGGGTCTTGGGGCCCACCCACGAAGAGGTCATCACCTCGCTGGCAGCCAACGAACTAAATTCCTACCGGCAGCTTCCGAAGAATTTCTACCAAATCCAAACCAAGTTCCGGGACGAGATCCGCCCGCGCTTTGGCTTGATGCGCGCTAAGGAGTTCTTGATGAAGGACGCCTATTCCTTCGACGCCACCGATGCTGGGGCGATGACGAGCTACCACAAGATGTACGACGCCTACACCCGTATCTTTGCCCGGTGCGGGTTGCAAGTCTTCCCCGTCGAAGCCGATACCGGTGTCATCGGAGGCAACTATTCCCACGAGTTCATGGTGCCGGCCGAGACCGGTGAGAATGACGTGGTCTATTGTGAGTCCGGCAAGTATGCGGCCAACATCGAGAAGGCCGTCAGCCGTGGGCCCGCTGAAGCGACGCCTTCAGAATCCACCGGAACGGCGCCCGAGAAGTTCGCCACCCCGGGCGTGGTCACCATTGATGCCCTCTCGGCTTCCCCTTACGGAGTTTCTGCCCGGCACCAGGTCAAGACCTTGGTGTTGGTCGCGGATTCGAAGCCCATCCTGGTGCTCGTCCGGGGAGATGACTCGCTCAATGAGGCCAAGCTCATGGCCAAGACGGGTGCGGTCCAAGTTCGTCAGGCGACTGCCGACGAGATCGTGGAGTTGCTCGGTGCCCGCCCGGGTTCCCTGGGCGCGGTCAATGACACCCTTAAGACGCCGGCGGTGCCCGTTTATGCCGACGAAGCCCTGCGCGGGGCCCGGGGAATGACCACTGGGGCCAACGAGGACGGTTTCCACCTGCGCCATGTCGAGGTGGAGCGCGATCTGAAGGTCACGGCCTGGTACGACCTCCGCACCGTCAAGGTGGGCGAGCTGTGCGTAGAGACCGCTCAACCCCTGAAGATCCGCCGGGCGATCGAAGTGGGGCACGTCTTCAAACTGGGGACCAAATACTCGGAGAAGCTCAACGCCACCTTCCTGGCTGAGGATGGCTCCCGCCATCCGGCGGTGATGGGTTGCTATGGCATTGGCGTGACCCGGACGCTTCAGGCGGTCATCGAGCAGTGCAATGACAAGAACGGCATCTGTTGGCCTGTGAGCGTCGCGCCCTTCACGGTGTGCATCACGCCGCTGACGGTGGCGCCCGAGAGTCAGCCGATGACGCTGGCTCGCGAATTAGCGGCCACGCTGGAGGCCGCAGGCATTGAGGCGATTCTAGATGACCGCGACGAGCGTCCGGGGGTGAAGTTCAAGGACAGCGAATTGGTGGGATTCCCTCTGCGGGTGAACCTGGGCGAGAAGTCGCTGGCCAAGGGCGAAATTGAACTCAAGCCGCGCGGCGGCACGCTGCGCATGGTACCCATCGCGGACGCCGCGGCCGAGGTGATCGCCTGGGTTCGCGCCGAATCAGCCCGTCTGCAAGGCTGAGAGCCGTTTGCTAAAAAGGGGTTCCGGTCAGCAACTGGTTGGGACCTCTTGCAGCACTTCCACGCAGTGGGGGATGGCCTTCACCACGAAGCTCAGGCACTCCACCGCGCCCTTGGGTTTGCCGGGCAAGCAAATCACCAGAGTGTGATCGACGACTGCGGCCAAGTTGCGAGACAGGATGGCATTGGGGGTAAACTTCAGGCTCTCCATGCGCATTTGTTCGCCGAATCCGGGGAGTTCACGGATGGCAATTTCGCGGACCGCCTCTGGGGTGACATCGCGCAGCGCGACCCCGGTGCCTCCGGTCGTTAGCACCAGTGAACACCCCTTGCTGATGAGTGAACGGATCGCCCGCTGGATTTCCTGGATCTCGTCAGGCACCAAGACATTCTCAAGGACAGTCCATCCGTAGCCCACCGAAGCTTCCTGGAGGGCGGGGCCACCCAGATCGTCGTAAAGTCCCTTCGAGGCCCGATCGGAAACGGTGATGATGCCCACGTTGAGTTGCATGGGGAGATGAAAGCCGGACTGGGCCGACCTCGCAGCACCAGAATCGTGGACGGCATGAACCGTCAAATTCGCTTCGAAGCCGGACCAAGCGGGTTTCGGAGTTCTTGCACCATTACCAAGGCTAGGGCTAAGGCATCGGCGGCATCGGGGTCGGGTATTTCGGCCAACGCAAGTTGCCGTTGCACCATCTTGGCGACAGCGATTTTCTGGGCGGCTCCGTAGCCCACCATCGCCAGTTTCACTTTCCTCGGGGAGATCTCATGGATTTGGATTCCCGTTCGTGCCACAGCGGCGAGTGCGGCCCCACGAGCCTCTCCCATGATGAGGGCTGTCTGGAGATTTTGGGCGAAGAAAAGGCCTTCGCAGGCGCAGAGGGCCGGGGGATGGCGTTGGACCACTTCCGTCAGGATGCGACTGATTTCGCCCAAACAACGCGAGCGCTCCCAAGATTTCGGGCAATGAATGGTCCCGGCCTCCACAAAGGTGGGGCCTTGGGCTCCGATCCGGATCACGCCCCAGCCTGTCCCTCGCAAGGATGGATCAATGCCCAGTACTCGGGAGCCTTCTGGGAGGTGCAGACCGGATTCGGGCAGCACAGGGGATCCACCGGAGGCGCTCGGCGCCCGGCCGGACAGGCGGGCTTCCATGGCGGCGAATTGTTTGGGGCTGACACCCATGGAATTAGTGTGTTTTGGAGCGTCTGCGGGTGGTGGATTTTGGTGGTGTGCCCGCGCACTTGCCGAGCCAATCCAGATATTTTTTGGAACCGACCACGATGGGCCGCACGAGGAACTGAAGGGTGTCGTCGGGGTGGTTGGCGATCACCAATGCTTCGAGATTGAACAATAGTCGGGACTGGGTTTTGAACACCCCTGCCAATCCTTCCCGGACTCCACAACGCCCGGCCAGCGGTCCATGGACTCCAAAGGTCCGGAGATCAGGGCGCAGGCGGAGAGCCCCGCCTCCACGGACAGTCGGATCCGTTTCACGGCCAAAGGTCTGCCGGGCACGGTCATCCAGACGGTGACGAAGGATCGGGTGCTCTTCAGTGGCGCTGAGTTCAAAGAGGTGTTGATTTCTTAAAATATGATCATACACTCATAAATAGAAAAACAGTCTCCGTATCGAATTTAAATCCCTATGACGACCGAGAAAATAATTCGCGTACTCGCCGGATCGATGATCCTGATCAGCGTGGCCCTGGCCTACTTCGTCAGCCAGCGCTGGTTGTTGATGACCTGCTTTGTGGGGATCAATCTTATCCAGTCCGCCCTCACCGGATTTTGTCCGGCAGGGATCATTCTGAAAAAGCTGGGCATCGGTTCGGGCAATTGCTGCTCACCATCGGATCAGCCGCGTTAAATCATGACTCACCTGACAGCAGACAGCCGGGGTTTGATTCTCTCTTGTCCGTCCTGTTCCCAGGCCAATCGGCAGGTCTATCGCCAGTGGGATGCGGCGATTCGCTGTGGTCGTTGCAAAGAGGAACTGGAGAGGCCACCCGCGGTGATTGAGGTTCGTGACCCGCTGAGTTTCCGAGCTCTGGTGGCTGAGGTGTCCGGCCCTGTGTTTGTGGATTTTTGGGCACCTTGGTGTGGACCGTGTCGGAGTGTGGCCCCAGAAATTGAACGACTAGCCAGCCTGATGGAGCGCGAGGCACTGATTATCAAGGTGAACACGGAGGAGGTGCCGGAGGTCGCCTCGGAGCATCGTATTGAGAGCATTCCGACCTTCGTGGTCTTTCATCGCGGGATCGAGATGGCCCGAACCTCTGGCTCCATGTCGGCCACACGCTTGAAGTCGTTCATTCAGCAAGCAATTCGTTGAGGGTTTGATTCAATCCTGAACGAGGTCTTTCTGGAGCTTATCTCTGTGATGGTTGGTTGCGATCCAGACTCGAAGCCCGGAGCGTCATTGGTGCCATAGCCAACTGCCCGGGTTCGGGTGACGCCGTTAAAAACCATGGTCTGACCGTCACCGAAGAAGGGATAGGCACCGTGCCTCATGTTCTTTCCGTCGCGGCTTTTCAGAGGAGGCAGTTGGAATACGTGGTCGGATCTTGTGCGGTTCTGCTGCTGCCGCGAGGAGAGCCGCAGATTCTGGTGCCGAAGATGGATGTGATAGTGGTCATGCCTGGCTCACTGGCGCTGGAGCTCCCAGTCTTGAGTGGGTTCGAGAACGCCACTCCGAATTCTTGACTCACTGGGGTCTCAGCCAGAACGTCATCCCATGACGCCCCCAATTTCCCAATCCGGAGGAAAAACTCTGAAAGGGGGGAGAGTGCGTTTTCATCTGGGCACTGCCGGGTGGGATCGATGGCTTCGGTGCGCTCAGAAGATCATCATCATCGGATGCCTCGCGGCCAGTTTCAAGGGGTCGGCTGCCGAGGTTCCGGTGGGTGAGGCCGAGGTCTGGTGGGCCTTCCGGCCTGTGGCGTCACCGCCGGTTCCTCAGGGGGCTAGCTCAAAGAACCTCGGGCCTGAGAATCCAATCGATGCGTTGGTTCGCCGAAGTCTCTCAGCCAAGTCGCTGAGTTTGAGTCCGCAGGCCAGCCCACGGGAACTACTGCGCCGCCTCCACATCGACCTGGTTGGATTACCTCCCACGCCCGAGGAGACGGCCGCCTTT
>SYMJ01000184.1 GCA_005805505.1 Verrucomicrobiales bacterium | reverse complement strand
TGTCGATTCCGAGCGAATTCAACAACGTCACTGCCACCGCCAAAGCCAATGTCTATTTCGAGGGCAAGGTGGTGTCTCACACGATCCGTTTTTCTGACGGTGCCAAGAAGACCCTGGGTTTGATCTATCCGGGCAAGTTCCACTTTGGAACCGACCAGGCTGAACGGGTGGAAATTGTGGCCGGCCACTGCGTCATCCGTCTGGATGGAACCGAGGAAACCCGATCGGTTGCTGCCGGTTCGTTCTTTGATGTCCCCGCCAAATCTGGCTTTGACATCGAAGTCTCGAGCGGGATTTGCGAGTACATTTGCTCGTTCCTGCCGTGAGGTGATCGTTGCCTCAGGGATGTGCTTCTGAGGGCCGTTGAGACGTTGACTTGGTAGGGGGGCAGAGCGTTTGCTCTGAGCCCTCTCCTATGAATCGCCGTCGCTTTCTGTTGGGGGCCTCCGCCCTTCCGCTCTTGCCGTCTTGGGCTCTAGCTCAAGGAACAAAGTCCTATCGTTTCGGTCTGATCGCCAAGTCCCAGGGGAATGCTGTTTTCCAGGTGGCTCGGGTCGGTGCCGAGGACGCCGCTCGGGAGTTGGGTGCCCGACACGGGGTGAAAATCCGCATCGACTGGCGGACCCCCAATGAGGAAGACGCTCAGAAGCAGGCTGAGGCCATCGAGCAGTTGGTTTTGGCGGGTGCTGATGGAATTGCCGTCAGTTGCAGCGATGCCAACAAGGTGACCGACGCCATCAACAAGGCGGTGAGCGATGGAGTGCCCGTGGTCACCTTTGATTCGGATGCGCCCGCCTCCAAGCGACTGGTGTGCTATGGCGTGGATGATGGCCTGTGCGGTGAACAGGTGATGACTGAATTGGCCCGAGTTCTGGGAGGCAAGGGGATCATCGCCATTTTGGCAGGAAACCAAAATGCGCCCAATTTGCAGAAGCGTGTCGCTGGTGTCCGCAAGGAGGCCAAGAAATACCCCGGGGTGGTCATCCGGGATACTTACTATCATCGGGAAACCCCGCAGGATGCTGCTGCTCGAATGGAGCAGGTCCTTCAGGCCAATCCAGACATCACCGGTTGGGCCTTAATTGGAGGATGGCCTCTCTTTACTGAGAATGCCCTCAAGTGGCAGCCAGGCACGGTTCAATGTGTCAGCGTCGACGCGTTGCCGATCTGCTTGAATTATGTGCGCAGCGGGCACGTTCAGGTGCTCTTGGCTCAGCAATGCCACGCTTGGGGCTACCGCTCAGTGGAGCACTTGTTTAACAAGGTGCATTTGCACAAGAATCCGGACTCGCCCCGAGATGTCAGCCCCTTGGTTCGTGTGGACCGATCCAACGTCGATGCCTACGCCAAGAATTGGGAGAAGTGGCTTCCGAAATGATGCTCCGGTGAGGCTCGGACCTTGGTTCAGGACTCACTGAGCCTGGACCATTCCCCGTTGTTTTTTATCGGATAGCTGATGAAGAAGTTCCGTCCGACCCGGTGCGGGGCTTCAGAACACGTCCATGATCATGGAGACGGTTCGACCGATGCTGCCCTGATTCTCGCGGACGACCGTCTGGGCCCGTTGACCGAGAGCCGCTCGTTCGGCGGGGTTTTCTAGCAACCGGGTCAACGCCGATTCCAGCCCCGCTTCATCGGCAACTTGCACGGCGGCGTTGGCCTTCACAAAATTTGGTGCAATGTCGGGGAAGTTCTCCATGTGCGGACCAAAGATCACTGCCTTGCCGAGAGCGGCCGGTTCAATGGGGTTTTGTCCGCCTTGCGCAGTGAGACTCTTGCCCACAAAGACAATATCGGCCTGGGTGTAGAAGTGACGGAGTTCACCGGTGGTGTTGACCAGCAGGCATTCCAGGTCGCCCGATTTGTGGCGTGTGTTCGGCCGCATGTCCTTGCGGAAGATGTATCGAACGCCCAGAGCCTGCAGTTCTGCTCCGACGGCGGCACCTCGTTCATGATGCCTCGGCACGAGCACGAGGAAGAGCCGCGGGAACCGGGGCTTCAAGCGGAGGTACATGGAAGCCAGGATTCGTTCTTCACCGTCATGGGTGCTGCCGGCCACCAGAACTACGCTGTCGGGAACAACCCCCAATTGCCCCAGTAGGCTGGTAATATCCAGCGTACGGGTGTCATCAAGCTTGGCAGCGTCGAACTTGAGGCTGCCCACCACGTGGATGGCTTCTTTGCGGCAACCGAGTTGAAGCAGGCGCTCCGCATCGGCTTCAGTTTGCGCGCCCACCCCTTCAAACCCTGCGAAAAGATCCCGGAAGAGGAACCCAAACCGGCGGTAGCCACGGAACGACCGCTCCGAGAGGCGAGCATTGACCAAGAAATACGGAACCCCACGGCGTTGGAGACTCCACAGAAAGTTGGGCCAGATCTCGCCCTCCACTAAAATGACCACATCAGGGTCGATGAGGCCGATGGCCCGTTGGATGTGTTTCCGGCGATCAATGGGGTAGTAGACCTTGGTAATATGCGCCGGAAGGTGGTCGCGCAGGAGTCCCATGCCCGTCGAGGTCGTGGTGGAGACGACGATCTTGTGCAAGGGCAGCAGCGGTTCCATGGCCCGTATTAACTGCGTGCACAAGTTCACCTCGCCGACGCTGACCGCGTGGAACCAGATGACCTGACGGTTGGTCAGGGCCTGCTTGAGTTTAGCGTCATACAGGCCGAAGCGCTCGCCAAACCCGGCCTGCCAGGATCCGCGACGGTACATCTTGAGGAAATACCATGGAGCCGACAGGGCGAACCCGATGTTGAAGAGAATATTGTAGAGAAGTCGCATGGACAGTGTCGTCGCGGAAAACCAAAAGGAACGGTAGTTACTGTCCCAACGTTCCGGTGGAGCCAAAGGTTACGGATTTTTTTGACGAGGCCGAACCTTCCGGGGTGTCGGTGCGGGGGCCTCGGTGGTGGTTTCCTTCGCTCCGATCCGTTGCACAAAGGCACCGATCCATTCGCAGGCTCGATGTTCTTGGGTTTTGGCTACTTCGAGAACTTCTTGGGCAGAGACGACCTGTGTTTTCCCGCCTAAGCCGGCCGCGGCATTGGTAATGCAACTAAATCCGGCCACTCGCAATCCGCATTGGCGGGCCACGATGACCTCCGGCACGGTGCTCATGCCCACAGCATCGGCGCCCCACATGCGGAAGGCCCGGATCTCAGCCGGTGTTTCAAAACTGGGACCAGAAACGGCCAAATAGACCCCCTCGCGCACCGGCAGACGAATCGACCGCGCGGCCGCTTTCAGATGTTTTTGTAGTTCCGGATCGTAGGTCCGGGTCATGTCGACGAAACGAGGTTCGCCCTCGGCGACCGCTCCCCGCAGCGGATTCATGCCCAAGAAATTGATGTGATCGTTCAGGATCATGAAATCGCCGACGCGGAATTTGGGGTGAATGCCGCCCGCTGCATTGGTTACCAGCAGCGTCTCGACACCCATGGCTGCGAGGACTCGAGTGGCATAGACCACTTCGTTGGGCTCAAACCCTTCATAGTAGTGGGCCCGTCCGCTGAGCACGGCCACGGGCACCGAGTGCCAGGTTCCGATCCGCAGTCGTCCCTCATGCCCCGGGGCGCTGCCGACTGGGAAGCCAGGCAGGTCTCGATAGGAGAACTCCCGGTCCACCGAAACGGACTGCGCGATGGGGCCAAATCCACTGCCGAGAATGATGGCCAACCGGGGCCTCAGAGAGGTCCGGCGCAGGATCAATGAAGCGGTGGTTGAAGGAGGGGGCAGGGATTGGGAGCGACGGGGCATGGAACTGGAGCGGATTACGGAACTCAGCCGGGGATTACGGCCGTGCGTTGAGCGTGGGAAGCCAATGCGGCCTCGAACAGTTCGTGGCTCCGGACCGCTTCGTCCGGGGTGACGCAACCAAATCGATTGCCGAGGGCTCCCGCGCGTTCGGCCGCGAAGGCTGCCCACATTTGCAGAAAACAGTCTGGGAAACCTGGCTCGAAGATGCCCCCGGTAATCGTGGGGAATGGTGTCTGGAATCCGAGGTCCGTGCGGCTCCACCACTGCTCTTTCGAGCGGTCGAACTTCCAGAGCGTCTTCGGTTCGGCGGTGGAATAACGCATGCCGCCGTCGGTGCCGAGGATCTCGATGGACCAGGAGTTGGTGGCTCCTGGGGCCAGCCGCTTCATCTCCAAGCGCATGGGAGTTTCGATGCCCTGTATATTGACCTCGGTGTGGAGCATGGCGTTGTCCCAAGTGTCGCAGGGGGCCGTGCCTCCTTTGCCGTCGGGGCGCTCGTGATAAATTTTCTGCAACTGGGCATAGACTCGGCTCGGGAACCATCCGAGCCGGAAGGGCACATGGACGACGTGCATTCCCAGATCACCCATCACGCCGATGGCACCGCAGGTGCGGACCTGACGCTTCCAGTTCGCAGGCTTGGTCGGATCAAGGTCGCTGGAATGCCAGAAGCAGGAGCGGACTTCCAGAGGTTTGCCCATGGCACCAGATTGAGCCCATTCGATGACCCTTTGAACTCCCGGCAAGAAGGGGAACTCAGAGCTGCAGCGCACGAACCGACCGGACTTTGCGGCCGCATCGCGGATGCGTCGGGCGGCCGCGAGATCGATGCCGAAGGGTTTCTCGGCCAACAAATCTTTTCCGGCGGCCAACACGTCGAGGTAGATGGCTTCGTGAAGGTTGTGAGGCACAGCCACGTACACCACATCCACCTCGGGTGAGGCGAGGAGCTGGTGGTGATCCGGGGTCAGCAGTTTGACTGTTGGGATTTGACGGAACCAGTCGAGCAGGGTGGGTTGAAGGTCACAAACAGCGACCAACTCGACCTGCACGGGGAAGTTGTTGAGGACGAACCAGCGGGCGAACGCGCTGGCAGCCTCGCGGCCCATGAGGCCGCCGCCGATAATGCCGACACGGAGGGTGGGTTTCATGAAATGGATCGGGAGGGACGCTTCTGGGGAATACTCTGGGCCACCTCTCCGCTCGGTGGGGTGGGGGAGTTCGGCCCCTGTTGCCCAAGCAGTTGGTCTCGGAGGCCCGCGAAGCCGTCGAACGCCTGGAGGTTTCGATTCAAGAGGCCGATCAACTGATCGTGAGTGAGTCCTTCGGCTGCGAGAATCTGGGAGATGGGTTTCCCTGACGAGACCTCTTGATGAACTCTGCGGAGGGCGCGGAGGGTCAGGGCCGAATCGTTGCGACCCAGTGCGGAGGAGCGGGATGCGGCCGAAAGGTGGGATGCCCCCTCCGCGAAACCGATGGACGGATGATCGGGAATGATTGGTCGATCGACCGTGGCCTTCACCTGGTTCCAGGCCTCCACCACTGCTTCTGAGCGGCCTCGCATCCCGATGGATCGCCGGAAGCTGTGCTCCACGAATCGCAGGTGCACCAAGTCTTGGGCGGCCGAATTGACCTCCCGACCGGTGCGTGCCGGAGCGGCGTTACGGATGACCTCGAGTTCGCTGGCGAAAATCTCTGGGTTTATCCAAAAGCTGAGGGCCGCCAACGGGCGGAACAGCAGTGGGACGATCCTCAACAAAAGATGACGCTCAAAGGCAGCCAGACTGCAACCGTGATAGTAGCAGTAGGCATCCCTGAAATTGGTATGGACCGATTGGGCAGTGGCCATGGGTGAGTCGGGCTCGTGGAGGACTTCGCAAGAATCCGACTTCTAGCCGGGAGGTGTCAACGGTGTGGCAGATTCTTTGCAACCAGCGTCAGTGGGGCTTCAGGCACGCACCCGGTAGAGGGTTTCGCCGGCTTTGGGAACATACAGGATGCCCTCGGACTCCCGCCCCTGGAATTGAGCCGGATCGATGGAGCGCCAATCCCGGTAGCCCAGGTTAATTTCACGGCACACCGATTCTGGTATTCCAGTGGCCAACGTCACTCGGGCTCGACGTGTTTCAACTCCGTTTTCGTAGGTGCCCTGACCGAATACATGGGTGCTGTGGGCCAGGGTTCCCCACGGGAAATCTTTGAAGTGGTCCCATTGTTTCAGGAAGTAGTCGCGGCAGTGGTAGCCTACCTGCCGAAGCAGCGCTCCATGGACCACACTGATCTCATGGAGGTGGGGGGCATAGATGATGAGTTCGCCACCCGGAGCCAGTACCGGCTCTAGTTTGTACATGCACTTGGCCCCGACCCACAGCTCGTCGTACATGGCCGGCGCGCAGCTGAGAATGGTGTGGAATTGGCGATCCTTCCATTCGATGTGCGTCTGGGCAGACAAGTCGGCAGCCTGATCCCAGGCGGCCTCGGGGGTTCCAGTAAAGATCCCCGCCAATTCTCCATTGCTTCCGGGTTTTACCACGAGGGCCAGACACAGCTTGGGAATGGGCACCATGGCTCCGGCTCGGTCCACCACTCGGCGCACCGGGGTCCATTTTTGACCAATGACTCCCACGGTGGTGATCACCGCGCCGAGCCAGTGGAAAAAGTTGAGAATTTCCGGACCGCTGACTCCGGGGAACAGGTACTTGTTGCCGCCGCTGAACCCGACGACCTCGTGGGGAAATACTGGACCGATGATAACGATTTGATCGTAGCCCAAGACGCGCTTGTTAATCGACACGGGGACATCCATGGCGAAGAGCCCGTCGGACAGGGTTCGTATCTCTTCGGCGGGGATAACTCCCAGGGTTTCCAGGGCCGCCGGGTTGTCCCATTCGTGGTTAAAGAATCCGACCCCTCGATATTGGGAGGCACGTTCCTCGCCAGTAATCTCTAGCCGCTCGCAAATGGCCTCCTCGGACATCGCAGGATGGGTGCCTAGTGCGATGAGGATATCCAAGGCGGCCACCGATTCGGACCATTCGGCGTGCAAGGCCTTGAAGACGGCTCCGATGGGTGCGGTGCGCGTGCCATCGGGGATGATGAGCAGCACACGTTTTCCGTGAAAACGGTGGGCCGGGTGATGAGTCACCACCCAGGAGGCTATTTCGGATTGGTTCATCGGAAAATCACACCTCCCGGATCTTAGGATCGGCAAAGGCTCTTGAGAGCATGGTCGATTCGATCTTGGGATGACAAATCCGATATCGGTATTATCGGAGGTTCGGAGGAGGGGCGGAATTGCCTGCAACAGCCTCCTCCCGCTGTGGACCTGCTCGGGTCTGCCTCATCGTGGCAGCTAGAGCGCCTTCAGTGCTTCGAGGACTTCCTCGGCATGGGTCTCCGGTTTCACTGAATCCCAAATTCGTGCGATCCGGCCATCTCGGCCGATCAAAAAGGTCACTCGATGAATACCCTGGTACTTCCGTCCCATGAAGACCTTCTCGCCCCAAACCCCGAAGGCATTGGCAAGCACCGCCTCCGTGTCCGCCACCAGGGGGAAGGGAAGTTGATGCTTGTTGGTGAACTTCACGTGGGATTTTACCGTGTCGGCGCTCACTCCAAGCACAACGGCTCCCGCCTTTTGAATCGCCGCATACTGGTCGCGGAAACCGCACGCCTCTTTGGTACAACCCGGGGTGTCGTCGCGCGGGTAGAAGTAAATCACCACCGGCTTCCCGAGAAGGTCTTTGGAAGTGATGTGTGAAGCGTCGGTCACCACCGCACTGAACGGCGGGGCCGGATCACCAAGACGAAGACTCAATGCGATGGATTTGGCCATGTTCGGCAATTTATGTGGGAAGAGGCTTTGCGCAATGGGCGAGGGCAGTGAGTCGCAATCCTTCCAGCGTCAATCCAGGGACCACCGCCTCGATCTCCGGCAATCCGCGGGCAATCAGACGGGCGTAGCCGCCGGTGGCCACGACCGGCAGGCGGCTCACCCCGAGTTCTCGGCGCAGCTCGATGATGAGGCCACGCACCAGACCCCGGTAACCGAAGACGGCTCCGGAGAGCATCGCCTCCTCGGTGTTGCGGCCGACCACCCGCCGGGGATTCCGGATACGAATCCGAGGCAGGAGCGCCGTCTTTTCGTGCAGATAATCCGTCATTGCCGAAAGCCCCGGAGCGATGATGCCACCGACATACCGACCCGACTGGTCCACCACGTCGAAGGTGACCGCGGTACCAAAATCGACGACCAGCGCCGGAGCTCCGTAGTGGTGAAGGGCGGCGACCGCATTGGCCAAACGATCCTGACCAATGGTGTCCGGATGGGGGTAATCGATGCCCACACCGCGCAAGGACTGTGGGGTCAGTTGCAGGGGGGCTAGCTTCAACCGCGAGTGGGCCCATCCGGTGAGGAGGGGGGTTGCTTTAGGAACCACACTGCAGAAGCACAGTTGGTCGGGTATGCGCTTGGGAAGCAGCGCCTCGAGTAGTCCGGTTGCGGTCCCATCGGACCACGCCGAGGTGGGAATATCACCCAGCGTTCGAAGGCTGCGCGGGCCGCCCAAGCCCACGTGGGTGTGGGTGTTGCCCACGTCCAGCAGCAGCATCATGGCGTGGAGCCCTTGGCTAGGGACACGTCTCCCCCAATGATGTGCTCCAATCGACCGTGCTCAGTCCGGACCAGCAAGGCCCCGTCTTCATTGAGGGATTCGGCCCGGCCAACGACGATTCGGTCGGCCATCCGGATCGTGACCCGTTGACCCAGGGTGCTACAGCGCCGCATCCACTCGTCGCTGATCTCATGGAAGTCACCCCGACGGAGCCGACCATAGGCCGCGTCCAACTCCGCGAGGACGGTGGCAGCGAGATCGGATCGATCGAAGGTGCGCCCCCCTTCGATGCGCAGCGATGTGGCGATGGCACGCAATTCTTCGGGCATCTCATCCGCGTCCAAATTCACGTCGATGCCAATGCCCAGCACCACGTGCCGGATGTGGTCCAGTTCGGCCCCCAGCTCCAGCAGGATGCCGGCAACCTTTCGAGTTCCGAAGACGATGTCATTGGGCCACTTGATTTCGGGCTTCAGTCCGGTGTGGCGTTCTATCCCGCGAGCCACGGCAACCGCGCTGACCACGGTCAATTGGGTGGCGGCTGCTGGAGGGAGTTGGGGACGCAGCAGGACGGAGAACCAGAGCCCCTTGCCCGAGGGCGAGATCCACTGCCGACCCAGGCGCCCCCGGCCCCGGGTCTGCGATTCGGCAAAGACGACGATGCCTTCGCGGACCGAGTCCCGGGCCATTTTCTCCACCACGTCGTTGGTGGAGGCCGTCTCCTGGAAGACTTGGATATCTCGCCCGATGATCTTGCCAGGTCCCAAGCGGGCCAGGAGATCGTCGGCGTGCAGGCGATCCGGGGACGAGCGGAGTTGATAACCGTGGTGAGGGCTGGCCTCGATTTCATAGCCGGCCTTGCGAAGCTCCTCGATCCGGGACCAGACGGCCGCTCGGGAAACTCCCAGGTCCTTGGCCAATGCGGCTCCGGAGATACCGGCCTCTCCGGCGGCCCTCAGTGAGGCCAAAATGCGGGTGTCAGGATTCACTGGAGGAAATCCAAACCGATATCCACCGCACGGGCCGAATGGGTCAGCGCACCGACCGAGATGAAATCAACTCCGGTCTCGGCGACCGCTCGCACCGTGGTTTCATGGATGCCCCCGCTGGCTTCGGTCTGACAGCGGCCTGCAATGCGTCTCAACGACTCTCGCAATACCTCAAGGGGCATGTTGTCCAGCAGGATCCCGTCTGCACCGGCCTCGGCCGCTCGCTGGGCTTGCTCCGGAGAGTCGGCTTCGACTTGTACGAACAACGATGGGAATTGGGCGCGCGCGCGATGGACCGCTGCAGTCACCGGGTCGGGAGCCGCGTGTGCCAGCGCTGCCAAATGGTTGTCCTTGATGAGGATCCGGTCATGGAGGCCCATCCGATGATTGACCCCGCCTCCGCAGCGCACCGCGTATTTCTCGAAGGGGCGCCAGCCCGGGGTGGTCTTCCGGGTGTCCAAAATTCGGGTCCGTGTCCCCTCGAGCAAGCGGACATAGCGGGCGGTGGCGGTGGCGACTCCCGAGAGGCGTTGCACGAAATTGAGGGCCACCCGTTCTGCCGAGAGCAAGGCCCGAGAGAGTCCAGAGATCTCCAGCAGCGTCACCCCCGCTTCGCAGGACTGCCCGTCTTCCACGCACCGACGGATCACGGCATTCGGTGCTAGTTCTCGGAAGGCCCCTTCAGCAAATGCCAAACCGGCGACTGTGAGGTGTTCACGGGCATTTATCCGAGCCGTCGAGATGGCTTCGGTTGGGATGCAGGCCAAGCTGGTGACGTCGCCACCACCGAGGTCTTCCTCTAGGGCCTGAATCAGGGCCGTTCGAATCAGTTGAGGATCCAAGTGCTCCACCACGGGAGGCTGCAAGAGTCTGCGTGCGCGGCGCAATCGACAAAGCAGGCACGACAAAGCAGGCGCAATGCGGAGGCACTGCGTTTGGGGGGGGCGGAGGAGCCCTCGCCAATAGAACTCTTCCCCCACCAAAAGAATCCCTCTCCATTTTCCGACAGGCTCTCAAGAGAAGGGGCACCGGAGGGTTAAATCTCCGGTGCCCCGCGACAGTGTCGTCAGGTGTGGGTCGCCTGGATTTCGGCTCTTATTGGAGAGCCTCGAACACCTTGCCCACCATGTCCTTGCTCGGGGTCAGGGTCTTGGAACCGGGCTTCCACTTGGCCGGGCAGGCCTGATCGGGATGGCGGACGAGGTAAGCGTTGGCCTCCATCTTCCGCAGCAATTCTGAGGCATCGCGTCCCACGTTGTAGATGTTGACTTCGCTGGACACCAAAGTGCCTTCCGGATTGATGATGAACGTGCCGCGGAGGGCCAGGCCGCTGCCGCAGTCATAGACGCCGAAGATTTTCGAAACCGCACCCGTCGGATCCGCGGCCAAGGGGTACCGCACGTCGGCCAGAAGCTTTTCCGAATTGCGCCATGCCAGGTGCGCGAACTTGGTGTCGGTGGACACGCCATACACATCGCAGCCGAGGTCCTTCAGTTTGGAGTGGACCACTGCCAGGTCGGCCAGTTCGGTGGGGCAGACGAATGTAAAGTCGGCGGGGTAGAACACCAACACGGTCCAGCGGCCGCTGCGCTTGGCTTCCTCGATTGAGAACTTGCCGAACTCGCCCGCGGCGGGATCGTAGGTTTCCATCTCGAAATGGGGGACGGTTTGACCGACTCGAAGTGTGATCTGTTCGCTCATATCAACAGGGTTGGATGACAAATTGGCAGGATTCAGTGTTTCCCGGCGTCTGGCCGGGCGCGGAAAAGCGATAGCATGTTCCGCGGGAGGTGCAATCGGATGAGGTGCTTTTTTTGACGAACCGGGATCGTGCGATACGCTGGACTATGATTGCCCCGACCTTGTTGCCGCGATGGTTGCTACTGTTGCCGATGCTGTGCTCGTCACTGATGGTTGCCGAATCGTGGGACCAGTGGCGTGGCCCGAATCGGGATGGCCGGATTTCGGGCTCGAAATGGCCCTCTGGGCTGGAAGAATCCCGCCTCAAGCGCCGCTGGCGTTTGCCCTTCGGCCCCAGCTATTCCGGGCCCGTCATGAATGCCGAGCGGGTTTTCACCACCGAGACCGTGGACAAGAAGCGTGAGCAGGTGACTGCCTTGCGTCGCTCCGATGGCTCTGTGATTTGGAAGCGGGACTGGGAAGGGGCAATGTCCGTTCCATTCTTCGCGCGATCCAATGGGGATTGGATCCGCGCTACGCCGGCCCTCGAGGGTGACACGCTTTATGTGGCCGGCATGCGGGATGTGTTGGTGGCGCTGAACACGGCCGACGGTTCCGAACGTTGGCGGTTGGACTTCTTGAAACGGTTCGGCTCAGACCTGCCCACCTTCGGCTTCGTCTCCTCACCCTTGGTTGATGGCGACAGTGTATATGTCCAGGCCGGTGGGGGTGTTGCCCGTCTGCGCAAAACCGATGGTCAGGTGGTGTGGCATGGGGTTCGGGATGGTGGCGGCATGATGGGCAATGCGTTTGGATCTCCGGTCATCCTGACTCTGGCCGGAAAACGCCAATTGGTGGTCCAGGCTCGAACACGCCTCATCGGGGTGGGATTGGAGGATGGCGCCGAATTGTGGTCCCTCCCGGTTGAATCCTTCCGTGGCATGAACATCCTCACGCCGACCTTTGCCGGGAAGGATCGACTCTTCACCGCGACCTACGGTGGCAAAACGCTGGGCATCGACATTCGCTCGGAGAACGGTGTCTTCCGGGCGGTGCCCGCGTGGGAATTCAAAGCGCAAGGCTACATGACCTCTCCGATCATTCACGAGGGACATGCTTACCTCCAGTTGCGGAGCCAACGAGCTCTGTGCATAGAGCTGGCGACGGGTGCCGAGAAGTGGACCACCACTGAGAGCTTCGGCAAATACTGGAGCATGGTCGCCCAGGCTGATCGTGTCCTTGCCTTGGACGAACGCGGGGAGCTGATCTTGTTCAAAGCCACCCCGGAGAAATTTGACGTCCTTTCCCGACGCAAGGTGGCTGAATCCGATGCCTGGGCCCACTTGGCGGTGGATGGTTCAGAACTTTACATCCGGGAACTGAAGGCCCTCAGCGTCTGGGATTGGTCGAGCGGCGCGTCTCAGCCCTGAGGTCGCTCAGTCCTGAGATAGAGAGCTCCTTGTACGGAGGATCAGAAAATGCTGCCCGCTGCCGTGCCGCTGACCTGAAGTGGTCCGGCATCCTCCAGAGTTTCTGTAGCCTTTTCGACTTTCTGAAGGGTGAGCTTCAGGTTTCGCAAAAACGCATCGTCATTGATGAGCTGACCGACTGTTCCGTTTCCTCGATTCAACTTTTCGGCCACTTCGCGGAGGTTGGTGATCATGTTGGTCGTCTCACGGAACAGCGAGTCATCCACCAGCAGGCGGCCGATGGTTCCTTTACCGGAGTTCATGTCGGCCATCATTTGGCGAGTCGTGGACAAAGTGAGCTTCAGGTCTTCGGTAGACGCGATGAGGTTGGTGACCGCCTGGAGCGTCTGAACGTACAAAGTGTCTTGCTTCAGAAGTCGACCCAGCGTGCCTTCGCCCTTGTTAATACCGGTGGTTACGCTGTCGAGGTTGCTCAAGATCGAGGCAATGCGCGGTTGGTTGTCCTTAATCATGTCGGTCATGGGTCCGAGCAGCTTGGTGAACTCCTCACCGCTGAAGCTCTTGGTCATGTTTTGCATGCCGTCGGCGGCGCTCTCCAGCTTGCTCATGATGGCCGCCAGGTCGGGTTGCTCACGGCTTTCCAGCAGGGC
>SYMJ01000183.1 GCA_005805505.1 Verrucomicrobiales bacterium | reverse complement strand
TGTCCTTGTCCGAAGAGCCTGTCCTTGTCCGAAGAGCCTGTCCCTTGTCCGAAGAGCCTGTCCCTTGTCCGAAGAGCCTGTCCCTTGTCCGAGGCGGCTCTCCAAGCGTTTTATAAAAGTCGATGGCCAAGTTTTGCTGCTCCATGCAGCCTGTCCCTTGTCCATGGCGCTGCTTGAGATCGAAAACCTTCGGAAAAGCTTCCGAACACCTTACGGGCAACTCTTGCCGGTGGTGGATGTTCCAGGGTTCCGACTCAGTGCCGGGGAACAGGTGGCGTTGAGTGGTCCTAGCGGTACCGGCAAGACCACTTTTCTAAACCTTATTGCGGGTATTCTGACGGGAGACTCCGGACACATTCTCTTGGATGGTCAAAATATGACCGCGTTGTCGGAACCGGATCGGGACCGTCACCGGGCTGCGGTGATCGGATACATCTTCCAGACCTTCAATTTGCTTCAGGGCTTTACGTGTCTGGAGAATGTTCTCTTGGGGATGTCCTTCGGGCCGGGTGCGGATCGGGTCCGCGCTCGGTCGCTGTTGGAACGGGTCGGATTGGGTGATCGACTGGACTATTTTCCGCGGCAGCTTTCGACCGGCCAACAACAGCGCGTGGCCGTGGCTCGAGCTTTAGCTAATCGACCGAAGTTGGTCTTGGCCGATGAACCTACGGGTAACCTGGATCCGACCAATGCTGCCCAGGCCTTGGCTCTGATACGGGAATTATGCGCGGAGCAGGGCTCGGCGCTGCTCTTGGTGAGTCATGATCCGGCGGTTCTGGCGTCGTTCCCGCGCCGGGAATCTCTGGCCACTCTCAATCAGGCTTCGAGGACGGAGGTGGCCTTGTGATCTTGTGGCTTTTGGTTCGCCGCAGCCTGCGGCAACACCTGCTCTCGACCGTGGTGACAGCTCTTTCTCTGGCTCTGGCTGGCGGATTACTCATGTCGGTCTGGGTGGTCAAACGTCAGGCTCGTGCGACCTTTACTGGGCAGACCGGCGCGTGGGATGCCGTTTTGGGGGCCCGCGGGGCGAAGCTGCAGCTGGTGCTCAATGCTCTGTTTCACCTGGAGGCTTCGCCCGGAAATGTCGCGTTTTCCGATTTTCAGACGCTGTCCTCCAACCGGGTGGTGGCTCTGGCGGTTCCGATCGCGGTCGGTGATAATTATCTGGGTTATCGCATTGTGGGTACGCTGACCAACCTCTTCACCGAGGCTGAGGCGGCTCCGGGGCGGCGTTTTCGGTTGGTGGCCGGTGGGCGCTGGTTCGAAGACGGCTATCGCGAGGCAGTGGTGGGGTCTTTCGTCGCCCAACGCCTGGGGTTGAAGCCGGGTGACACCTTTAAGCCCTACCACGGCCTCAACTTCAATCCCAAGGAGCAGCACGAGGACGAATACGTGGTCACCGGCATTTTGGAACCTTCCAACACCCCAGCCGACCGAGTGCTTTGGATTCCGCTGGCGGGACTCCAGAACATGTCCGGCCACGCCGCGGCCACCGCCAGCGATGTGAGTGCGGTGCTGGTGAAGCTGCGCAGTGCGGTGGCGGGCCAGCAGTTGGACATGCTCTACAACAAGCAGGGCGACAGGTTGACCTTCGCCTGGCCGCTAGGAACGGTCTTGGCTCAGTTGTTCGACAAGATGGGTTGGTTTGATCAGGTTCTGGAGTTGGTGGCCTACCTCGTGGCGCTGGTGGCTGCGGGTTCCGTGCTGGCTAGCATTTATAATTCTTTGAGCGCCCGCCGCCGCGACTTGGCCATTCTGCGGGCACTCGGTGCTCGTCGGATCCTCGTTTTCGCTTCCATCATCCTCGAGGCCACCTCGATAGCGGCCCTCGGGATGGTCCTGGCCTGGGGCCTGTACGCCGTGATCATGGGTGCAGTGTCCGCTGTCATTCGGGCCCAGACCGGCGTGGTTCTCGATCCCTGGGCCTGGGATCCCGTCCTGGTCATCGCCCCGCTGGCGTTGGTGGTGCTCGGGGCTTTGGCTGGGGTTCTCCCGGCCATCAAGGCCTACAGCAATCCGGTGGCCGAAAATCTGGCGCCGGAATCCTGAACGCTTCGCAGCTCGGGATCGATCGGTCTGAGGCAGGCGCGGAATTACGTCGGATGAGCCGCTCTCGAGTCATCAGGCCTGGGTTTTGAGAGTTAAATCGCAGAAATCCAAAGCAAGGAATGGACAGGCGGCTGATGGTGTCGGTAAATCCTGACGTTCCACGTCCGACTTGTCTTAACACAGTATCAACACACGTACCCCCTATGAGTAATGGAAGTAACGAGGGCATAGCCCCTAATGCAAAGCGGCTGCTGTTTGCAGGCTTCATGGCGATCCTTGCGGCCGGCATCGGCTTCGGCATCCGTGGCGGCATCCTCGCCAATTGGGCGGCTGATTTTGGTTTCACCGCCGCTCAGTTAGGTGACATCGGTGGCGCGGGATTCACCGGCTTCTGCTTTGGAATTATCATCGGCGGTGTGGTGGTCGATAAGATCGGGTACGGCAAGCTTGTCGTCGCTGCATTCCTCTTCCACGTCCTGTCAGCCTTCGTGACCTTTGCTGCGAGCAAGGGACAGTCCCAATCGGCCGCCTTTACCTACCTCTACTGGGGCACCTTCATTTTCGCTTTGGCCAATGGAACACTGGAGGCGGTGGCCAACCCGCTGGTGGCCACGCTATTCCCCAAGAACCGCACCCACTATTTGAACATCCTCCACGCGAGCTGGCCGGCCGGTTTGGTGCTCGGTGGTCTGGTGGGTTGGTTCCTCGGTGAAGGTCCCGATGCCATGAGCTGGAAGGTGCAGTTGGCCTTGTTCTTGGTGCCGACTGTCCTCTACGGATTCCTGTTCATGGGCCAGAGCTTCCCGAAGTCCGAAGCTTCGGCCAAGGGTTTGAGCGTGGGCGAAATGCTCAAGGATGTCGGTATTTTGGGAGCGGCCGTTGCCTGCTACCTGTTGGTTCTTTTCTTCCAGACCGCCCTTCAGCTTTCTCCGGCTGTCTCCTACGCCATGGGCGCTGTAATCCTCGGAGCGGTGGCGGTTATCACCGGTTTCTCCATCGGAGCCTGGTTGCTCTTCGTTCTCTTCGTGACCCACGCACTCGTGGGTGCTGTCGAGTTGGGAACCGACGGATGGATTCAGAACATCACCGGCAACATTCTCACCCCGAAGGAAGGCAAGATCCTCTTCGTGTACACCTCGATATTCATGTTCGCCCTGCGCTTCTGCGCTCATTTCATCGAGAAGAATCTGAAGATCTCCCCGGTGGGACTATTGTTCATTTGTGCTGTTCTGGCTTGCGTTGGGCTCAACCTGGTGAGCGGTATCACCACCTTCATTAGTGCGATTCTCGCACTGTCGGTTTACGCGTTGGGCAAGACTTTCTTCTGGCCCACGATGCTCGCCGTGGTCAGTGACCGCTTCCCGCGCACGGGTGCGATCGCCATCTCCATTATGGGCGGCGTCGGTATGATGTCGGCCGGTTTGCTCGGCTCCGCAGGTCTGGGCTATGCCAAGGATCGTTTTGCGGGTGAGGCCCTGCAGAAGCAGGACGCGGCGATTTATTCCACCTACAAGGCAGAAAAGCCGAGCACCTTCCTGTTCTTGGCTCCGGCCAATGGTTTGGATGGCGCGAAGCTCTCAGCCGCTCAGACCGCTACCAACAAGACCGCTGAACAAAAGGTGGTCGTAGAAGCGAGCATTCAGGGTGACCGTCAGACTCTCAAGGCCGACTCGTTCATCCCGGCGACCATGGCTGCGATCTACCTGTTGCTCTTCCTCTACTTCAAGGCCATCGGTGGTTACCGGCCGGTGAGTATTGCCGATACCGGCAAGGCCTGAGGTTTTAGTTCTTGATTCTCCAACGCGGGCGGTTCCATGAGACATGGGGCCGTCCGCTTTTTCTTGCCCGGATCTCCCGCTATCGGTCCCTGAGATCAATCCGTCAGTTGCATCCGCCTCTCGACCTGCCGATCCTATCCCCATGTCGCTCAAGGTGAATCTTCGCCTCTTGGAGAAGGAGTCCATTCAACTCGATGGGGATATTCTAGGGTCCGAACTGGCCCCGGATTTCCACGATGAATTGATGCGCCTGTCGCATCCCGTGGAATATGAGCTGACGGTGGATCGCCAGTCTGAAAGTTTGTTGGTGACCGGAAGTCTGCGCACCCATGTGGATTGCGAGTGTTCCCGATGTCTCAAATCCTTCGTTCTTCAGGTGCAGTTGGACGAGTTCTCCGTCCTCTCTCCGCTGGAGGGTGAGGATGCTTTGCCAGTGGATGGAGATTTTGCAGACTTGACCCCTTCGGTCCGAGAGGACATTTTGCTCTCTCTGCCAACGAATCCGTTGTGCGGACCTGACTGTCGTGGGTTGAAGCCGAAAGGCCAGTCCCGCGAACTGCAAGTGAGGGAGCAGGCTGAGCCGAACAAGGCGTGGAGTGCCCTCGATAATCTGAAATTGTAACCGAACCGAATATGGGCGTCCCGAAACGCAAACCGTCGCGCAGCCGTCAACGCATGCGCCGAGCCTACAACAGTGTCCTCACCCTGCCGAAGTTGGCGATCTGCACCCAGTGCGCTTCTCCGTCGCTGCCTCACCGGGTTTGCCCCGAGTGTGGTTTCTACGATGGTCGCCAGGTGATCAACGTCGGCGTCGCAGCCTAAGTTTTCTAGGCGCGCCGTGTCCGTTTTTGACGGACCGGCGCGTTTTGCTTATGCGCCTGGCAGTGGACGTCATGGGCGGCGACCACGGTCCGGAGGAACTCCTCCAGGGCGTGAAGCTTGGATTGGCGGCCGATCCGTCGATCTCCCGCCTTTATGTGGTCGGACCACCGTCCGTTTTGGAGCCACTGCTTCTGAGCACCGGTTGCTCTGATCCGCGCCTTGCGATCCATCCGGCTTCCGAGGTTCTCACCATGGAGGACAAGCCGGTTCATGGTCTTCGCAAGAAGAAAGACTGTTCAATCCTTCGGGCCGTCGAGTTGGTTCGGGATGGCAAGGCCGATGCGGTGATCTCTTCCGGCAACACCGGAGGAATCGTCGCAGCAGCCACTATCCGTCTGCGGACCCTTGAAGGCATCGAGCGCCCCACCATCGCCTGCATCATGCCCTCTAAATCGGGGGCATGGGTTTTGGTAGATGGCGGAGCTAATCCGGAGTGCACCCCCGAAAACCTGCTCCAGTTCGCGGTGATGGGATCTGCCTACTCGCGGGCCATGTTGGGCAGGCAGAGCCCCCGCGTGGGCGTTCTGAGCAATGGCACCGAAGAGTCTAAGGGGACCGATCTAACCCGAGCGGCGTTGCCCTTGATCCGGGCTTCAGGGCTCAACTCCACTGGCTACTGTGAGGGCTACGACCTGTTCATGGATGGCGTCGATGTCTGCGTTTGTGATGGGTTCGTCGGCAATATCGTTCTGAAGTCGGCCGAGAGTCTCGGCAAGGCGGTGGGAGCCATGCTTCGCGAGGAGTTGACAGCCAGCCCATGGCGAATGCTCGGAGCCGCCATCGCTCGTGGGGGATTGCAGGGCATCCGTACACGGATGAACCCCGAGGCGTACGGCGGGGCGCCGCTTTTGGGAGTCCATGGGTGTGTGATCAAAATTCACGGCAGCGCCAAACGCTCGAATGTCGGGCATGCCATGAGTCAGGCGGTTCGCTTTGTGAGGCTGGGTCTCAACGAGACCTTGGTTTCGGCCATCGCCCAAGCGGCCTCGGCTGTTGCATTGACCTCACCGGACTTGCCTGTGTCCAATTCTCCGGTGCCCGTGACTCCTGCAACTCCCACCCAGACCCCCTGATTTTTAGAGAATCTCTTGAACCATCCCCGAACCCATCGCGCACCGCTTCGCTCTGCCTCCATCGTGGGTCTCGGTTCCTATGTGCCCGAACGGGTGATGACCAATGCCGATCTGGAGCGGATGATGGAGACTTCGGACGAATGGATCACCAGTCGCACCGGTATTCGCGAGCGTCGTATCGCTGCAGCCAACGAAACGACCTCGGACATGGCATTGGAGGCAGCCCGTCGCGCGATGGTTGCCGCCGGGGTCACGGCCGCCGATATCGACCTGATCATCGTCGCCACCATCACCCCGGACATGCCGTTCCCGAGCACCGCCTGCCTGGTGCAGCAGAAATTGGGCGCTCACCGGGCCGTGGCTTTTGATATTGAGGCTGCCTGCAGTGGGTTTGTTTATGCCTTGGATATCGGTGCCCGATTCATCGAGGCCAGTGCGCATGAGACAGTGCTCATCATTGGTGCCGAAAAGATGAGTTCCGTGGTGGATTGGACCGACCGCAACACGTGCGTGCTCTTCGGTGACGGTGCTGGTGCTGCCATCTTGAAGCATCGGCCGGGCGCCCGCGGTCTTCTGACGACGTGCCTCGGATCAGATGGCTCGAAAGCCAGCTTGCTGGAGCTTCCTGGTGGCGGCAGTGCTTGTCCGGCGACGGCGGAGTCGGTGGCCGATCGGCGACACTTCCTGCGTATGGATGGCAAGGAGACTTTTAAGAACGCGGTCCAAGCAATGGTCTCCGCTTCGAACGAGGTGCTGGAGCGGTGCGGCCTATCCATTGAGCAGATTCGCTGCGTGATCCCGCATCAGGCCAATCAGCGCATCCTCAGTGCTGTCGGTGAACGGTTGGGCGCCACCGCCGAGCAGGTCTTTGTTAATGTGGATCGCTATGGCAATACGAGCGCGGCCAGCGTGGGTATCGCCATGGACGAAGCGGTTCGCGAGGGACGAATCCAACCGGGAGACCTCGTGCTTCTGGTTGTTTTTGGTGCCGGCCTCACCTGGGGTGCGGCCATTGTGGAGTTTTGATTGGGATTGGTCGGAACTTCACCCATTGGCCCAGTTATCGTTGGGGCTCTAAATGCGCTGCATTTGGTTTGCCTCTTCCAATCGGGCTCGAAGTGAGGAGCAACGGATCGCATCCGGTTCAAGTTTCTCCAGATCCCAAGTATCAGCAAAGACTCGCCCGCGGCCCAACTGAATCCCATAAGCCAGTGCCGACTCTAAGGTCTCCGGACGCGGTGGGGCAAATTCCCCTCGAGTTGCCAACGATTCCAACGCGCCATTGCCCGATCGGGTCGGAATGAGCGAAATAGTATTCGCACCGCAGTCGAAGGCGAAATCGATGGATCGGCAGGCCCATTCCAGAGCCTCGGATTCGTTGAGAAAGGGCGGCTTGACCAAGACGAAGACTCTCAGGTCCATGTCGTGATGCCGGATCCAGTGAGCGGAACGCTGGAAGGTCTCTCGATCGATGCCCTTGTTGAGGCGTTCAAGAACCTCGGGATGCGCTGTTTCCAGACCGAGAGCCAATTCCAGTCGTGTTCCGGAGCCGAGCAGGCGATGGAAGGGCAGGATCCGGTCGTCCCGGATGAGCTTCGGGTGGCATTCGACCACCAGGCGTTCAAAGGACTGCGCCTTAAGGGCCAATTTCGGCCAATCGGCCGCGGGAATGGCCTGGGAATCGAAGAATGATCCGGCATTGTAGAGTTTTAGCCACTGGGCTCGACGCGGGTGCTCAACTTGGTCCGCGGCCAAGGCTCGATCTAACTGTTCTGGAATGGCACCGACTGGCACCGTTTCCTCCAGCGTGTGTCGCCATAAGTCGCACATCAGGCATCGCCAGGGACATTCCTTGTTGGTCAGGAACACCGTCAGAATCGAAGCCTGTCCCCCAGCCGGATCGGGTTCCGATTCCCGCAACCAATGTGAAGGATGCCGGGGATGCAGTTTTTCGGTCCGGGCGATGCCAACTCGGCGGGCAAGAATCCAAGCGTCCCGTGCGGCACGACTGTCGGGATAGGGATCAAGATCGGACATGAGGTTCAACTGCGGCGCATCAGAACCTGAGGAAGAATTTAGGAAAAGCGTTTCCTCGGAGGCGTTCTTCGGTTTCGGTATCGGCCGGTATGGTTAGTGGTGGTCTATCCAGAGGTGCTTTTGCAGCGTTGGATTAGAACTTCTCCCGCAACTTTTCCTGCCGGTCGCTGTTGCAGGGGGGTCGTTTAGCATGTCGTACACGCCACTGAAATCCATTTTGAACCAGGCAGGCCTTCTGACGCCTGCCCAGTGTGATCGGTGGTCGGAGGCGTGGCGGCGATCGGTCGAGAGTGGCGGAACCGAGCCCCGGCTGGCGTTTTTCGCGCGGGAGGCTGGTTTGGCTGAAGAGGCCTTTCTTCAGAAGTTGGCCTCGGCCTTGTCCCTCGAGTTTGTCGATTTGGCCAAGCTCAGTATCGCTCCGGAAATTCGCAAGCGCATCAGCACCAAGGTGGCTTTCCAGTTCTCGATCATTCCTTTTTTGGATGAGGGAGGGGTGCTGGTGGTGGCTGTGGCCGATCCTTTCGACGCGGCCATGTTGGCGAGTGTTCAGTTCGATGTCGGCGGGGCTGTTCGGTACGCTCTCGCCACCCGTGCCGAAATCGAAAAGGCGCTGAAGAAGTACTACGGCGTCGGTGCCGAGACGCTCGACGAAATGACCGAAGAAGACGACGCGATCGAGTTGGAGATCGACGGCGGGCGTGAGATCACCGGCGATGATCAGGACGCCAGCGTCATCAAGTTCGTCAACCAGGTCATTTGGGAAGCCTTCAAGGACCGGGCGACCGACATTCATTTCGAACCGTCGGAAGATGAGTTGCGCATCCGTTACCGCATCGACGGCATTCTCCATCAAACGCCCCTCCCTCCGCAAATCAAGCGCTACCAGGCAGCACTGATTTCACGCATCAAGGTGATGGCCGGGATGAACCTCGCCGAGACGCGCCTGCCGCAAGACGGCCGCATCAATGTCCGCATCAAGGGTGAGGAAATCGACATCCGTGTGTCCACGGTGCCGACGGTGTGGGGCGAATCGGTTTCCCTGCGTCTACTGTTGCGCGGCAAAATCTTCTTTAGCCTCGAGAAGCTGGGGTTTGCCCCGCAGGAAGACGCGCTGATTCGCGAGCTCATCGTCAAGCCTCACGGCATCATCTTGGTGACCGGGCCCACCGGATCTGGCAAATCGACGTCCCTTTACGCCTTCCTCTCGACCATTAACTCGGTCACCAAGCGCATCATTACCATCGAGGAACCGGTGGAGTATGAGCTCAAGGGCATCAACCAGATTCCTGTCCGTTCGGACATCGGCCTGACCTTTGCGGTGGGGTTGCGCCACATTCTCCGTCAAGATCCCAACGTGGTCATGGTTGGCGAAATTCGTGACACCGAGACCGCCGAGATCGCCATTCGGGCCTCGCTGACGGGTCACTTGGTGTTTAGCACCCTGCACACCAACGATGCAGCCAGCGCCTTCACCCGGTTGATCGACATGGGGATAGAGCCCTTTTTGGTGGCTTCCTCGGTGGAGGCCATCATGGCACAGCGCCTCGTTCGAACGATCTGCCAGAGTTGTTCCCAACCGCAGAAGGTCGACCGGGACTACCTCCTCAAGGTGGGGTTTCCGGAAGACGAAATTGATTCCACCGTCTTCCGTAAGGGAGTGGGTTGTGAGGCATGTCGTCAGTTGGGGTATCAGGGACGCACCGGAATCCATGAGCTTCTGGTGGTCACCGAGGCAATTCGACCTCTGGTCATGAACCGAGTCTCGGCTGCGACTTTGGCAGACATCGCCCGCAAGCAAGGGATGCGAACCCTCCGTCATGACGGATGGACCAAAGTGAAGGCGGGCGTCACGACCATCGAAGAGGTGCTCCGCGTCACGCAGAACGAAGAACATGTGAAGACCCTCGCCGCGAATCACGGAGGCATTCCGGAATGAGCAAAGCCGCTCCCATCCCTCATGCCTGCAATGTGTTGTCGCTCCGAAATGGCGAGCGACACCTCTACCACTTTGCTGTCAACAAGAGCAGCGCGGTGCCGGCAGGCCAATGGGAGGTCGCCGCAGACAAGCCTTTGCCAGCCAATGTGGTCTCGCGGGATTGGCGTCTGCTGATCCGCTCCCGTCTGGACATCGCCTGGATGCCGCCGGAATCGGTGTTTCTCCGCGCCGTCCAACTCCCGGCCTGTGCGCCCGCCGAATTGGCCGGGATGATCGAATTTCAGCTCGAGAAACTTTCTCCAATGCCGCCGGCCCAGGTGGTGTGGACCGTCGAAAGCGTGGCGCATCCGGATGCCACGCAGCAAACGGCGTTGGTGACGATCGCCGCTCGATCCGCCGTGGAGGCGTTCGTTGAGAAATTGGAGCAGGGCGGGTACATGGCCGATCGGATCGAATTGCCGATGGTCCGCCGCTTGTTGGCAAAGCCAGTTCAGGGAGAGTTGCTGCGGATCGTGCTGGATGGGTCCGGTGCTCAACAGGTGGCACTTTTGGGATGGTGGGCGGACAGCGTGCTTCGGGATGTCTCGATGATTCGCCTGCCCGTTCAGGGTGCGGCGCAGCTGCTGTTGGCTCAATTGAACGGGACCGCGTGGGCGGCCGAGTTGGATGGGTGGCTCGCGGCGTTGCCGCCCGTGACTGTCGTGGCCGCCGAAGCTGAGGCGGCCCCTCTCCTCGAAGCACTTCAGGGGTGGTGTGCTCGGCCTGTCTCGGTCGAGCCACCGGGAGCAGAGCCAGACTTGGCCCGTCTCACGGCCAGCCATGCTTTGCAGCCCTCACCAGCATCGCTGATCCCGGAAGAGGTCCGAACCCGTCAGCGAGGTCAGTATGTCGATTCGCTGTGGGTCAAAGGGCTCACCGCACTGGCCATGACCTATTTGGCCGGCGTGTTCGTCTATTTGGCCGTGCTCACTTACCAGAAGTCCGCGGTCGAGAGTCTCCAGGGTGAGACCCGCTCAATGGCGTTGCAGTACACCAACACCCTCCAGCTCAAGGCCCGGGTCCGGGTGCTTCAGGAGCAAGTCGCATTGCGCTTTGCCGCCCTCGACTGCTGGAATGCCGTGGTGGAAAAATTGCCCGAGGCGCTCACCCTTGTTCAGTTGGATTTCAAGAATGGTCGGACAGTGGTCATCAATGGCAACGCGTCGGAGGGAGATCGGGCTGAAGTGACCCGGTACAACGATTTGCTGCGCGCCGTGAGCGCTGAGGGCAAGCCACTGTTCTCCGAGGTCAAGCCCGCGACCATGACACCGCGAGGCCCCCTTCTGGTATGGTCTTTTGAGGCGGAATTGCGCCGGGAGGAGGGTGTATCGCCATGACCCGCTGGTTCGATCGACTGAATCTGGCCCCGACGGAGCGTCGGATGGCCATCGTGGGCCTGTGCGTGATGGGCCTCCTGTTCAATCACTGGTTCATTTGGCCCTACTTTGCCCAATGGGACGTGATGGTTCGCGAGCGAACCAAACTCGAGGGGCAGAAGCAGATTTACTTCAAGGAGGTTTCAAAGAAGTCCTCTTACGAGAAACTTCTCAAGGAGCTGGAAGGTGCGGGTGGCCAGGTACTCCCCGAGGAGCAGGCCAATCGCGTGCAGCAGGGTATTACGGCAGCCGCTGCAACTAACTCGGTCAATTTGGGGCGTGTGTCGCCTCAAGTGGCTTCGCTGCGGATGAGCGCCTCCAAGGACACCAACTTTTTCGACGAACAAATTGTCATTGTGGACCTGACGGCCAAGGAAGAAGGGTTTGTTAATTTTCTCTACGCGCTGGGTTCCAGTGATTCGATGATTCGTGTCCGGGACATGAGTCGGCTACGCCTCGACAACAGCGGCCAAAATCTCAGTGCTTCGGTGACGTTCGTCGCCAGTTTCCAGAAGAAACCCAAGGTGGTGGTTGCCGGAGGCCTCAGTTCTGGAGGCTTGAATTCCAAGACGGCTTCCCCCGGCCCTGGATCCAAGGCCTCGGGCGGCACTGCATCGGCCCCGGGGCCGACCGCATCCAGCAAGCCTAAGACTTCCACCAACGCAGCAGCCACGTCGCGCGTTACCGGAACCAACGCGCCAACCAAGAAGTAACCGATTGTGAACATGCGTCTCATCCATCTCGCGGTCGTTGCGGCCATCACCGTGGGCCGGCTGTGCGGACAAGCTCCGGCCGCCCCTGCTGCCCCGGGAGCCCCGTTGGCCCCAACGGCCATCACCTTCCCAGCGACCACGGTGGCCCCAGCTACTCCTGCGTCATCGGCGACCCCGGGTACGGCCTTCCCGGCCTTCCCTGAGCCTCCGTCGCGTTTGAGGAAGGCGACTAATGCTGCTGCGCCCGCCGGGGTCGCCCCTGCTGTCGTCGCATCGACCAATTTGCCGTCGGCCTTGCCGCGGGGTTTCCCGCGTTCCGTGCCCGCGGCCCCGTCTGCGCCGCCAGGAGCCACTTCGGCGGCCGGTGGATCTAAGGCCGGTTCAGCAGGCGCGGGCAAGTCGGCGGCCAAGCCGGCTGCTGCTGCTGTCGGTCAGCCCTCGGAGGAGGATCAGGCCATGAACGATGCCACCATCAAGGCCTTGCGTGAGAGTCGCGGAACCAATCAGCCGGGCGATTCGATCGTCTTCAAGGATCAGGATCTGAATGTCTTTTTGGACCAAGTTTATGGTCCTCTGGTCAAGCGGACGGTGCTTCGGGCGCAGGGTTTGCCCCAGGTCAAGATTAGTATCGATACTCAGACCACCCTCACTGAAAGCGAAGAAGTTCAGATGTGGGACACAGTGTTGGCCCTCAATGGCATCACCATGATTCCTCAGGGCGAGAAGTTCGTGACCGCAGTGCCGGTGGCTCAGGCGTTGCAAGAGGGAGCCAAATTTTCGAACAAGCCGGCCGACCAGTACGCTGAAGCCAGCCAGTTTGTAACCCATGTGGTCCAACTGAAGCATGTGGCCATCGAAGAAGCCGTTCCGACGATCACCCCATTTGCTAAGAACGCCAATGGCATCGTGGCCTTGGCGAGCACCAAGACGCTGGTGTTGCGTGACTACGCTATCAACGTGAAGCGGATGCTTGAGATTTTGGCAAAGGTCGATATCGAGGTAGAAGAGGACTTTCAGCTCGAGGTTATTCCCATCAGGTACGGCAAGGTGGACGAAATTTACGCGACCCTCACGAGTGTCATTGGCGGGGGTGGCGTCAGCGGAACCCCAGGCGGAGGTATGACGGGGGCCGGCGGTGGAGGTGGTATGGGAGGCGGTATGTCGGGACGTCGTGGTGGCATGGGTGGCATGGGTGGCATGGGTGGCATGGGTTCTGGCGTCAATCAGTTCGGCGGCGGTGGGCAGTTCGGTGGGATGAATCAGTCGGGTGGCGCCGGTCGCCTGGGTAATAATGGACGTCTGGGAGGTCAGCAGCTGGGCGGTGGCATCAATCAACCTGGATCGGCCGTCAACACGGGCAGCTTCCAGAACCGATTCAATGCCATGGGTCGAGGTGGAGCCGGGGGCGGGTCGGGCTATGGTGGGCTCTCTGAATTATTGCAGACGGTCAGTATCACGGCGGATCTGCGATCCAACTCGCTCATCGTTTACGGCAACAAGAAAGACATCGCCAAACTGCGTGAAGTGCTGGTGAAGGTGGACACCCTTCTGCCTCAGGTACTGGTCGAGGCCATCATCATGGAGGTCAACATCAGCAGCGGTTGGAATTATGGCGTCAGCGCGGCCCAACGACCTGCCCAGTTCGGTGACAATGCCAATAACCGAGGCGGCGGTGTGGTGAATAATCCCTCGGGGGCCCCGTTGGGTACGGGTTCGGATTTTCTCAAGCAATTGGGACGATCGACCGGAGGTGCCGTTGGAACCAACGTCGTGAACGGCATCCCAGCGACCTCGGGAGCAGGACTCTCCTACTTTGCCCAGATCGGTCAGAATTGGGATGTCGCCATCAGTGCCATTTCAGCGGATGGCCGAGTCAACGTGATCCAACGTCCGAGAGTCATCACCTCCCACGCCACCGAGGGCAGGTTTTTTGTCGGCTCCGAGGTACCCTTTGTTTCCGGGTCCTTTTTTGGCGGCGGCAGTTTTGGTAACAGCCAATCAATTACCCGACAACAAGTGGGCGTGGTATTGAATGTCACTCCCTTCATCACCCCAGACAACTTGGTGGTCATGCAAATTGAACAAACTGTGGACAATCTGGGTGCCAATCTGGACCTCGGTAACGGAACAAGTGCGCCTACCACGCAGAAGCGTGAGGCGAGTTCATTTGTGACAGTGCGCGACAAGGACGCCATATTGCTGGGGGGATATATCACCACCAGTACCGACAAGCAAAAGTCGGGTGTTCCACTTCTCAAAGATATTCCCTACCTCGGGGCAGCGTTTTCCAAGCGCAGTCAGAACAGTTCCCGCACCGAGTTGATGATCCTCATTCGCCCCAGCATTTTGGCGACACCGACTGACGCAGGTGAGGTGGCCGATCAGGAACGTCAGAGGTTGCCAGGCGTTCGGGTGGCCGAGAAGGAATTCGAGAACAACGAGAAGACCGAGGCCCGTAAAGCCAAGCGCCAGCTTAAGGAATAAGCGCCCGGGTTCAGCCCCCCCAGAGGTGAGAATGTTCCGATAAATCGGCATCCTCCCCCTCTTCTGGTATTAACGACGAGGCGCGATTCAGTGTGGTGAAGCCCCTTCTGGCTCCTTCTGGCTGCCTATTGGCGCAGTCGGTAGTGACCTAATGTGTCGTTTGTCAGTGACGGTATGAAAACTGATGAAACCTGCCGGTTTGAAAACCACTGAGCCCAGAAACTCAGCGGATCATCGATCCGGCCTGAGCTTGTCGGTTGCCCAAACGAATTATAATCAACTCTGGTAGGTCTCAGTCGCATTCGGCCTCATCTGGAAGAAGGAAGAAACGCTGGAGCTTATTCGAAAAGAAAACGGATCCGAGAAACCGGCAAAACCGTAATTTTCAAACCGGCAACTTTCCGTGGGTTCCAGAACGATGCTGACAGGCGTTCCCGACTTCTCTGAAAGCGAACCGGTGTAATACCTTTCCTGGATGGACTTTGCAGTTATTCCGTAAGCGTACGCCGTTCCACAGGGTTCCCTCGGATCGGGCGATCTGAGACTCTAACGGGTTAACCTGTTGGTATTGGCCACCAACGTACCGCTCCTATCCGCTTCGACGCGCAGTTGGGGCTCAGGCCGCCTGCGGCTTCCAGTTCCAGGGCAGGAACTCGGCCAGGTTGGCCGAGGTGCAGGTCGCGATCCGGCGCAAGACATCCCCTAACCACGCGGCCGGATCGAAATCATAGTGGCAGGCTGTGATCAACAGGCTGTAGATCACTGCACTGCGCCATCCGGCGTCCGGATGCCCAATGAAGAGCGAGTTTTTTTTTCCGATGCAGGTTGGGCCGATCGCATTCTCCACCAGGTTCGTGTCGATCTCGTACCGGCCGTCTTCGGGGCAATCTCAGGGACAGGCTCTTGGGACAGGCTCTTGGGTGCGTTTGATGGGGTATTTCGGGATCGCTCCGCCTCGGTCGCTGTCATCAGTTCTGAGAGTTCTGAGTGTCCAGAGGTGACTCAGAAAGATCACGTTCGCCCCGAAAAACTCAGGCTACCAGCCATCGAAAGCCGATTTCAGGTCTAATCCCGAGGGACAGGCTTACCGTATCTAAGAGACTCTAAAAGAGGTCGTCTCATTCCCGATTGATCTCGAGGGACAGGCTCGGCAATTTCAGGTCGATGAACCCCTCGCTCTCAGCGCTCTCCAGGCGTGGTTTTCTGGGATCAACCGGTGCCACCGCTGTTGCCTTGGCGGGAGCATCTGCCATGTCCACCCCGGTCCAAGGTGCTTCCCCGGTGGCGATCGGGCCCCGAATCCGACTGGCCATTGCCTCCTACTCTTATTGGCATTTCCGAGATCCCAAAGTGACAATTCATCAGGTTATCGAACGGGCTGCCGCCTTGGGCGCTGAAGGGGTGGATATCCTGCATCGTCAGATGGACATTCCCGAAAAGGAACCGCTCACTGCACAGAATCGGGTCTATTTGGCCGACCTTAAAAAGCATGCCTTCCGATATGGCATTTCGCTGGTGTGCCTCTCCATTCATCAGGATTTTGTCGATTCCGATCCGGCTGTCCGACAACGGCAAGTTGAGCACACGATCAAGTGCATTGATATCGCTGCCTTGCTCGGAGTTTCCTGTGTCCGCATCAACTCGGGCCGGTGGAACACCATCGCTTCGTTCGATGACCTGATGAAGGCGCGCGGGGAGGAACCAGTACTTCCGGGGTATACCGAGGAGCAGGGTTTCCAATGGTGCATCGAGTGCCTTGAGCAATGCCTGCCTCATGCAGCTGCTACAGGCGTGACCCTTGCCGTTGAGAACCACTGGGGTTTGACCAGAACCGTGGAAGGAATGCTCCGGATAGCCGAAGCCATCGATTCACCCTATTTCGGTTTGTTGATGGATACGGGCAACTTTCTGGAGAATCCCTACGAGAGGCTTAGTCGGATTGCGCCTCGGACAGTCATGGTCCAAGCCAAGGATTATCCTGGTGGAGGTGAGTGGTACACCCTCGACCTCGATTACCGTCGCATTGCGGGAATCCTTCGCGAGGCGGGATTCCGAGGGTGGGTCTCCCTCGAGATGGAGGGTAAGGAACCCTCCGAGACCGCTGTTCCAAAGAGTTTCCGGAAGCTCCGCCAAGCCTTCGCTTAATCGAGGGACGGAATTAGAGGGATCCCTTCGACCTGAGCCGGGATATGCGTGTTTTGAGGGTGCCGCCCAAAAGGGAGGGGAGCCTCTTACAAAGGCCCCGGAGTCCGTCTAAGAGGGACAGGCTCTATTGTCTAATGGGTGCTCAAGAGGGACAGGCTTGATTGCTTATTCATAGGCCGGTTCGGAAACGCGTTCCAAGCTACGAGCCCTGACTTTCCCAACGGGGAAATTTTGCGCAGACTGACTCCGTGATTGGCCTGATTGCCGGAAGCAAGTCCCTGCCGTTTCTGTTCGCCCGAGAGGCCCGTCGTCGTGGTGAGACCGTCGTGGCCGTTGGTTTTGAGGGGGAGACCGATCCTGCGCTGGAGAGAGAGGTCTCCTCGCTCGACTGGGTTAAAGTGGGTCAATTGTCCCGAATGATCCGTGCTTTTACTTCACGGGGAGTCAACCGGTGCGTGATGCTGGGTCAGATAGCCCCCAGAAACTTGTTTGATGTTCGTCCGGATCTCCGCGCAATGAGCCTTTTATTGCGACTCAAGGAGAAGAATGCACACACCTTGTTTGGAGCGATTGGCGACGAGCTCGCCAAGGACGGGGTGGAATTGGTTCCGGCGGTGCCCTGGTTGTCATCCTGGATGCCTTGCCTTGGCTATGTCGCCGGAGCCAACCTGCCAACCAAGGCGCTGGAAGACATCCGGTTTGGTTTCGGGATCGCCAGGGAAATTGCCCGCCTGGAGATTGGTCAGACAGTGGTCGTCAAGGAAGGGACTACCCTAGCAGTGGAGGGTTTCGAAGGAACGGATGCCTGTTTGGAACGGGGAGGAAAGCTTGCTGGAAAATCTGGAGGTGCGGTGGCGGTTAAGCTTGCCCGGGCAGGTCATGATTTGCGATTCGACATCCCCTGTATCGGACCCCGAACCATTGACATCTGTTCGCAAAACGGAATCCGGGTTTTGGCTTTTGAGGCGGGTATGACGTTGCTGATCGATCGAGAAGAGCTTGAGGAAAAAGCCCGGATCGCCTCGGTATCGTTGGTGTCGGCAACATCCCAGTCGCCGTGAAATGATAGTCCGGCAACTTGGCGATCGATCAATATCGTCTCGGGTTTTGTTAAGGTGGCGGATTCAGCGTCTGAGCGACGAAGAGTTCGCGACTTTCTTTTGGAGCAAGTCGAAGTTGGATTCGATGGTTTTCTGCACGAAACGCCCCAGATCTTCATCTAGGAGATCGATTGAGGCCTCCTGCCCCTCGATGTTGATCTCGAAACCTTCCGGGCATGATGAGCGGTAGACGCTCATAGTCTCATTGCCTTGGGTGAAGGAAAACCAGTGTTGGCTGCTTTCAATCAGAGCGAACCCTCGGATTTGGACATCGCCATAGACCCGCGAATCTCCTGAAATTCGGGCGTTCCCGTAAATTCGCGCATTCCCTGTGACAGATGCATCTCCGAGGATCTGGGCGGCGCCAAAGATCTGCGCGCTTCCACTGACTTGAGCAGTGCCTTGAATTTGGGCCTGTCCGTGAATAAAGCTGCTACCGAATATTCGCGCGTCTCCGTAAACCCTGGACTGACCGGCGACCTGTGCTTCGCCATAGATTCGAGAGGTGCCGTAAACCCGGCCGTCGGCATAGATCAGAGCATTTCCTGAGACCTTCGCATCCTCGTAGATCTGAGCATCCCCATAGATCCGGGCATTGCCGAAAATGCGGCAATTGCCGAAGACCATGGCGTTGCCCATTACTTTGGCATTATCGGAAAGATGTGCCCCTTCGAAGATATTTGGCATTCGGCCTCTGGACTTCTTCCGTTCAGCGGTGAGATCCGCAACGGAAGGGCTGTCGTTCTATCGGAACGCGCCACCAAAACCTTAAGGTCCCTTTGAGGGGCGGTCCGTTTGAGGGACAGGGACAGGCTAGGTATAGGTTGCGACCGACTGTGGACAGGCGGAAACAGGTTGTAGTCCCATTGCTCGTTTCCCACATTGAGGAGAAGCACCAATCAGTGTCGGGGTGTCTAATATTCCTTTCTGCGCCGCGGTCTCGGAATCGGCTGATTCTGAGAGAGGTTGCCGGCCCAGATGCTTGGAGAGGGGTCTGGTCAGTGGCGCAGACCCTTGGCTCCGATGTCGCGTCGGAACTGCATTCCATCGAAGCAGATGCGATCGCATGCAGCGTACGCCGCCTGCTGGGCTTCCTGCAGCGTTTG